>JBGOTT010000170.1:0-8668 GCA_041476585.1 Gammaproteobacteria bacterium | reverse complement strand
CGTCCTCGAGGCTGATCTCCTTGCCGACGATGTAGAACGGCCGGGTCGGAAAGCGCCGGTGCATCTCGCGCATCACCCGTGTGAGCACGGAGCCGTCGCCCATGCCGGCGTCGAAGATGCGGATCGAGGGCGGGCGAGGGTGGATGTGGGCGAGCTCCATGCCGACGCGCCGCGCGATCACCTCCTTCTCGCTGCAGGTGTTGACGAACAGCAGGTACTTCTGGCGGTTGTCGAAGAAGCGAAAATTGCGCGACGGCGCGCCTTCATCGGGCGCCGCGGCCTTCGCGACCGCGCGGCCGGCCACCCGGATCAGCGGCCGCAATTCCGGTGGCGCGGCGCGCGGCTTCCCACCGCGCTGCGCGAGGAACGCGTTGACGCGCTCGAGCGTCTCGGGGGTGATGCGCGCGCCGTCGCGCAGCCGCGCGACGAATTTTCCGTCGTTGACCGCGTGCCGGCCGAAGGTCGACTCCGCCATGCGGCTGTCGCGGCAGAACTCGGAGATGCTGTCGAGCAGCGTACCGTCCGATCGGGCGATGGTTACCATGCCGTCTCCTTGCGCCGCAAACGGTACGGTCGAAAGCGTGGGAAGGCAACCACAAGATTCAGAATACTAAAGATGGGCAATTGCCCACCTTTAATAATCAGCTAGTTATATCGCAGAAGCGACGCGCGCTCGGTATCGTCAGCCGGGCGCGGCCCGATCCGCCGGCATACCCGCGAGAGGGTGGTGCGAAGCGTGGCGATTTTTCACTGCCTGCGGCCCGAGCGAGCCGATGCACATGCCCGCGAGTGCCATCAGCACCCCGGCCAGTTGCGGCGGAAATGATTTGCCGGCCGGTGTAGCCAGGAACAGCAACCACGACAGGATGCCGAGCACGATCGCGAAGATCGCTCCCTGGGTGGTTGCGCGCCTCCAGTACAGGCCCGCAACGAGCGGCACGAATGCGCCGGCCAGCGTCACCTGATACGCACCCGACACCATTTCGTAAATCGGAGTGCCTTGCGAGGCGATGGCGTAGGCGCACACACACGCGCTGAACACCAGCACGGTGATGCGCATGGTCAGCAGTTCCTTCCGGTCGCCCTGGTGCGGGCGGAACTGGCGCCAGATGTTCTCTACGAAGGTCACCGATGGGGCCAGCAGCGTTGCCGACGCGGTGGACTTGATGGCCGAGAGCAGCGCGCCGAAGAACAGCACCTGCATGATGAACGGCATCCTTTCGAGCACCAGCGTGGGCAGCACCTTCTGCGGGTCGTCCCTGAGCAGCGCGGCGGCCTGCTCGGGCATGATGATCAGCGCGCTCGTCGCGAGGAACATCGGCACGAACGCGAACAGGATGTAGCAGATGCCGCCGATCACCGGGCCCCGGGTGGCGGCGTTGATGTCCCTGGCCGACATGACGCGCTGGAACACGTCCTGCTGCGGAATCGAGCCCAGCATCATCGTGATGGCCGCGGCGAAGAAGAACACGATGTCGTGAAACTTCGGCTCGGGCAGAAACGTGAACATTTCCCTGCTGGTGGCGAGGGCGATGACCTTGTCGGCACCGCCGGCCTGGTGGCCCGCGAACACCGCCAGGATGAACAGGCCGCTCACCAGGACGATCATCTGGACGAAGTCGGTGACGGCCACCGACCACATGCCGCCGAACAGCGTGTAGGCGAGGATCGAGACCGTGCCGATGATCATGCCCATCGGTACGCTGATCGCGCCGGCCGACAGTACGTTGAACACCAGGCCCAGCGCGGTGATCTGTGCCGACACCCAGCCGAGGTAGCTCAAGATGATGATCAGCGAACACACCACTTCCACGCTGCGGCCGTAGCGTTCCCGGTAGTAATCGCTGATCGTCAGCAGCGTCATCTTGTAGAGCTTGCCGGCGAAGAACAGGCCCACAATGATCAGGCAGGTGCCGGCGCCGAACGGGTCTTCCACGACGCTGTTCAGGCCGCCGCTCACGAACTTCGCCGGAATGCCCAACACGGTCTCGGACCCGAACCAGGTGGCGAAGGTCGTCGTGACGATCATGACGAGCGGCAGGTGCCGGCCGGCGATCGCGAAATCGGCCGTATTCTTGACGCGCCTGGCGGCCCACAGGCCGATGGCGATGGTGATCAGCAGATAGAAGCTGACCAGGGTCAGCAGCATCGCCTTCGCAGCTGACTCGAGGACGAAGCTGTTGCCTACGCCGGTCTCCGTCAGCAGCCGCCGCGGCTGCGTCGGGTCGGCTTCGAGCTTGCGGCGCAGGTTGGCCATGTAGATGCGCAGGTAGTGGGGCCGCTCCACGTAGCCCGGGCCCCAAACCTCCTTCAGCAGGTGCCGCTGCGTCAGCAGCTTGCCGGCGTGCTTGGCCAGCTCCGCGAGCAGGCGATACTCGGTCGGCGTCAGGTGAACTTCCTTGCCCGCGACGGTGACGCGGTGCTCCGCCAGATCGATCCTCAGTTCGCCCGCCTCGATCGCCGCCGACGCCCCAGCCCCGTCGACGGTTGCGGCATGGCGCAGCGCTACGCGCAGGCGCGCGAGCAGCTCGCCGACGCCGAAGGGCTTGATCACGTAATCGTCGGCGCCCGCATCGAGTGCGCGGATCTTGTCGTCCTCCTGGCTGCGCGCCGAGAGTACGATGACCGGCACGCGGCTCCATTCGCGCAGGCGCCGGATGACTTCCACGCCGTCGAGATCCGGCAGCCCGAGATCGAGAACGATGGCTTCGGGCCTGCGGTTTGCCGCCATCACCAATCCCCGTTCTCCGGTCTCGGCCTCCTCGACCGAAAAGCCCTGCGCGTCCAGCGAAGCGCGCAGAAACTTCCGGATCTGCGGCTCGTCCTCGATCACCAGCACCACGGGACGCTCGCTCGTCACGCCGGCTCCTCGGCGTCCAGGGCGGGCGGCGGTTCGTCAGCTTGCGGAACGGTGAAACGGAACATCACGCCGCCGGCGGGAATATTTTCGGCCCAGATCCGCCCGCCGTGCGCCTCGACGATCGCCTTGCAGATCGCGAGCCCGAGTCCCGCGCCTCCGGGCGAGGATTCCGGCAGGCCGCGGTGGAATTTGTCGAACACTTTCTTCTCCTCGCCGGGTTTCAATCCGGGTCCGTCGTCGACGACGGTGAACTCGATCTCATCGCGACGCGGCTCGACGGCAATGTCGATGCTGCTGCCCGAAGGCGTGTACTTGGCAGCGTTCTCAAGAAGGTTGACCAACACCTGCTCGATCAGCACCGCATCGAATCGTGCCAGCATGGCCGCCTCGGGCAGGCGCGTGGTCACCTTGTGTTTCGCCAACCGGCCGGCAAGACGCGAAAGCGCGCTGCCGACCACTTCCTCCACGGGATGCCAGTCGGCATTGACGCGGGTGGCCCCGGCCTGCAGCCGCGCGAGATCGAGGACCTTCGCGACCACTTCGCTCATGCGCCGCGCCTCTTCCGCGATGCTCTGCGCGAGTTCCCTGCGGGCGCTTGGACCCATCGCTTCGGACTGTTCGGCGAGGCTTGAGGAGGCGCCCACGATCGTCGCCAGGGGCGTGCGCAATTCGTGCGAGATCGCCGCCAGCAGCGCGTTGCGGAGCCTTTCGGTTTCCGCCGCGAGTTGCGCGGCGCGCGCCTCTTCGGCGAGCTGCGCGCGCGCGATCGCGATCGCGATCAGCGCGGCAAACGTGTCCAGCAGCCGGCGTTGTTCGGGGACGAAGACGCGGCGGGCATTCGCGGGCAGCAGTGCGAGCACGCCCACCGGGCCGGTCGGCGTCGCAAGCGGAACGAAATGCGTGTCGGTCCCCGCGAGCGTGTCGGTGCCCAGCCCTGCCGGCTGCGTGTGGTCGTACACCCATTGCGCAATCCCGAGGTCGGCGCCGTGCAGCGAGCCCGCGACGCTTTCGCCGCGCGGGTGCTGCACGCGCCCTTTCGCATCCGGCAGCAGCACTGCGGCCTGGCTCGCAAACACCTCTGACACGTGCCGCACGGCGATGCGGACGATTTCCACCAGCTTCTCCGTCGCCGCCATTTCGCGGCTCATGTCGTACAGCGCGGAGGCGCGTTGTTCGCGGTAGCCGGCAATTTTCGCCTGCAGTCGCACCCGCCCGGCGAGCGTGCTGATGACCAGGCCGACGACGAGCATCACCGCAAACGTGATCAGGTACTCGGTGTCGGATACCGCGAAGCTAAAGTAAGGAGGAACGAAAAAGAAATCGAAGGTGGCCACCGAGAGCGCCACCGCCAGGATCGACGGTCCCCGGCCGAGCCGGATCGCCACGATGACGACTCCGAGCAGGTATATCATGACAATATTGGACAGTTCGAACCGTCCGTGCATTGCGGCGCCGACGATGGTGATGGCAGCCGGTATCGCGGCGCCGCCGACATAGCGCGGCCAGCGGCGCTTCCCCGGGCTCTCGATGCCGAGCGCGTCGCGCGAGCGCACGATCATTCCCGCGGCAAGAATGGCGTGTTTTCCCCCGGTGCTGACCAGAGCGACATCGATGTCGTCGGCGCCGGCGATGATGCGGTCGGCGGTCGAACCGACCATCCATCCGCGCCAGCCGCGCCGCTTGGGGCGGCCGATCACGATGCGCGTGACATTCTGCGCGTGCGCGAAGCCGAGCACCTCGCCGGCCACATCGCCGCCGCCCACCACCACGCTCTTGCCGCCCAGCTCTTCGGCCAGCCGCAGCGTGCGCAGGATCCGGTCGCGCTCGGCTTCGGGCAGGCGCAGCAGGGCGGGGGTCTCGACGTAGAGCGCGGTCCAAACCGCTCCCATGCCGGCCGCCATGCGCCGCGTGGCGCGCACCAGGTGCTCGCCTTCTTCGCCCGGGCCGACGGCGACGAGCAAGCGCTCGGTGACGGGCCACGAGACGCCGATGCCTTTTTCCTCCCGGTAATCGCGCATCTGGGCATCGACCCGCTCGGCGGTGCGCCGCAGCGCAAGCTCGCGCAGCGCGATCAGGTTGCCCTTGCGGAAAAAATTGTCGGCGGCGTGCGTCGCCTGCTCGGCAAGGTAGACCTTGCCTTCACCGAGCCGCTCGAGCAGGTCCTCGGGCGGAAGGTCCACCAGCTCGACTTCGTCGGCCTGCTCGAACACCTTGTCCGGCAGCGTTTCCCAGACCCGCACGCCGGTCACCTGCCCTACCACGTCGTTCAGGCTTTCGAGGTGCTGGACGTTCAGGGTGGTATAGACATTGATGCCGGCCGCAAGCAGTTCCTCGACGTCCTGCCAGCGCTTCGGGTGGCGCGAGTCCGGCGCGTTGGTGTGCGCCAGTTCGTCGACCAGGATCAGTCCCGGCTTGCGCGCGAGCGCGGCGTCGAGGTCGAACTCGGTGAGCGTCGCTCCCTGGCGCTCGATTTGCCGCAGCGGCAGGCGCTCCAGGCCTTCGGCAAGCGCCGCGGTGTCGCCGCGCCCGTGGGTCTCGACCACGCCGATGACCACGTCGGTGCCGCGCGCCGCTTCCGCGCGCGCGGCGGTGAGCATCGCGTAGGTCTTGCCGACGCCGGCGCAGGCGCCGAAGAAGATCCTGAGCCTGCCGCGTCCCTCCAGGGACTCCTCGCGCTTGACGCGCGCGAGCAGCGCGTCGGGGTCGGGGCGCGGAGCGCTCATGCGCGCACTTTACCGCATCCATTCACCCCGACTGCAACTACGCGCCGGTCGATGACAATTCAGGATAAGAGCTGGGCAATCGCGTGCCACAGCAGAGGGAGCGCGAAAAGTCCCGCAAACAGAATTGCCGGAATATCGTTCATGATCGCTCCTTCTTAGTCGCGTCACGCGGCGACGATTCTCCGGCGGGCACCTCTTGCCCGGCGCCGGCGCTCGCCCTCGCAATCGGGACTGCAGCAGACCTGCCTGCCGTAGGCGAGCTCCGCGCGCGGTGCGCAGACCTCATGCAGCGCAGTGCAGACGGGGCAGCAGTGAACCACGACGCGATCCGCGCGCCGCGGCGATGGCAGGGAATCCGCCGGGGCAAGCATTGGCATGCCATCAGGGGGCACGTTGCGCGCTCCTCGCGAGTTCGCCGGCATGCCCCTCGTGCGCGGCCGCGCCCACGCATGCGGGGCGGTTGCGCTCGAACAGAAGCAGAAGCTCCACCTGCGGTGACCTAATCATCCGTCCGGCGACATCGAGCGAGCGAGCTCCCCGCGAGCTCACGCAAACCCTCGCGGGTTCGCCGCAGCGCGTGACACGCTCGGCAAGCGCGTCGAGGCCGCGCTCGTCGAGGGGATACCACTCTGCCGCGCGCGATTCGATGCCACGACGTTCGACCAGGACTGCGGCGCGCCCGTCGTCCGCGTCGATGCCGAAACAGCGGCCGGGCTCCTGAACGTGGCGATTGGTGCTGGCCATGGCTGTCAGGACAGCCGTACGTACACGAGCGCGCGAAGCGCGATGCCCGCGACGAGCAGGGCGACGACAAGGCCTATCCCGAGCGCAGTACGCGCAAATGCCCGGATCCGGTCGCGATCGCGGGCTTTGGCCGTGCGTTGCGCGACCCCTGCAAAGACTGCTTGAAGTGTGGTCATCTGATCTCCTTCCGCCGAAACCGGCGTCAGGAGATCAGTGTGGGGATTCCCGCGCAAGAATCGGATAAAACTTGGCGATTCCCGCGTAAAAATCGGGTAAAACTCTTGGGCCAGCTCTTAGAATGACTTGCTGACCGAAAGACCCTCAACGCCTCAGAAGGTCTTGCTTACCGACAGCACAAAGCGGTTGCGGCCGATGTTGTTGCCGAACGCGTTCATGTACGCCGTGGTTTGCCCGTCGGGCGCGGCGTTCCGGCTATTGGCGTAGGTCCAGGCAGCGCCGAAGGCAAAGCCGAAGTAGTCCTTGGTTAGACCCAGCTTGTAATCGGTATAGTCAAAGAAGTTGTTGTTGCCGCCCGACGCGCCCCAGTAGCCGACGTTGGCATTGCCCGGGTATTCCTGGCGGCCGACGTGAGCTAACAGGGTGAAGCCGCTTTCACCCAAGGGCGCCGATGCCGACAAGTCGAGATAGCTCGCTCCCTTGGACTCGTTGACGCCGAAGGTATAGGTGCTTATCGCCTTGGAGTATTTCAGCGAGACCCACTTGTAGCCGATCGCGCCATAGACTTCGGTCGTATCCGGGTTCCGATAGGCGCCCACGTTCTCAAAGCGTCCGGGGTAGTAGTAGCGCAGCGCCCCAATGTCGTATGTCCAGTCTCCGGCGAAACTACCCTTGTAACCGCCGTAGAAATCCCACTCGAGGCTGGCCGCATTGCTGCGATTGGGCGTGTAGGGCGCTCCCACGCTTCCAGGGGACGCCAGTGACACGGGTGCAGAGGCGATGTTGGCGTTCTGGTCGGTGTACCAGGAGATATTCGACAGCCAGGTTCCCGCATAGAAGCCGGAAGCGTGCGAATAGTCGAGCCCGCCCTGGATGGCCGGCGTGCCGTTGGTCTGCGACAGGCCGCGGAAGACGTACTGGCTGACCAACCCGACATTGCCGGTGATCGTGTGCGGCGATTTTGCTTCTGGCGCAGCAGCGGGTTTGTCCGCGGCCGGCGCCGTCTGCGCATTTGAGACAGCGGGCGCCCCCAAAGCAGCGAGCAGCGAAGTGACAAGAAGGGTTTTACGCATGGCAATCAACTCCCCTTTAAATAGTGGCGCTATCTCTAAGCACTTGCGAGGCTAAGGGCGCGACGCAGCGTCGAGCGCCAGATTGAGCGTGACAACGTTGACGCGCGGCTCGCCGAGAAAGCCGAACTGCCTGCCTTCGGTGTGCTTCGCGACCAGGGCGCGGAGACTGTCCTCGCCCATGCCGCGCGCCTTCGCAACGCGCGCGAGCTGATACTCGACCGCCGCGGGCGAGAGGTGCGGGTCGAGCCCGCTGCCGGAGGCGGTCACGAGATCCACCGGGATGGGTTTCGCTGCATCGCCACCTGCCTCGCGCAGCGCCTTCACGCGGCCCTCGACCGCCTCCTTGAGCGCCGGATTGGTCGGCCCCTGATTCGACCCCGAGGAAGAACCGCCGTTGTAAGGCATCGGCGAGGTGGCCGAAGCGCGGCTCCAGAAATGCTTCGGGTCCGAAAACGGCTGGCCGATCAGCGCGGAGCCGCGCGCTTTGCCACCTTCGACGATGAGGCTGCCATTGGCCTGACCGGCAAACAGCGCCTGCCCGATGCCGGTGACGAGGAGAGGGTAGGCGACCCCGAGGATCACGGTCATCGCGACCAGCATACGCACGCTTTGTAGTGTGACTTGCAGCATGGTGTTCTCCTAAATATTCCTCAGGCCAGTCGGACGGCGACCAGCAGGAGGTCGATCGCCTTGATGCCGATGAACGGCACGATGACGCCGCCGAGGCCGTAGATGAACAGGTTGTCGCGCAGCACGGTCGCGGCGCCGACCGGGCGATAGGCGACCCCCTTGAGTGCGAGCGGAATCAGCGCGACGATGACGAGCGCATTGAAGATCACCGCGGACAGGATCGCCGATTGCGGAGTCGCGAGCGCCATGATGTTGAGCACTCCGAGCTCAGGGTAGGTGCTCGCGAACGCCGCCGGAATGATGGCGAAGTACTTCGCGACGTCATTGGCGACCGAGAACGTGGTGAGCGCGCCGCGCGTCATCAGCATCTGCTTGCCGGTTTCGACCACTTCGATGAGTTTCGTCGGGTTGGAGTCGAGGTCCACCATGTTCCCCGCTTCCCGGGCCGCCTGGGTGCCGCT
>JBGOTT010000169.1:0-8685 GCA_041476585.1 Gammaproteobacteria bacterium | reverse complement strand
GGCCTTCGCCAGCAGTTCCTTGAACCAGCGGGTGGCCGACTGGCCATATTCGTAGTTGGGATACACGATCGCCCAGCGCTGCTTGTTGAGTTTCACCGCATCGGGAATCAGCATCGCGGTCTGCATGTAGGTGGAAGGGCGGACCCGGAAGGTGTAGCGATTGCCGTTCTCCCAGACGATCTTGTCGGTGAGCGGCTCGGCGGCGACGAACAGGACTTTGCGCTGTGCCGCGAGGTTCGAAACGGCCAAGCCGACGTTCGAGGCAAACGTGCCCATGATCAGGTTCACCTTTTCGCGCGCCAGCAGTTCCTCGGCGACGCGCACCGCGTCGCCCGGCGTGCCGCCGTCCTCGCGCGAGATGACCTCGACTTTCTGGCCGAGCAGTCCGCCGGAGGCGTTGATTTCGTCGAGCGCGAGCTGCCAGCCTTTCTTGTACGGTTCGAGGAAGGCGGGGAAGGTCTTGTAGCTGTTCAGTTCGCCGACCTTGACCTGGGCAACTGCGGTGCTCGCGGTGAGTGAGAGCAGGCCGGCGGTAAGGATGGGCGCTATTTTCATTGTGGTACTCCCCTTGGTCTGATGCAGACGATGTTAGCGCAAAGCCGGTCTCAGGAACCAGCGTCGCGGCGCGCGATGACCTGTCTGAGCGCGGGCAGGAAAACGTCCGAGTAGCCGCCGGTGCCGAAGGCGTTCAGCATGATTTTGCCGTCGATGGCGAGCAGAAAGCGCGGCACGCCACGGCTCGGACCGATCTGTTTAGACACCCATTTATGCTCCTCGGGGAAGTGTTTCTCCAGGATCGGCAGGCGCAGGGTGTCGCCTTTCACCTCGACGAAGCGGACCGCCTTGCCTTCGGGCGAGGCCAGCAGTTCGCCTTTGCTGCGCGATTCCCATTGGGCGCAATAGGGGCAGTCGTTGGTGCTGAGGTAGATGAACTCGAGCTTCGCGCCCTTGTGCAGCGGAGGAATGTTCAGCCTGCGCTTCCCGATCTCGTCCTCGCCGAGGCGCTCGAGCCGGACGGGGTAGCTGCCCCGCGATGTGATGATGCTGCCGGAAAAGAGGTTCTCGGCTTCCTGTTTCGCCTCGATCCTCGTGCCGCCGATCGAAGCGGTGAAGGTGGGCACCGGGACATCGGTGGAATAGACCACATCGAGCGCGGTCGGGAACCGCTCGCCGGTCGGCCCGTAGTAGCCGTAGAACTCCACTCGGCCCGGTTGGTCCTGCTTGTGCTTTTTCACCTCCAGCACCCAGGTGCGAAGGTTTTCCGGGGTGGTGATCAGCCAGTTGCCCTGAACCCGCCTGGCGATCTCCTCGTTCGCATGCGCGGCGCCGAGGCAGATCGCGAGAAGGAAGAAACTGGTCAGGCGCGACACGGCAGATCCTCTTGAAGGCGATAGATTAGCGCATCATTTGCGGCGACGCGTGTTTCTTGCTGCAAAGCGAGATAGGCGGAGTGGATCAGGCTGCGGGCCTGCATTCGGTGCGCTTCGGCAAGACCGGATTCGAGCGCCTGTTCGGCCACCTCCTTCGGCAGCTTTCCGACCTCGACGGTCACCAGCAGGTTCCCCAGGTCCGAATCTTCCTTCACCGCACGGGCCGGCAGGCGCCGGATCGCGGAATGATCGACATTCACTGCATTGGCGATCAGGGTCGCTGCGGCGTCCGCGCCCGCAGCGTCCGCAGCCAATACCGTCACTGCATCGGCGATGCCAAGCGATTGCGAACGTCCGCGCCAACCGGAG
Organism: Gammaproteobacteria bacterium; assembly: GCA_041476585.1. GTDB lineage: Bacteria > Pseudomonadota > Gammaproteobacteria > Burkholderiales > SG8-39 > JADGRQ01. Next base: position 6,946 of record JBGOTT010000169.1, on the reverse strand, counting down.
GTCGCCACGCCACGCACCGGGTCATGGAAGCCGATCGCCACGGTGGCATCGATCGAAGGCTGCCGCGGTTCGTCAACCACGCCGACCATGAACTGCTCCCCCGACGCAAGGTGCAGCGCGATGTCGCCTCCGTCATTGACGTATGCCCTGGAGAGCCGTCGGCCGCGCAGGAGCGCGCACAGCATCTCGTCCGCCACAGCGCCGGCAACCGCCGCCATTGGGGTCACGTACACCGCCCGATGCGGCCAGACTGCGGCGACCATGCGCCGCGCGACCGGCCCGCGCACGAGCGGATACGCAGGCCCGACCGGTGCGCGCAGCATCGCAAGCTCATCGACGAGCGTCTGCAGAATGTCCTGAAACCGGTCCCACGCCTGCCGGTACGCAGCTTCGACTTCCTCCCGCTCCCCGAACGCCTCGATCACCAGATCGATCGGCCCGTGCTGCAAATGCAGCCTTCCGTCGGGCAAACGAGCGTTTGCCGGACCGTTCATGCGGTCCGCACCTCGTGCCATGTGGTGCGAAGAACCTCCTCGAGCGGCACGATGTTTTGCACGTGGCCGCCCATTTCCGCATAGACGTCGCGCGTCATCGTGAATTCGATCGGCAGCACCAGCGCCGGGGTCGGAACGTAGCCGAAGGATTTGTCCGGCATGCGCAGCACGTCGACCATGACGGTGATGCCGCCGCCGGGCCAGACATACACCGGTGCGCCGCCGCAGGTCACCCGAGTGAAAAGATCCTTCACCGAGCGCGTGAGCCGCACCGGGTTTTCGGTGACGCCCGCGCGTAGCGACCCGCCGGCACCGCCCATGAAAAGGACGCTGCACATCGCGGGCTCGCAGTTCTCCGCGATCCGCTCGACGACCCGCTTCACGGCATCCGGCATTGCGGCGGGCTGCGGCTTGAGGTCTGCATCGAGCACGAACCACGCCGCATCCTCTCCGGTGGTCGAGACCATCAGCAGGCGCATGCCTGGCCACGCGATCTTCGGGTCGATCTTTTCGATGATCGACAGCGGCTCGGTGATGTTGGTGCCGCCCCAGCCCATTCCGGGCTCGGCGACCTTGAAGTAGCGCCCCGGCGTGGACTTTCGCCCGCGCACGCGGATCCCTCCGGGACGCATGTCGAGAAAGCGCCCGGCCTGATGCTCGGTGAGCACGCCGGTGATGTGATCGTCCACGACGATCACTTCGTCGCAGTGCCCGAACCACTGCCTCGCAAAGATGCCGATCGTCGCCGAGCCGCAGCCCACGCGCATGCGTTCCTCGTGCTCGCCGTTGACGACGGGCGCGGTGCCGGCCTGCACCAGCACCTTCGAGCCGCCGTCGACGGCGAGTTCGACGGCATCTTTGTTCGCGAGCTTGAGCATCGCCTCGCAGGTGACGTTGCCTTCCTTCTTGCTGCCGCCGGTCAGGTGCCGCACGCCGCCGAGCGCGAGCATCTGCGACCCGTACTCGGCGGTAGTGACATGCCCGACCTGCTCGCCATCGACGCGTACCGCGGCCTGCTCGGGCCCGAGATAGCGGTCGGTGTCGATCTTGATCTTCAATCCGCAGTAGCTGAAGATGCCTTCGGTCACCACCGTGACCATGTCGACGCCGGCAGACTTCGAGGAAACGATGAAAGGCGCAGGCTTGTAGTCCGGGTAGGTGGTGGTCGCGCCGATTCCGGTCACGAAGGTATTCGCGCCGGAGATCATTTTTCCGTCCCAGGGTTTTGCCTCGAGGAAGGGCACGAACTTTCCGCCCGAGTCGAGCGTACGCTGCAGGATCACCAGGGGGTCGACCCTGAACAGCTTGCCGTCGGCATTGGCGTACCGGTCGCACGCGCCGGATTGCCCTTTGCGGATGCGACACAGCACCGGGCAGGCGTCGCAACGGATTACCTCTCAAGTAGCCTCGCCCTGCGCAGGATCGAGCGCATCTTCCGGGTCGCGGGAAAGCGGATTGCTCATTTGGAGTTCAACGCGGCGAGCAGGCGGTGCGGCAGCACCGGCACCCGCCGCATGCGCACGCCGGTGGCCGCATGGATCGCGCCCAGAATCGCCGGCGCAGTCGGAATCAACCCCGGCTCGCCCACGCCCTTCGCGCCGGACGGGCCGAGCGGCTCGGCGTCCTCCACCAGGATGCACTCCATGTCCGGAACGTCGCCGATGGTGGGAATCAGGTAATCGTGCAGGTTTTCGGTCTTGCCCGGGACATATTCTTCCATCAGCGCGAGGCCGAGGCCCTGGACGGTGCCGCCCTGGATTTGTCCCTCGACCTGGATCGGGTTGATGGCGCGACCGACGTCATGCGCCGCGACCAGCCGCAGCACGCGCGTTGTGCCCAGTTGCAGATCGACTTCCACCTGTGCGACTTGCGCGGCAAACGCGTAGGTCGCGTAGGGCACGCCCTGGCCGTCTTGATCGGAGGGCGTGGTCGGTGGATCGAACGTCCCCGTGCCGGTGAGCGCGTCGCGGTCGGTGTCGCCGGGAATTGCGCCAAGCTCGAAGCGATGCGTGATGCCATCCTTGTGAAATACCACTGCGCCCCGCTCGAGCGCAAGCCGGTAGCGCCGATCGCGCCACTCGTCCCCGGGCGCTCCGGCCGCGGCGAAGATCCTCCTGCGCAGGTCGAGCCCGGCAAATTCCGCGGCCTTCCCCGAGACGAAAGTCTGCCGCGATGCCGATGTCTTGCCGGCGTCCGCTGTCCGGTCCGTATCGCCCATCACGACGAGGAAATCGCCGATCGAAATCCCGAGCGCGTCGGCGGCGATCTGGCTGAGGATGGTATTGGATCCCTGGCCGATGTCCACGGCGCCGTTGTAGAGCGTGATTTTTCCGGTACGCGAAAGCCCCACCCGAATGGTCGAGGGGTTCGACAGCGACGTATTGCCGATGCCGTACCACATGCAGCCGATGCCCGCGCCTCGGCGCAGGGCGCCGCCGGCGCGCGCTGCCTGCTGGTTGAACCGCGCGCACTCGGCATTCATCCTCGTCCAGTGCGGCTGCAGCGCATCGAGGCAGTCGAGCAGCCCCGCAGAATGCTCGAGCAACTGGCCGGTCGCAGTCCGGTCGCCCACCTTCAGCGCATTGCGGCGGCGCATATCCAACCGGTCGATGCCGAGCCGGTCGGCGAGTTCATCCATCATCGCCTCATGAGCGATCGCTCCCTGCGGAACGCCGAAGCCGCGAAACGCGCCGGAAGGATGGCAATGCGTGAAAAATCCGCGTCCTCGCGTCCGGACGTGCGGAACCGAATAGGGCCCGGTCGCATGGATCGGAACGCGCGTGGCCACCGTCGGCCCCCAGCTCGCGTACGCGCCAGTATCGAAATCCGCGTCGGCTTCGCAGGCGAGGAGTCGCCCAAGCGCATCGCAGCCGAACTTCGCGTGGATACGCGACGGATGCCGCTTGGTGGTCGAAGCCATGCTTTCCGTGCGCGTGTAAATGCAGGCGACGGGCTTTTGCGTCAGCCAGGCGGCAAGCGCGATGAGCGGCTGCACCGACAGGTCCAGTTTTCCGCCGAAGCCGCCACCGCACGCAGTAGGCACGATGCGCACTTGCTCCGGCGCGAGCTTCATCACCACGGCCACTTCGTCGCGATCCATGTAGGGCGTCTGGGTCGTGACATGGATTTCGATGCGTGCAATTCCTCCGGCGTCTTTGCGTTCCGCCCACCCGGCCTCGGGCTCGATGTAGGCGTGCTCGACGAAAGCCGTCTCGAAGCTGCCTTCGGCGAGCGCTGCGCAGCGCGCGAACTGCGCCGCTGCGTCGCCCTTGCGCACGCCGCCGTCCTGCAGCAGGTTGCCGGGCTTCGCCGGCTGCACCAGGGCCGCGCCGGGGGCCATTGCGGCATCGAGACCCATCACCGGCGGCAGCGGTTGGTAATCGATCGGCAGGCCGGCATCGTCGAGTCCCTCGACCGCCTCGCGCGTTCCGACCAGCGCCAGCACCGCCTCGCCGCGAAAGCGCGCCTCCCCATCGGCCAGCACCGGCTGGTCCTTGACGGTCGGATAGATGCCGAAGCCATTGGAGGGCACGTCCTGCGCGCACAGGATCCGCGCGAGGCCCGGGGTGCGCCGGACGACCCGGTCGAGGTCGCCGATCCTGAAGCGGGCGCGATGATGCGGCGAGCGCACGACGCGCAGCCACAACGCGTGTTTCGGGATCGCGTCCGCGCCGAAGCGCTCGCCACCCGTGAGCTTGGCGATGCCATCGATCTTCGCAACGCGCGCACCGACAGCCCGTTCCGCTGCCGGTGCTCGAGGAATCGCGGGCGAGCCGGCGGCATCTATGACGGCCTCGATGATCTTCTGGTAGCCGGTGCAGCGGCACAGCACTCCGCCGAGCGCCTCCTTCACCTGGTCCGCGTTCGGCCGGCGCACGCGGGCGAGCAGGTCGGTAGCGGCCATCAGCACGCCGGGCGTGCAGATACCGCATTGCGCTGCGCCGTGCTTCTGAAACGAGGCTTGCAGCGCGGACAGTTCGCCGTGGTGCGCGAGACCTTCCACGGTCAGCACGTCGCAGCCTTCCACCTGGCCGACCGGCGTGAGGCAGGCACAGATCTGGCGCCGATCGAGCAGCACCGTGCACGCGCCGCAATCGCCAGCGTTGCAACCGATCTTGGTCCCCGTCAATCCGAGTTCGTCGCGCAGCACGTCGGAAAGGCGCGCCGCGCGCGCGCCGTGGAAGCGCACGCGCTTGCCGTTGACCTTGAAGGCGACGCCCCGGCTCACGCATTCGCTCCAAGCTGATCGAGCGTTCGCCTGACGAGTATCAGCGCGGCCCCATTACGGTAGTCGCGGCTCGCGCGCACGTCGTCGATCGGTGTAAGCGGCTCAAGGTGCGATGCGAGCGCCTTCGCACCGAGGCCCGCATTCAGCCTTTCGCCGATGAGAGCGGCTTCCAGCGCCGGCAGCCGCCGCGCCACCGGGGAGCAGGCGCCGACGGCGATGCGCGCGGCGCGCACCTTGCCGCCCGCGTGTTCGATGGTCGCCGCCACCATCACGATCGAGATGACCAGGTATTTGCGCGTTCCCAGCTTCCGGAAGTGGCTGCGGGCATCGCGCTTCGGCTTTGGCACGATGACCGCGGTCGCCAACTCCCCGCAACCGAGTACCGTGCGCCGGTTGCCCACGACAAACTGCTCCAGGGCGATACGGCGGCTTCCGGCGTCGCTCGCAATCTCCACTTGCGCGTCGAGCGCAAGCAGGGGAGGGATCCCGTCGGCCGCGGGCGAGGCGTTGCACAGGTTGCCCGCGACTGTGCCGCGGTTCTGTATCTGCACGCCACCGACTTCGCGTGCCGCGAGCTTGAGCCCGTCGAACAGCGGCGGGAGTTTCGCTTCGATCAGGTCGGTCCAGGTCGTCGTTGCGCCGATGCGCCAGTGGTCCCGGCCTTCCAAGATGCCGCGCAGGCCGCGGATTGCGGAAACATCGAGGATGTCTTCGCGCAGCGGCTTGCCTACGTGAGCCGGGTAGTAATCCGTGCCACCGGCGAGAATCGTCGTTTTGCCGCGCACCAGCACCTGCAGGGCGTCATCGAGGCGGGCAGGGCGCGCGTATGCGGGCACGGACATGGCGGGATGATAGGCGATCAGCGCGTGCGCTCGAGCAGCCGCTGCACTACGGCCGCCATGCGCGTCGTCTGCTCCGCATCGGGCATCGCCGCAACTGCGTACCACTGCGCCACCATCGCGTCCGGGTCCTGGGGCGCGGCGCGGTTTCCGCGGAAGCGGTCCTGCAGCCGGATGAGAGAGCGCGCGCGGCGCGCGGCCGCATCTGTCTCGGGCGTGGGAAGCTCGAGCGCGATTTCCAGGTCGATGAGCAGCGCCGCCCGCATAGCGCGGCCTTGCTCGAGCGCCTCGGCCGCGACCGGCGGGTCGGCGAGCGCCGCCTTCTGCGCCATCAGCGCGAAACGGTTTGCGTGCCTGGCTTTGCGCAGCAACTCGATTTCCTGCTCTTCGCGCCGCTTGAGATCACGGGCTTGCTGCTCATCCCGGCTGGCCTGCATGCGCTGCTCGCGCTGCGCCTCCTGTGCGGTTCGCTCCGCATTGCGGCGGGCAAAGACCGCATCGCACGCGGCGCGGAAGCCCTGCCACAGCGTCTGCTCCGCGCCGTGGCGCAGCCGCACGACGCCGACCTCGTCCTTCCAGCGCGCCTGCAGGGACTTGGCCTCGTTCACGGCCCGGGCAATATCCGGCGCATCGCGCAGGCCCTCGGCCGCGGCAAGCAGCTGCTCGCGGCGCGCGATCTCCTTCGCTTGCGCTTCGTCCAGCTGTACATCGATGCGCTTGAGCAGCGCATCCAGCCGCTTGCGCAACTTGCGCTCGTCGCGAAAACCCGCCATCGCGCCAGCGCGCCACTTCCCGGCGATCTCGTCGCGTTTCGCCGCCAGCGCGCGGTAATCCGGGGCGGCCGAAGAAAACTCCGCAAACCACGCTTCCCAGGCATCACACAGCGCCGCTTTCGCCGCGCGTGCCGCCTCCTGCCGCAGCGCCTCGGCCGCGCGCCGCTCCCGCACCGGCCGATAGGCCTCTTCGAGGGCCTTGTCGAAGCGCTCCCACAAGGGCTTTGCAGCCGGACCATGCGCATCGAGGCGCTTCCAGTCCTTGTGCAGCGCCGGAACGGCACGGGCGCGCTCGTCGATGCCCGGCGCGCCGCGCAGCAGTGCCTCCGCTTCTGCGATCAGTTGTTCGCGCGCCTGGTCCGTCCCCCAGCGTGCCCAGCCGCGCAGCTGCAGCAGTTGGGCCCGCGCGCGCTGCCAGCGCTGCGCAAGCGGCCCGCTCGGTGCGGCGCCGTCCATTGCCTGCTCGATGCCGCTTGCGACGCCCTCCGCATCGGCGAGCCTGCCGTCCTGCAGATGCCGTTCGAGTTCGTCGAGCGAGCGCTGTACGCATGCGTGATCGACCTCCCGCTTCGGTGGCTTCGGGGTCTTCGGCGGCGGTTGCTCGACCGGAGG
>JBGOTT010000168.1:0-8698 GCA_041476585.1 Gammaproteobacteria bacterium | reverse complement strand
TTCTCCCGTTACCCACTTCCTGTCACTGCGCAATTTCTCGATCGCCTGCGCTGCAGCGGGAAGCGCGAGCCCGCATGCTAAAATTGCCGCGAGCAGCGTCGCGAAGCACCTCGTGTATTTCCTTCCTTCGGATTTTTTCCCTCGATGATTTCCCCCGGCCCGGAGCGCTTGGTCATCGCGACCCGCAAGAGCAGGCTCGCGCTTTGGCAGGCTGAGCACGTGCGCGCGCGTCTCGCAGAATTATATCCGGGGCGCCGCCTCGAACTGCTGCCTCTGTCGACGCGCGGTGACGAGCTGCTCGAGGCCACGCTCGCCAGCGCAGGCGGCAAGGGACTGTTCGTGAAGGAACTCGAGGCCGCGATTGCCGATGGCCGTGCCGATCTCGCCGTGCATTCGATGAAGGACGTTCCGGTCGATCTGCCGCCAGGCTTCGTGCTTGCGGCGATCATGGAGCGGGAAGATCCGCGCGATGCGTTTGTCTCGAACGCATTCGCCACGTTCGCCGATCTGCCAGCGGGCGCGGTGGTGGGGACATCGAGTCTGCGCCGGGCCGCGCAGATTGCGGCGCGCCATCCGCGGCTCGAGTTGCGTGCGCTGCGCGGCAATGTCGACACGCGCCTGGCGAAGCTCGATCGCGGCGATTACGCGGCGATTGTCCTCGCCGCTGCCGGTCTGCGGCGGCTCGGCCTCGCCGCGCGCATCCGCGCGCTGCTGGAAACCGGGGAGAGCCTGCCGGCGGCCGGGCAGGGCGCGCTCGGCATCGAGTGCCGCGCCGACCGGACGGATCTTGTTGCGGCGCTTGCGCCGCTGGCGCACGCCGTCACCACCGCCTGCGTGCGCGCCGAGCGCGCGGTGAACCGCGCGCTCGGCGGCAACTGCTCGATTCCGCTTGGCGCCTACGCCGACCTCGATCAGGGGGCATTGCGCCTGCGCGCGCTGGTAGCGTCGCCCGACGGGCGCCGCACCGCGCGCGCTGAATCCTGCGGGCCCGCGGACCAGGCCGATGCGATCGGCGCCGAGGTCGCGCAGCGCCTGTGCGAGCGCGGTGCGATCGAAATTCTCGCCGCGCTTGCCGCCTGAGCACCGATGAGACTGGCCGGAGGGCTCGCCGGCAAAGGGGTTGTCGTGACCCGGCCATCGGCGCAGGCCGCGGGCCTCGCGGGCGCGATCGAGCACGCGGGCGGCAAGGCGCTCGTGTTTCCCGCCATCGAGATTCGCGACATCGAGGACCCGGGACCGCTGTACGCGATACTCGATCGGCTCGAAACCTTCGACGTGGCGGTGTTCATCAGCCCCAACGCGGTGCAAAGGGCATTCGGTCTCGTGCGCGCCCGGCGGGCCTCGGGCTGGCCGGGGAGTCTGCGCGTCGCTGCAATCGGGCGCGGCAGCCGGCGGGAACTCGAGCGCCACGGGATCAACCGGGTGCTGGCGCCATCACCTCACGCCGACAGCGAGGCGCTGCTGGCGCTGCCCGAACTGGAGGCGTTGGCCGGCAGACGCGTGATCATCTTTCGCGGCGAGGGGGGACGGGAGTTGCTTGGCGAGGCCTTCGCCGCGCGCGGCGCCAAGGTCGAGTATGCCGAATGCTATCGCCGCACTCGGCCGCAGACGGATTGCGCGCCGCTGCTCGCCGCGTGGGCGCGCAATGCGGTGGACGCGGTGACGGTATCGAGCGGCGAGGGCCTGGCCAATTTTTTCCACATGATCGGCGAGTCCGGGCAGCGATGGCTCAAGCGCACGCCGTTGTTCGTGCCTCACGAGCGCGTCGCCGGCGAGGCTGTCGGGTTGGGAGCCGAGACGGTTCAGGTCGCCGGTCCGGGCGACGCCGAGGTCGTCGCGGCGCTGGTTGCCTATTTTCGGGACGCGAAGTAAAAGAGCAGAATGGAAAAAACTACCGAGCCGATGCCGAGGATGCGCCGGCGGATGGCCGCGGCCCTTGCGTTGGTAGTCGCGGTCGCGGCGCTCGGATGGGTCTGGTACGACGCGCGCGGCCGCATCGGGGCGACCCAGGAGGAGCTTGCGCGGCGGCTGCGCGACATCGAGGCCGAGAGCCGCGACGCGCGCCTGCTTGCGCGCCAGGCACAGGAGGCGGTGCGCGACTCGCAGGTCAAGCTCTCGATTCTCGAAAACCGCCTGGCGGAGTCGCAGAACCAGATGGTCGCGCTGGAGGCGCTCTACCAGGAGCTGTCGCGCAACCGCGATGAATCGGCGCTGGCCGAGATCGAGCAGGTGCTCACGCTCGCCGCGCAGCAGTTGCAGCTCGCCGGGAACGTGCGCGGTGCGCTGCTGGCGCTGCAGCTGGCCGAGGCCCGGCTGGGCCGTGCCGACCAGCCGCAGTTCGTGCCGTTGCGCAAGGCGCTCGCGCGCGACATCGACCGGCTGAAGGCGCTTCCGGCGCTCGATGTCTCCGGCATCAGCCTCAGGCTGGATGGGCTGATCGCGGCGGTGGACGGCCTGCCGCTCGCGTTCGACGAGCGCGCCGCGGCCGATGCCAATGGCAGCCGCGCGCGGCGCGAAGGCGAGGGTACGCTCGCCCGTCTGGGCGTCGAATTGTGGGACGAGTTGAAGAGCCTGGTGCGCATTCGCACGCTGGATGGTCCGGAGCCGCCCCTGCTCGCGCCGGGCCAGGCGTACTTCCTGCGCGAGAACCTGAAGCTGCGTCTGCTCAACGCGCGGCTTTCCCTGCTGACGCGGGACGAGGCGGGATATCGCGAGGACCTCCGGGTCGCGCAAGCCTGGATCGCCCGCTATTTCGATGTGCGCGCCAAGCTGACCGCAGCCGCTCAGGCGCAGTTGAAGCAGCTCTCGCAGGCGACGGTGAGCGTCGAGCCGCCGACGCTCGCGGAGAGTCTCGGCGCGGTGCGCGCCATCAAGTCGCGCCGCGAGCGCGGCGGCTGAAGCCGCATGCCGCACCGGCGCAACTCATGAGAGGGCTGTTCTGGCTGCTCGCGCTGTCTGCCGCGGCGGTCGTGCTCGCCATCGTCGGCCGGGCGCACGACGGCTATGCGATGTTCGTCTGGCCGCCTTACCGCATCGAACTGTCGCTGGTCCTGTTCGCGATCCTGCTGGCCGCGGCATTCGGCACGCTGTATGCGCTGCTGCGCCTGTTGTCGCACATGCTGCGGTTGCCCGAATACGTTCGCGACTATCGCGCCCGCCGGCGCCGCGAAAAGGCGCTCGATGCGCTCAGCACCGCAGCCCTCACCTACATGGAAGGGCGCTACGCGCGCGCCGAAAAGCTGGCCGAGACCGCGTTCGAGACGGGCCATTGGCCGGGACTCGCCGCTTTGCTCGCGGCCCGCGCGGCGCACCAGTTGCGCTCGCATGAGCGGCGCGAGGCGTGGCTCTCGCGCGCCGAATCTACAGGAGACGACGCGCAGACGGCGCGGCTGATGACGCAGGCCGAGATGCTTCTCGATGAACGGGATTTCGCCGCCGCGCGCGATGTCCTGCAACGACTTCATCTGGCCGGGCCGCGACACATCGCATCGCTGCGCCTGCTGCTGCGCGCGGAGCATGGCGCGAAGAACTGGGACGAGGTGCTCAGGCTCGCGGCGCTGCTCGCCAAGCGCGGCGCGCTTTCGCCCGCGGTGGCCCGGGAATACCGGGCGCAGGCGACCCTCGAACTGCTCAATCGCGCCTCGGGCGATGCGCGTTCGCTCGGTGAGCGCTGGCGGCGGCTTTCCGCCGAAGACCGGGCGATCCCGCGGGTGGCGGCCGCCGCCGCACGCCATGCGCTCGCGCTCGACGCAGCAGCGTTCTCGCGCGAGATCATCGAGAAGGCGCTTGCGAAGGAGTGGGACCCGAGCCTGGTGGAGCTCTACGGCGAGGCGCCCGTCGAAGAATCCCTCGCGCGGATCGAGCGTGCCGAGCGCTGGCTGCCCGAGCATCCCGACGACGCGCGGCTGCTGCACGCCCTCGGCCGCCTGTGCGTGGGTGCCGAGTTATGGGGCAAGGCCCAGAATTATCTGGAGACCAGCCTGTCGTTCGAAGCCAGCCGCGCCGCGCACCTCGATCTCGCGCGGCTGTTCGAGCGCCTCGGAAAATCCACCTACGCGGCGCGGCATTTCCGGCTCGCCGCGGAACTTCCCTAGACCGGCGCGTCTAAACCCAGTCCCTCGGCTTCAGGAAGTCGGTGTAGAGCTTTTCTTCCGGCGATCCCGCTTCCGGTTTCCAGTCGTACTGCCAGCGCGCGATCGGCGGCAATGACATCAGGATCGCCTCGGTGCGGCCGCCCGATTGCAGGCCGAACAGCGTGCCGCGGTCCCACACCAGGTTGAATTCGACATAGCGCCCGCGCCGGTAGGCCTGAAAGCGGCGTTCGCGCTCGCCATACGGCGTGGCACGGCGCCGCTCGGCGATCGGCAGGTAGGCCTCAAGGAAGTGATCACCGACCGCGCGCGCGAGCGCGAAGCTGTATTCGAACCCGCCCTCCGACAGGTCGTCGAAAAAAATTCCGCCGATGCCGCGCGGCTCGTTGCGGTGGCGCAGGAAGAAATATTCATCGCACCATTTCTTGTAGCGCGCGTGGCGCCCGGGTCCGAACGGCTCGAGCGCGCGCCGGCAGGTCGCATGGAAATGGCACGCGTCCTCCTCGAAGCCGTAGTACGGCGTGAGGTCCATGCCGCCGCCGAACCACCAGACCGGCGCGGTGCCTTGCGCGGTCGCGGCCAACATGCGCACGTTCATGTGAACCGTGGGCACATGCGGGTTGCGCGGGTGGAGCACCAGCGACACGCCCATCGCGTCGTAGCCGCGCCCGGCGAGTTCCGCGCGCGCGGCGTTCGCCGAGGCGGGCAGGCGCTCGCCGCGCACGCGCGAGAAGTTCACGCCGCCGCGCTCGAACAGATCGCCTTCTTCGATCAGACAGGTCAGGCCGCCGCCCTCCGGGCGCTGCCATGCGTCCCGGCGGAACGGCTTGCCATCGAGCGCGTCGAGCGCGGCCACGATGCGCTCCTGCAGGCCGGTGAAGTACGCGTGCGCAGCAGCGAGGTCCATCAGCCGCGCTTGAGCGCCCGGTGTCCGATGTCCCGTCGGCACTGCATGCCATCGAAACGGATGGCGTCGACGCACTCGTAGGCGCGCTTCTGGGCGATGCGCAGGTTGTCGCCGAGCGCCGTGACGCAGAGCACGCGGCCGCCGTTGGTCACCAGCGCCTTTCCCTCCAACCGCGTGCCGGCATGGAATATCCGGCACTCGGGTGAGGGCGCGGACAGGCCTGCGATGCGATCGCCCTTGCGCGGCTCGCCCGGGTAGCCGTGCGCGGCGAGCACCACGCCGAGCGCGCACCTCCGGTCCCATTCGGCCTCGGCCTGATCGAGCCTGCCGTCGAGCGCAAGTTCGACCAGGTCGAGCAGATCGGACTTGAGGCGCAGGATGATCGGTTGCGTCTCCGGATCGCCCATCCGGCAGTTGAACTCGATCGTCTTCGGATTGCCGGCCTTGTCGATCATCAGGCCGGCGTAGAGGAAACCGCAGTAGGGGCTGCCGTCCTTCGCCATCCCGGCGACCGTCGGCAGGATGATTTCACGCATGATGCGCGCGTGGAGTGCCGGCGTGACGACCGGCGCCGGCGAATAGGCGCCCATGCCGCCGGTGTTGGGGCCCCGGTCGCCGTCGAGCAACCGCTTGTGGTCCTGGCTGGTGGCGAGCGGCAGGACATGCGCGCCATCGCACATCACGATGAAGCTCGCTTCTTCGCCCGCGAGGCATTCCTCGATGACCACGCGCGCGCCCGCTTCGCCCAGTTTGCGCGCCCCGAGCATCGCGTCGATCGCGCGCTCCGCCTCGTCGATGCTGGCTGCCACGACCACGCCTTTGCCCGCCGCCAGGCCGTCGGCCTTGATCACGATCGGCGCGCCGTTGGCGCGCACGTGGGCCTTGGCCGCGTTCAGTTCGGTGAAGCTCGCGTAGCGGGCGGTCGGGATCGCGTGGCGCACCATGAACTGCTTGGCGAAATCCTTCGAGGCCTCGAGTTGCGCCGCCGCGCGCGTCGGGCCGAAGATCTTCAGGCCGGCATCGCGGAAAGCGTCCACAATCCCGTCGGCGAGCGGCGCTTCCGGCCCGACCACGGTCAGCTGAACTTGTTGCTTTCTTGCAAAATCGATCAGCTCTCCGATCGCGTCGAGCGGAACGTTCTCGAGCCCGGACTCGGTGGCCGTCCCCGCATTGCCCGGAGCGACGTAGACCCTCTGCACGCGCGGACTTGCCGCGAGCTTCCACGCCAATGCGTGCTCGCGCCCCCCGGACCCGATGACAAGCAGCTTCATGTCAATGCCGGAAGTGGCGTACGCCGGTAAACACCATCGCGATGCCGCGCTCGTCGGCCGCCGCGATGACCTCGTCGTCGCGCACGCTGCCGCCCGGCTGTATCACGGCGTCGGCGCCCGCGTCGATCACCACGTCGAGGCCGTCGCGGAACGGGAAGAATGCGTCCGACGCGGCGCATGAGCGCTCGAGCGACAGGCCGGCATTGTTCGCCTTGATCGCGGCGATGCGGGCGCTGTCCACGCGGCTCATCTGCCCCGCGCCGACCCCCACCGTCGCACCGTCCTTCACGAACACGATCGCGTTCGATTTCACGTACTTGGCCACCCGCCACGCCACCAACAAGTCCTTCATCTGCGCTTCGCCGGGCGCCTTGCGTGTGACCACCTTGAGTTCGCGGGCCTCGAGCACGCGCGCATCCGGCGACTGCACCAGCAATCCTCCGCCGACGCGCTTGTAATCGTGCTCGGCTGCGGCGTGCGCGAGCGGCACCTCGAGCACGCGCAGGTTGCCTTTGGCGGCAAACGACTGGCGGGCCTCCGGCTCCACGCGCGGCGCAATGATCACTTCGGCAAACTGCTTGCCGACTGCGTCTGCGGTCGCGCGGTCGAGCGCGCGGTTGAACGCGAGGATGCCGCCGAACGCCGAGGTCGGATCGGTGGCAAACGCCTTGCCGTAGGCTTCGAGCAAATTCCCGCCGAGCGCGACGCCGCAGGGATTGGCGTGCTTGATGATGACGCAGGCCGGCTCGTCGAAGCTCTTGACGCACTCCCACGCCGCATCGGCGTCGGCGATGTTGTTGTAGGACAGTTCCTTGCCTTGCAGTTGACGGTAGCCAGCGATGCCGCCCGGCAGAGGCTCCGCGTCGCGGTAGAAGGCGGCCGACTGGTGCGGATTCTCACCGTAGCGCAGGTCGGCCAGTTTGACGAACTGGAGGTTGAGCAGGTCCGGGTACGCTCGGCGCTTGCCACGCGCATCGAGCGAGTAGAGGTAATTGGCGATCGCTCCGTCGTAAGCGGCCGTATGGGCAAAAACCTTTCTCGCAAGTTCGAAGCGCGTCGCGTCGCCGACCGCGCCGACGGCGCGGATCTCCTCGATCACCCGCGTGTAATCCGCGGGATCGACCACCACTGCGACACCGCCATGGTTCTTCGCCGCGGCGCGCAGCATCGCGGGGCCGCCGACGTCGATGTTCTCGATCGCGTCGTCGAGCCGGCACTCGGGGTCCGCGACGGTGGCCTGGAAGGGATACAGATTGACGGCGATCAGGTCGATCGGCGCGATCCCGGCCGCCTCGATCGCCTGCATGTGCGCCGGGGTGTCGCGCCGCGCAAGGATGCCGCCGTGGATCTTCGGGTGCAGCGTCTTGACCCGGCCGTCGAGCATTTCGGGAAAACCGGTGTAGGAGGAAACCTCGGTGACGGCGACGCCCGCCTTCTCCAGCAGGCGCGCGGTGCCGCCGGTGGAGAGGATCTTCACGCCCAGCGCGGCCAGTCCTTGCGCGAACTCGACGCAACCCGATTTGTCGGAAACGCTGATCAGCGCCTGGCGGACTCGGTTCATCTGTTAAGCAACGTAGGAGAACTGTGGGGGTTCGGAACGACCGCGCGAAATTGGCGGGCCGAACACTAGGAGGAAGCACTTATCCCCTGTACCCGCTCCACGAGAGTCGAGAAACACCCGAAAATCCCGTGCGACGGGCGTCGAACCGCGCATTGGTCCCTTCATTTGCCATCATGGCCACAATCGTGCGTTTCATCGAGGGAGTACAAGTCGCATTATGGCAAATCCTGCGCCCGATGAGTCCATCCCAGAAAGTGACCGGCGAGAGGGTCGGAGGTTTCACTTGTGAGTCGCCGTACTCATTGAAGTGGTCAGGTGGAAGGCTCAAGCATTGGGAACCGACTGCGCAGGGGTGCGACAACATCAGTTTCTCGGCGGATGGCAATACCGCAACTATGAGTTCGCATCATCGCGAACGGATGAGCGTCGCCGGTATCATGCGCTGGGGACCAATCCTCGTGCGGGACATTCAGTAGCAGGGGAAAAAGTGAGCTCGCGTAGGTCAGCGCCTCGTTCTGGATGCTCGAGCTGCCCGACTAGCGATGCCAGAATCTCGTGCGATAGAACACCCGAGGCCGATGAGGCGGCCGACGCATTCTCCGGCTCCCAACGCGCGATGCGACCAAGTGCGCGGAAGTCGACGCCATCGACTTGCTCGCGCAAGACCTCGATACCGTCATCGCGGCTTAGTGGATTCCCAATTGCCGTCCATCCACGCGGAAAACCTAAAGCCTCTTCAATGTCCTCCAGGGACAACTGGAGCGTTGCGACACCCTCAGCAGTAAGAGCACTCCTGGGGCACGAATGGTAAGGAAACCTCTCCGCACAGGCTAGGACGATTGTTGCCAGTTTTGCGACGTGCTCGCGG
>JBGOTT010000167.1:0-8702 GCA_041476585.1 Gammaproteobacteria bacterium | reverse complement strand
GCGCACGCGAGCAATACCAGCACGGCCTGCAACGGTGCGCCTGCGGCGTCCATAAAGGGGAGTGACCAAGCCTTGCGCTATACTTTTGCGACTATGATAAGCGCTGCACGTAGCGTCGGCCACGTCGACAAATGAAGCCCCTGTTGCGCGCCAAGGCGGTCTAGGCATGCCCGGGGATGCGTTCGAGCGCGCGCTTGCAGTCAGGCTGATGATTTTCGATGTCGACGGCGTTCTCACCGACGGGCGGCTGTACTTCTCTGAATCCGGCGCGGAGCTGAAGTCCTTCAACACGCTCGACGGGCACGGGATGAAGATGCTGATGGACAGCGGCGTGCGGCTCGCCCTGCTCACCGGGCGCAGTTCGGGCGCAGTGACGAATCGTGCGCGCGACCTCGGCATCGTCCACGTGCTGCAGGGTGTCGCCGATAAGGGCGCCGGATTTGCCGAACTGCTCGGGCAGACCGGCCTGCAGGCCGCGCAATGCGGCTACATGGGCGACGACGTGGTCGATCTACCGGTGATGCGACGCTGTGCGCTCGCGGTTGCACCGCACGAGGCCCCGGAGATCGTCACGCGGCACGCGCACTACGTGTGCCGCTCGCCTGCGGGCGCCGGCGCTGCGCGCGAAGCCTGTGAACTGGTGATGCGAGCGCAGGGCACGCTCGACGCAGCTCTCGGGGTGTGGCTGAAGTGAAGCTTGCTGCGGCGCGGCTGTTCCCGTTGCTGCTGATGCTGGCGCTCGCGCTGCTCACGTTCTGGTTGGATCGCACCGTGCGCGAGGAGGAAGCGCATCCGTCCTTGCGCAGACACGATCCGGATTACATCGTCGAGAACTTCCGCGTGCTGAACTACAATCAGAGCGGCACGGTCGAATCTTCGCTCACGGCGAGGAAGATGTTACATTACCCTGACGACGATTCGACCGAGCTTGCCCAGCCGCACCTGGTCGAGACCAAGACCGGCCAGCCGCGCACCGATGTTTCGGCCATGCGTGGCGTGCTCTCGCAGGACGGCGAGGAAGTGTTTCTCTACGACAACGTGGTGCTGGAGCGGGAGGCGACCGACGCGCGTTCGGCAATGCGCGTCGAAACCAGCGAGCTCCAGTACGCGCGCAGCCGCTCGATCGCGCGATCGGACCGCGATGTCCGGATCATCGAGGACCGTCAGGTGATCTCGGGGCGCGGAATGGAGTACGACCTTGACGCCGAGCGGATCGCGCTGCGCGAACGCGTGCGCGCCCGTGTGGAGCCGAAAAAGCAGATCCCGTGAGCAACCGACACCATTTCCTTGAGCGCGCCATCGCGGTCGCCCTGGCCGGGGCGATCCTGATCGCGCCTTCTCCAGCTTTGGCTGAAAAAGCCGATAAGGAGAAGCCGACCAATATCGAGGCGAACCGCATGAACTCCGACGATGCGCGCCGTATTACGATTTTCGAGGGCAACGTGATCCTGACCAAGGGCACTATCCTGGTGCGCGCCGACCGCATTATGGTACGGCAGGATGCAGAGGGCTTCCAGCTCACTACCGCCACCGGTGGCCCGGCACGCTTCCGCCAGAAACGCGAGGCCAGCGACGAGTGGATCGAGGGTGAGGCATTGCGCATCGAGCTCGACGACAAGAACGAAAAGATCGAACTCCACCAGCGCGCGCGCATGCTGCGCGACCAGGACGAAGTGCGCGGCGAGCTGATTTCATACGATACCCGCTCCGAGTTCTTTTCGGTAACCGGAGCGAAGGGCCCGGGGGCGGGGACCAGTCCAGACGCCAGGGTGCGCGCGGTGATCCAGCCGAAGGCGCAGGATCCCGCAGCTGTGAAATCCGCTCCGGCCGCCCCGGCCGCCAAGCGCTGAGCGCCCGGCGATCCGCCGCGCCGCGCCTCGCCGATGAGCCTGCTGCGCGCCGAACGCCTGCGGAAACGCTACAAGTCCCGCGCCGTGGTGCAGGATGTGTCTCTGGAAGTCTCGAGCGGAGAGGTGGTGGGGCTGCTCGGCCCGAACGGCGCAGGCAAGACCACCTGCTTCTACATGATCGTCGGTCTGATCGCGGCGGACGCCGGACGCATCGAGCTCGATGGCCGTGAGATCACCCACCTGCCGATCCATCGGCGCGCGCGCCTGGGAATATCCTACCTGCCGCAGGAAAACTCGGTGTTCCGCAAGCTGAGCGTGGAGGAAAACGTCCAGGCGGTGCTCGAACTGCAGCAGCTCACGCCGGCGCAGATCGAGGAGCGGCTGGTCGAGCTGCTGCGCGAGTTGAACATCGCGCACCTGCGCAAGCACCCGGCTCTGTCGCTCTCCGGCGGCGAGCGACGGCGCCTCGAGATCGCCCGCGCGCTCGGCACCGAGCCTTCGTTCATCCTGCTTGACGAACCGTTTGCCGGGGTCGATCCGATCGCCGTGCTCGACATCCAGCGCATCATCCGCTTCCTGAAGGAGCGTGGCATCGGCGTGCTGATCACCGACCACAACGTGCGCGAGACGCTGGGCATCTGCGAGCGCGCCTACATCATGAATGACGGTGCGGTCCTCGCGTCCGGACAGCCGGAAGAGATCATTTATAATGACAATGTGCGCCGCGTCTATCTCGGCGAGAATTTCCGCATGTAGCGTTCGCTGCGCACGCACCGACCGCTCCGACGCACTCCTCGATACAAGTTGACATGAAGCCGAGCCTGCAGTTCCGGCTGAGCCAGCACCTCACACTGACGCCGCAGTTGCAGCAGTCGATCCGCCTGCTGTTGCTGTCCACGGTCGAGCTCAACCAGGAAATCGAGCGCATGCTGATGGAAAACCCGATCCTAGAGCGCGCGGACGAGGACAATGCGCCGCGCGTTCCCGCTCCGTCCTCCGCCTCCGATGGACCATTCGAGGGTCCATCGGACGGTCGGTCCGGCGAGGTCTCCGACGGGCCGTCCGAGGATCCCGGTCCGCAGCAAATGGAGCCCGGCGAGGGTCCGGGTCCGGACTGGAGCGGCGAGCCGCCGGCAAGCTCGCGCGCTGCCGACGAGGACGACGACGGCCGCAGCTACACTGCGACCGACAGCCCGTCGCTGCGCGATCACCTGATCGGCCAGTTGGGGCTCACCAACCTCGCGCGACGCGACCGGGCGCTGGTCGAGATCCTGATCGACGCGCTGGACGACGACGGTTACCTCACGCAAAGCCTCGAAGAGATCATCGAACTGCTGCCACCGGAGGCCGCCATCGCGCCGGAGGAGCTGTCCACCGACCTCAGGTACCTGCAGAACTTCGAACCCACCGGAGTGGGTGCGCGCTCGCCGTCCGAATGCCTTGCGCTGCAACTGCGCGCGCGCGGCGGGAGCGACCCGGCGACGCGCATCGCGCTCGAAGTGGTCGAAAAGCATCTCGATGCGCTCGCCGCCCGCGACTACAACCGGCTGCGTTACGCCACCGGCGCCGACGAGACGCAGCTGCGCGCCGCGCAGCTGCTGATCCAGAGCCTCGACCCGCACCCCGGCGCCTCGTTTGCACGCGTCGAGGCGCACTACGTCATTCCGGACGTGATCGTGCGCAAGAACAAGGGCGTCTGGCGTGCGAACCTCAATACCGAGGCGATGCCGCGACTGCGCATCAATCGGCTGTACGCGGAACTCGCCGCCTCCAGCCGCGGCAGTGCGGCCGGTCTTTCATCCCAGATGCAGGAAGCGCGCTGGATGATCAAGAACGTGCAGCAGCGTTTCGACACAATCCTGCGCGTGTCGCAGGCGATCGTCGACCGGCAGCGCCGTTTCTTTGAGCACGGCGCCGTCGCGATGCGCCCGATGGTGTTGCGCGAAATCGCCGAAGCGCTTGGACTGCACGAAAGCACCATCTCGCGCGTCACGACGCAAAAATACATGGTGACGCCACGCGGCACTTTCGAACTCAAGTACTTCTTCGGCAGCCACGTCGCGACCGACTCTGGCGGTGCCGCCTCGGCGACGGCGATCCGTGCGCTCATCAAGCAACTGGTGGCGGCCGAGGACGCGGGCGCGCCGCTTTCGGACGCGCGCATCTCGCAAATTCTCGGCCAACAGGGTATCGTGGTCGCGAGGCGCACCGTCGCAAAGTACCGTGAGTCCCTGAAAATCCGGCCGCTCAATCTGCGCAAATCTCTTTGAACCCTGAAGGTCTCCGAACTCCGAGGGAATCGCCATGAACCTGAACGTCAGCGGCCATCATCTCGAGATCACCGCTTCGATCCGCAGCTACGTCGGCGCAAAGCTCGAGCGCGTAACGCGTCATTTCGATCACGTGATCGACGCGCACGTGATCCTGTCGGTCGACAAGCTGGTGCAGAAGGCGGAAGTCACGCTGCATGTGCGCGGCAAGGACATCCACTGCGAGTGCGTCGATGGGGATCTGTACGCCGCCATCGACCTGCTGGTCGACAAACTCGATCGCCAGGTATTGAAGTACAAGGACAAGTCCGGCGCCAAGCCGAACGCGGCGCTCAAGCACCAGTCGGTCGGCTGAAGCTTTGCAAAATGTTGCAAGGCGGCGCGTGACTGCCGCGGGGCGGTTTGCCTTTGGGCTATAATCCGCCGCCCTGAATCCCGCTCGGGCAGCGCCCTCTTTTCGTTTTCCTGCGCATGAACCTCGTCGCGAAGCTTCTGCCACCGTCGAATGTCGCCGTAGACCTCACCGTCTCGAGCAAGAAGCGGCTGTTTGAGCAGGTCGGCCTGCTGTTCGAGAACCACCAGGGAATCGCGCGCGGCACGGTGTTCGACAGCCTGTTTGCCCGCGAGCGGCTCGGCTCCACCGGGCTCGGGCAGGGTGTGGCGATTCCGCATGGCCGCATCAAGGGGCTGAAGGAGGCGCTTGGCGCCTTCGTCCGGCTTGCATCCCCGGTGCCCTTCGACGCACCCGACGGCAAGCCGGTGTCGCTGCTGTTCTTCCTGCTGGTGCCGGAGCAGGCCACCGAAAAACATCTGCAGATACTGTCCGAGCTCGCGCAGATGTTCAGCGACCGCGAGTTGCGCGAGTCGATGGCAGGCGCGCCCGACGCCGCCGCACTGCACCATCTCATCGCCACCTGGCAACCGGATGTGGCAGGTCAGCGTCAAGCAGTTGTATGACGACAACTGCCGGGCGCTCCAGCTCACGCGGCTGGGCGCGCAAGGCGACGGCATGTCCGTGCGCCGCGATGCCGCGGCCGCCGCCTCGCTGATCGGCCACCTCAACCTCACCCATCCCAACAGCATCCAGGTTCTAGGCCGGCTCGAGGCGGATTTTGTCGCCGGCGAGAACGCTCAAGCGCGCCGCGAGTTCGTTGCCAAGCTGCTCGCGGGCAATCCCTGCGCAGTGATCCTCGCCGACGGACTTGTCCCTTCTGACGAACTGATCGACGGCACGGGTACCGCGCGTACCGCGCTGTTCACCACGCCATTGCCCGCGCCTGGCGTGATCGAAACCCTGGCGCGGTACCTCGCAAAAGCGCTGGCCGAGTCCACCACGCGCCATGGCGTGTTGATGGACGTGCTCGGTCTGGGCGTGCTGATCACGGGTGAGTCGGGCGTGGGCAAGAGCGAGCTGGGACTGGAGCTGATCAGTCGCGGTCATGGGCTGGTGGCGGACGACGTGGTCGAGATTTCGCGCATTGCGACCAAAACCCTCGAAGGGCGCTGCCCGCCGCTGCTGAAGGACTTCCTCGAGGTGCGCGGCCTCGGCGTGCTCAATATCCGCACCATCTTCGGCCAGACCGCGGTGCGCCCGAAAATGCGCCTCAAGCTGATCGTGCACCTGGAGAAACCCGTGGAAGGCCGCGAGGCCGAGCGTTTGCCGCTCGCCGAACTGGCGGAGGAAATCCTCGGCGTCACGGTGCGCAAGGTGATCCTGCCGGTGGCGGCGGGCCGCAACCTCGCGGTGCTGCTCGAGGCAGCGGTGCGCAACTACATTCTGCAGCTGCGCGGCTTCGATTCAACCGCCGAGTTCGTCGCGCGCCAGAAAGGCGAGATCGGGCGCAGCGTCTGAGGGGCGCGGTCCGGCGCCACCGCGGGCCGTTTTGTCTTATGCTGGCGGAATCACGCCGCCATGCAACTCATTCTGGTCAGCGGGCTGTCGGGTTCCGGCAAGAGCATCGCGCTCAACGTCCTTGCCGATGCGGGGTACTACTGCGTCGACAACCTGCCCGCGACGCTGCTGTTCGACGTCGTGAATTTTCTCGAAGACGCGGGTCAATCGCGCACGGCCGTCGCCGTCGACGCGCGCAGCGCGGCACTTTCGGCACTGCCGGAGACCGTCGCCCGGCTCAAGGCGCAGGGAATCGATTGCCGCGTGCTGTTTCTCGACGCCTCGCACGAATCGCTGATGCGGCGTTTCTCCGAGACCCGGCGCAGACATCCGCTCACCAGCAGCGGCAGCGGCCTCACGCTCGCCGAGGCGATCGAGCAGGAGCGCGCGATGCTCTCAGGTGCAGCCGACCTCGGCCACCACATCGATACCAGCGACCTGCTGCCGAAGGCGCTGCGCGACTGGATCCGCGCGCTGCTCGAGATCGGCACCGGACCCGTTACGCTGCTGTTCGAATCGTTCAGCTACAGCCACGGGATCCCGCTCGATGCCGATTGGCTGATCGACGCCCGCATGCTGCCCAACCCGCACTACGACGAGAAGTTGAGGCCGCTCACTGGCCGGGATGCCCCGGTGATCGAGTATCTCGAACGGCAGGAACTGGCTCAGCGGCTGTATGCCGATGTCCGGCAGTTTCTCGGGCGCTGGCTGCCGGAACTGGTGCGCGACAACCGCAGCTACCTTACCGTCGCGATCGGTTGCACCGGCGGAAAGCACCGCTCGGTCTATCTCGCCGAGAAGCTGGCGGCGAGCTTCCGCGTCGAATGGCCCGTGCTGGTACGGCACCGCGGCCTGGCAAGCGACGCCTAGGATCTTCGCGCGTGAGGGTTCCGGCACGCATCGCTCCCGCCTGGACCGGGGCGTCGGGCATGCCGTACGGCCGGCGGCTGGTGCTGGTGCCGCGCGAGACGCCGTTCTCGGCGCTGCACCTCGAAAGCATGCTCAAGCTTGCGCGCCTGGGCTGCGCGATCATTCCCCATTCGCCGGGTTTCTATCACCGGCCGGAAAGCATCCAGGATCTGGTGGACTTCGTCGTCGCCAGGATCCTCGACAACTTCGGCGTCGAATGCGCGCTGGTCGCTCGCTGGGGCGAGCAGCCTGCTCGATGAGCGAGCGCATTGCGGACCTGCCGCTGTTTCCGCTGCACACCGTGCTGTTTCCCGGTGGCCGGCTGCCGCTCAAGCTGTTCGAGCAGCGTTACCTGGAGATGGCCAAGGAATGCCTGCGGACCAATGCGGCATTCGGTGTTTGTCTGATCCTTGAAGGTCGCGAAGTCGGGGAGCCTGCGTTGCCGGCGATGATCGGCTGTACGGCGCGCATCGCAACCTGGGACATGCCTCAGCTCGGTGTGCTGAACGTGCGCGCGCTGGGCGAACAGCGCTTCCGGGTCATCGATCATCGTACCGAGAAGAACGGTCTGATTCGTGCCGAGGTCGAACTGCTTGCGCCTGAGAAAGACGCCGCGCTACCTCCGCACCTGGCGCTTGGCGCGCAGTTGCTCAAGCGCGTGATCGAGAGCCAGGCGGAGGATCTGGTCGAACGACCGTGCCGATACGATTCGTGTAGTTGGGTGAGCGCGCGGCTCGCAGAACTGTTGCCGCTGCCGCTGGCAACGAAGCAGGAGCTGCTTGAACTCGACAGCGGCCTCGCGCGCCTGGAAGTACTGCATGCGGTGCTGGTGCGGGGCGGCGCAGGCGAATAGCAACGACCATCACATTCGCGATTGCCATCGCCTCGGGCTGCGCCGCCCATGCATGCACGCAACCACCACAATGATCTCGTCGTAGACCCGGTAATAGATCCCATAGGGAAATCGCCGAAGAAGCGCCCGTCTTGTGTTCCTACGGAGAACCGGATATCTGAACGGATGCTCGGCGATAAGATCAATCGTTGCCTGCGCGGCCACGAAAAACTCATGTCCCAGACCGGTGCGCCGGCCCTCGTACCAGAGAAACGCCTCATCCATGTCCGCCGCCGCCGCTGGCCGGACAATGAACTGCATCAGAGCGCGCGACTGCGGATCCGGTTCAGGACCTCGTCCCAAGGAATTCCGACCGGGCCCTCGCTATCAAGCTCATCGAGCCGTCGATCGAGCTCTTCGCGCTGTGCATCGGTCAATGGAACCGCCTCCGGCGTCTCGCAAAGACTGTCCCACAACTCGTCAAGCAGTTTCAGCCGGTCTTCACGGCTCAATTTGGCGATGTCGACAGTACCCATTCATAAAGTATACGCCGGCCGCTTCCGCTCGCGACCCAGCAGCAACTGCTTGGCGACAGGCCCGGTCTACCGGGCGATCGTGTTCGGCTCGTGTGTCTCTGCAAGGAGGCCGCGACTACACGGAGTTGCCCCCAGGTATACGAGCCAAATGCCCGCGCCACAAAAGGCTAAGGCTACAACGTAGGCACCGAGAATAATTCCTCGAAAAGCCGAGGCTGTCTCTCTAATCAATTGCGTCATGGTGCTGCTCCTTGCGCCCGGTGCCGGACGGCATAACGAGGCTGTATAAAAACCCGCTTTTGGCGGGAGCGGCACGCCGCGCGAGCCTGCGGAATTTGTCTTGAGGTCATCTTGGTTATCATCGGCTTGTGTGCTTGGCTGAAGGCGATCGAATCCCGCTCCGCCTATCTACAT
>JBGOTT010000166.1:0-8702 GCA_041476585.1 Gammaproteobacteria bacterium | reverse complement strand
CGTTCCCCACGTGACCCTTGCTGCAAACGGCGCGCTCAACTTCGCCAGCCTGGGGGGCGGCGCAATACCGCTTCTTTTTGCTACACCGCCGGTACTGCCTGCACCCACGGCCAACGATGGTCTCGCGAATTTCTCAATGAATACTGACTTTGACACCTTCGCGCAGAGCATCTTCGGCAGCAGCGCCGATTTCCCGGTGTCTGACACGACGCTCCTGAACATGGACGACTCCAAGCTCGCGTTCAAGAACCACGGCGGCAAACTGATTGTCTGGGCCGGCCAGACCGGCGGGCCGTTCTCGCCGCAGGATCTCGTCAACTGGTACACCGAGACCAATACAAATCTGGGCGGTCACGCGCAGAATTTCGCGCCGACGCAGAGCTTCGCCAGATTGTTCATGGTGCCGGGCATGAATCACTGCGGCGGCGGTCCGGCCACCTCGACGTTCGATACGCTCACACCAATCGTCGATTGGGTGGAAAACGGGGTCGCGCCGGACAGCATCCCCGCGACGGCGCCGGCGACTGGTAACCCCTTCCCGGGCCGCACTCGCCCGCTGTGCCCGTATCCGACATTCGCGCACTACAATGGCGCCGGCGACATAAACGTCGCGAGCAACTTCAGCTGTCACCCCGGTGGCCTCCTCAAATCCCTCCACCCTGATCATCCGTAGGCACGCCTCTGGTGAGAGCGCGCGCGGGCGGAAGCGGGGCAAGCGATACTGCCCCGTTTCCGCGATTGCCTGTGTGCGTGCCGAGGGCCACACACGATAGCAGGTAATCCGGCGACGCATTCCTGCCACGAGAGTCAGGCGACGGCTGACGTGCGGCGACCCTTTTGATTATCCGCCCGAGCAGCATACTGTCCGCGCAACGTTGCCACGATTTCACGGGCAATTTCCTTGGGCGTTCTTTTCCCAGGTCGATACCAGACGCGGGTCCAGTTCAGGACGCCCAGAAGAAACATTCTGAACAGTGAGCGGTCTGCGCCCGGCGCAAGATACAGCTCCGCAACCAGTCGTGCAAAAATTCCCTCGTAGCGGTCGCGATCGCCTTTCAGGCGGCGCAGCAGCCGTTGTTCGTGGTAGGAGAACAGAGTGCTCCCCGTTACCCTGTCGATCCCGTCTCCGGCGATGATAAGTTCGATATGCGCGACGCATGCCAGTTCCAGCCGCTGCCACGGATCAGAAGAGCCTTTGACGGCTTGCTCGACCTTTTCGATGAGATTGCTGAATCCGGTGTGATTCAGCGAAACGAACAGATCCTCCTTTGACGGAAAATAGTGATAGACGGAGCCAGGCAGGAGTCCCACTTGCCTCGCGATGTCTCGAATTGAAGTGCCGTCGTAGCCACGCAGGCTGAACAGTTCCGCGGCCGCATTGAGAATTTGATCAATGCGTTGCACGGAACCCGCTTCGTTGTCGCCGCGCGAGTCGCGCTTCAACTTGCGGGTCAGCTTCAGGCTGCTGTCACCGCGCTCCAGTACCGCCTGCTGTTCCGCGGTGAAATTAATGGCGCCACGTTTACGGGATTTTTCAATGGCCTTGAGCCGTTTGTATGTGGTCTCGAGTTCATGCCGCTTCCAGATGTAGCGGACTCCCGACGCGGAAATGAAGTATCCGGTCTTCTTGAGTTCGCGCGCGACGCGGGCCTGACCGAATTCCGGATGCATCGAAGCATATTGCAGCACAACGTCCTCCAGGTCCGCATTGCTCCTGTCGCGGATTTTGACTATGCGACGATTCGACATGTTGTTCTTCTGGCGGCCGCTACCTTGAATGTTGAGAGCGATTCGATTATATATTTCAAGAAGTCGCGAAGGTTCTAATTCGACGACATTGTCTCCATACGTATCGGGCTGCACTATCATTACAGGACTTCCGTTGCCGCCCGACAAGGTCCGAGGATGAAGACACTCAGGTTCCGCAATATTCCCCTAGGTGACGCGCACGTGACCGTGGAGCAGGATGCGCGCGGCCATACCCTGCTGCGCTCGGCCGCGGCGCTCGGCGCCTACCCGGAACGCATCACCGAGCGTCTTCTGAAGTGGGCGGGCGAGGCGCCGGATCGTACTTTCATTGCCAGGCGCGACGCTTCCGGCGCGTGGCGCCGGATCAGTTATCGCGAGGCCCTCGCGAATGCGCGGAGCATCGGGCAGGCGCTGCTCGAGCGGGGTTTGTGCGCCGAGCGCCCGCTCGTGATCCTCTCCGAGAACGACCTCGAGCACGCGATGCTGGCACTCGCCGCGCTGCACGTCGGGGTGCCGTTCACCTCGGTATCGCCCGCGTACTCGCTGGTTTCGCAGGACCTCGGCAAGCTGCGCTACGTGCTCGGGCTGCTGACTCCCGGTCTGGTCTATGCCTCGGAGGGCCGACGTTACGCGAAGGCGATCGAAATCCTGCCCCCCGATACGGAGCTTGCCGTCGGCGCCGCGCCCCGGCGAGAACCGACCGCACAGGTCGAAGCCGCGCATGCCGCCATCGGCCCCGATGCGGTGGCGAAATTCCTGCTCACATCGGGATCCACCGGCCTGCCCAAGGCCGCGATCCAGACCCAGCGCATGCTCACCAGCAACCTGCAGATGATCGCCGATTGCCTGCCGTTCCTGCAGCACGAGCCGCCGGTGCTGGTTGACTGGCTCCCGTGGAACCACGTGTTCGGCGGCAACCACAACTACGGCATCACGCTCTACAACGGCGGCACGCTCTACATCGACGACGGCAAGCCCACGCCGCAACTGATCGGCGAGACGGTCCGCAACCTGCGCGAGATCGCGCCCACCGTGTATTTCAACGTGCCGCGCGGCTTCGAGGAACTGGTGCCGCACCTGCGCCGCGAGCCCGCATTGCGCGAGCAATTCTTCAGCCGCTTGAAGGTGCTGTTCTTTGCCGGCGCCGGATTGGCCCAGCCGGTGTGGGACGCGCTCGATGAACTGGCGGTGCAGACCTGCGGTGAGCGCATTCTCTGGGTGACCGGGCTCGGGGCGACTGAAACCGCACCGTCGGTCACGTTCACGCTCACCGACGGCGTGCGCTCGGGGATGATCGGTCTGCCGGTGCCCGGCGTCGAGGTCAAGCTTGCCCCGCTCGGGGAGAAGCTCGAAATCCGCGCGCGCGGGCCGAACATCACGCCCGGTTACTGGCGCCAGCCCGAGCTCACCCGCGCTGCGTTCGACGACGAAGGCTACTACCGGCTGGGCGACGCCGTGCGTTGGGTGGATTCCGCGGATCACGCAAGAGGGCTGTTCTTCGACGGACGCATCGCCGAGGACTTCAAGCTCTCGAGCGGCACCTGGGTGAGCGTGGGACCGCTGCGCGCCCGGTTCATCGCCGAGGGCGCGCCGTACGTGCAGGACGTGGTGGTCGCCGGCATCAACCGGGACCGGATCGGCGTGCTGGTTTTCCCGCGCCTCGACGACTGCCGCAAGCTCTGCCCCGGACTTTCAGCGCAGGCGAGCGCAGCGGAGGTGCTGCGCAATCCCGCGGTGCGCACGCAGTTCCAGTCGCTGCTCGCCCGGCTGGCCGCCGGCGCGACTGGCAGCGCGAGCCGCATCGAGCGGGCAATGCTGCTCGAGGTCCCGCCCTCGATCGATCTGGGCGAGGTCACCGACAAAGGTTCGATCAACCAGGCTGCGGTGCTCGAGCATCGCGGCGGTCTGGTCGAGGCGCTGTATGCTCAGCCGCCCGGACCTGATGTGATCGGAGCTGCCCGATGAGAACGATGAACATAGATGAACTGGTCGCGATCGACGTCCACACCCACGCGGAGACCTCGACGCGGCTCGCGCCCGACGAGGCATCGAAGGAATCGCTGGAAGCGCGCGGCCGCTACTTCCGCTATGCCGTGCAGCACCCGACCATCGAGCAGATGGCCGCGTACTACCGCGGGCGCAAGATGGCCTTCGTCGTCTTCACGGTCGATCACGAGCGTGGCATGGGCATCCGCAACATCACCAACGAGGAGATCGCGGAATCGGCCGCGGAGAACGCCGATGTGGCGATCCCGTTCGCCAGCATCGATCCTTCGCGCGGCAAGATGGGCGTGCGCGAAGCGCGCCGCCTGATCAAGGACTTCGGCGTCAAGGGATTCAAGTTCCATCCGACGGTGCAGGCGTTCTATCCGAACGACCACGACGCCTATGCTCTCTACGAGGTGATCGCCGAGGCCAGGCTGCCGGCGATCTTCCACACCGGCCAGACGGGGATCGGCGCGGGCATGCCGGGCGGCGGCGGTCTGCGCCTGAAATATTCCAACCCGATGTACCTCGACGATGTGGCCGCCGATTTCCCCGACCTGCAAATCGTCATGGCGCATCCGTCGGTGCCGTGGCAGGACGAGGCGCTGTCGGTGGCCTCGCACAAGCCCAACGTCTGGATCGATCTGTCGGGCTGGTCGCCGAAGTATTTCGAGCCCAAGCTGGTGCAGTACGCGAACACACTGCTCAAGCACAAGGTGCTGTTCGGCACCGACAACCCGGTGCTCTCGCCCGATCGCTGGCTGGCAGACTTCGAGAAAATCGCGATCAAGCCGGAGGTGCGGCCGCTGATCATGAAGGAAAACGCGGTCAGGCTGCTGAAGCTGCGCCCGGAATGATTCCGGTCCATCGGCAACCCGGGTCAGCCAAGTACGGTTAGCGCCTTTACCTTCGCAAAATCCCGGTCGTGGGTGAGCAACGCATCGGCGTTGATCGCGATGGCGCTCGCCACCTGAATCGCGTCAGGAAGTTTCAGCTTGAGTGAGGCGCGAAACCGCGCGGCACTTTCGGCAATATCCGCATCAAGAGGCACCACCTGCCACGATTCCATCGCCGCGCGATAGCGCTTGGCGAGCGTTTCCTCGCCCGCGCCCAAGGGCCCGCCGAGAACCTCGGCGATCGTGATTGTGGTGACCGCAAAAAGGATCGTTCCGGCCGCCTGGCGTTCGAATAGCGGCCGGAAGCGCGCTGCGAATTTCGGATGCCCTTCGAGGAAGTAGATGATCGGCGCGGTATCAACCAGTACCAGCGCATGGTCCGGCAGCGCTGACAGGTCTACCGGCTCCACTCGTCCCGCAGGCGGCGCAGCGTCTTCGCGCTGTCCCTGCCCCACATGCCCTTGCCGGTGCCGGCGAGACCCATGAGTGTTTTCTGGGACTGTCCACCCGACATGCCTTCGATGGGGACGATCGCCGCGATCGACCGCCCATGGCGCGTGATGATCGTCGTGCGCCCCTTCTGCGCTTCGGCGAGCAGTGCGGGCAGTTGATTGCGCGCGTCTTCCACGCCTTTGCGCTGCGGCCGGGTCATGAAATTACTGTACAGTCTGTACAGATTTAGGTCAAGCCCGGCATCGGCAACCCGACGTAGTTCTCGGCGAGCGATGCTGCGGCCGCGCGCGAGCTCGTCACGTATTGCAGCTGCGAGCGCTGCAGCCGGTGGTGAAACGGCGTTTCGTCGTGGAAGTGGTGCAGCATCGAGGTCATCCACCACGAGAAATGCTCGGCGCGCCAGACGCGGCGTAGGGCGCTCTGCGAGTACTGCGCGAGCTCTTCCTCGCTCCCGGTCTTGAAATAGGCCGCGAGCGCGAGCGCAAGCACGCGCACGTCCGCCACGGCAAGATTGAGGCCCTTGGCGCCTGTGGGCGGCACGATATGTGCGGCGTCGCCCGCCAGGAACAGCCGCCCATAGCGCATCGGCTCGAGGACGAAGCTGCGCATCGCGACGATTCCCTTCTGGAAAATGCGACCTTCGGTCAGCTTCCAGCCATCGTCGCCGGCGAGCCGGGCATGGAGTTCCTCCCATATGCGCGCATCCGGCCAGTTGTCCACCGAGTCGCCCGGGTCGCACTGCAGGTAGAGCCGCTGGATCGTCGGCGAGCGGGTGCTGATCAGCGCGAAGCCGCGGTCGTGATAGGCGTATATCAGCTCGTCGGTCGCGGGCGGCGCTTCCACCAGGATACCGAACCAGCCGAACGGATAAATGCGCGTGAATTCGCGGCGCAGTCGCGAAGGGATCGACGGACGCGATATGCCGTGAAAGCCGTCGCAGCCGGCGACGAAATCGCAGGCGAGTTCATGCGCTGCGTCGTCCTGATCGCGGAAGCGGATTCGCGGCGCTTTGGTATCGAGGTCCTCCAGCGTTACCTTCTTCACGCCGAAGGCGATACGGCCGCCGGAATCGAGCCGCGCCCGCACCAGGTCCTTGATCACCTCGTGCTGGGCATACACCATGATCGAGCGCCCGCCGGTGAGTTCGGTGAGGTGGATGCGGTGACTGCGCCCGTCGAAGCGCAGGTAGATTCCCTCGTGCGCGAGGCCCTCGCGCATCATGCGCGCGCCGACGCCCGACGCGTTCAGCAGGTCGACCGTGCCCTGCTCGAGCACGCCCGCGCGCAGCGTCGCTTCGATTTCCTCGCGGCTGCGCGTTTCGAGCACCACCGATTCGATGCCCTGCAGGTGGAGGAGATGGGAAAGCAGCAGACCGGCCGGACCGGCGCCGACGATTCCGACCTGCGTGCGCGACTGCATGCGTATCCTGTTCAGAGATGAAGCCGGTTGATTGTAATACTGGGAGCAGGGGCGGACGCGCCGGTAGAATCAGCGGATGACCTCGGCGATCTCTCCGGCCGAGAGCGAGAGAAGCTATTGCTGAATACCTATCGGAAGAATCTCAAGCGGCACATGGATGCCGACGGCAAATGGCCCGCGCGCTCGGCATATGTGCGGGTGCTAGATCGGAAAAAGGAGCGTCCGAAGTATCACCTTGTTTATCTGACCAGCCACCCGCGAGGGACGATCGAATTCATGGAGATTTCCGAAGATCTCGACTTGGTGCAGAAGTACGTCAGGGCATCGACAAAGCAAGATGCAAGGGCCGAGAATTCGGGCATGGACGATATGTTCGGAACCGATGTGTATGTGGACCCCGAGCAGGGACACGCGAACCTGATCGAGGTAGAGCAATTCTGGCTGACATATCTTTCGAGTGGTTCCAGGCGTGTACGCGAGGAAGAATTCGCCAACCTTCTGGAGGATACCGATTGGTTTCCGGGTGATTTCCAGCGTGCGCTTGGCAACCTCATCGCCTGTGGAAAGGTTCGTAACCTGGATGCGCCAAGGAAGCGGCCGAAGAGACCGTTGCATTGGGAAAAGGAAGGTGAACGATTGCAACGCATGGACGGTGCAGAATGAGCACGCAAAGCAAAATCGAATGGACCGAGCAGACGTGGAACCCGACCGTGGGCTGCACGAAAGTCTCGCCTGGTTGCAAGAACTGCTACGCGGAAAAAATGGCGCACCGGCTCAAGGCTATGGGCGTTTACGGCTACGAGAACGGATTTCGACTGACCTTGATACCGGAACGACTCACCGAACCGATGAAGCGTGCTAAACCGACCGTGTATTTCGTGAATTCGATGTCAGACCTCTTTCACGAAAAGGTGCCATTCGACTATATCCGCCGGGTCTTCGACGGGATGACCCGTGCTCCGCAGCACACTTTTCAGGTCCTTACTAAGCGCGCCGAACGCATGGCGGACTTCTGCCGCAGCGTTGAGGTCCCAGGAAACGTCTGGCTTGGGGTGTCGGTAGAGAACCGGAAGTACGGTGTTCCGCGCATTCCGGTGCTGCGCACGATTCGCGCTCAGGTGAGGTTCCTGTCGGTGGAGCCTTTGCTGGAAGATCTGGGCAACATCGAATTGAACGGGATTCAGTGGGTCATCGTGGGCGGTGAGTCAGGCGCGAAAGCGCGGCCGATGAAGCCCGCGTGGATTGAGAGCGTCAAACGCCAGTGCGATGAGGCGCAGGTCTCATTTTTCTTCAAGCAATGGGGCACCTGGGGCGCGGACGGCGAAAAGCGTTCCAAGCACGCGAACGGCCGGCAGCTCGGCGGGCGGATATGGGACGCGATGCCGCAGCCGGCGCAGACGCTGATGCGCTGATTTCCCATGCCGGTGCGCCTCGAAATCTCCGAGGGACTCGTCCCGGTGAAGGTCTACACCGGCGAGGTCGAGCCCGCCGCGCGCGCGCAACTCGTGAACCTCTCGAAACTGCCGATCGTGCACCACCACGTCGCGGCGATGCCCGACGTTCACCTCGGCATCGGCGCCACCGTGGGATCGGTCATCCCGACGCTGCGCGCGATCATTCCTGCGGCGGTGGGCGTGGATATCGGTTGCGGGATGTGCGCGGTGCGTTTGTCCCTTACCGCGAACGATCTGGACGAGATTCACCTGCACCGCGTGTTCGATCGGATCTCGCGCGACGTTCCCGTCGGATTCCGTCAACACGACGAGCGGGACGCGAGGGATCAGGCGGCAAGGCGTTTCAAGCGAGGACTGAAAAGAATTCTGGAGAAACACCCTGATGTCGAAAAACGCGTTGGCAAACGCTCCAGTTGGGTCCAGCAGATGGGGACGCTCGGCGGCGGCAACCATTTCATCGAAGTCTGCCTCGACGAGGCGCAACGCGTCTGGGTGATGCTGCACTCCGGCAGCCGCGGCATCGGCAACGCGATCGGCACCTATTTCATCGCACTGGCGAAACGCGACGCCGAGCGCAACCAGCTTGCGCTTCCCGACCGCGATCTTGCATATTTCCGGGAGGGCGCGCAGCACTTCGATGACTACGTGGCTGCGGTGGGCTGGGCGCAGGACTACGCGCACGCCAACCGCGCCGAAATGATGGAGATCGTGCTGGAAGCCTTACGCAGGCATCTGCCGTCCTTCG
>JBGOTT010000165.1:0-8710 GCA_041476585.1 Gammaproteobacteria bacterium | reverse complement strand
TTCGCGCTGGAAATGCCCGAGCGGCTGCCGCGGCGCGCATGGCTCACCGGCGACGGGCAGCTGATTTCCTTCGCACCGGTACGCACGCGGCTGCGCTACGAAATGGCCTCGCTCGCCGGAGCGCGGCTCGCCGACGAAGAGAGTCCGGACGCGCTGCGCCGCGCGCGACGCCTGCCGCCCGGGTTCAATCCGCGTGCGCGCGCGCTAGCCGAAACGTGGCGGCGCGACGCTCCCTCTGGCGCGCAGATCGTCCTGGTCGCGCTGCGCTACCTGCGCGAGGGCGGCTTCGAGTACACGCTGCGGCCGCCGCTGCTCGGGCGCGACAGCGTGGACGAATTCCTGTTCTCGACGCGCGCCGGATTTTGCGAGCACTACGCCTCCGCGTTCGTGTTCCTGATGCGTGCGGCCGGCCTGCCCGCGCGCGTGGTAACCGGTTATCAGGGCGGCGAGGTGAATCCGGTCGACGGGCATCTTACGGTGCGTCAGGCCGACGCGCACGCATGGGCAGAGGTGTACCTGCCTGATCGCGGCTGGGCCCGCGTGGATCCTACGGCCGCGGTGGCCCCGATCCGCCTCGACGGCGGGCTCGCGGACGCGATCCCCCAGGCCGGGCAACTGCCGTTGCTGCTGCGCACTGGAATTCCGGATTGGGTGCGCAGCATGCGAAACAACTGGGAAGCGGTCGCCAACCAGTGGAACCTGTGGGTGCTCGGCTATAACACCGAGCGGCAGCGGGAATTTCTCAACCGTCTCGGCATGACCGACACGGACTGGAAGGAACTTGCGGTGACGCTGCTCACCTCGGTTGCGTTGGTGCTGGCGCTGCTCGTCGCCTGGTCACTGCGCGGCTTGAGGCGCGCGGACGCGGCTCACACGGCGTGGATTGCGTTCTGCGCCAAGCTCAAGGCGCGCGGCATCGAGCGAGCGCCGCACGAGGGTCCGCGCGATTTCGCCGCGCGCGCAGCCGCTCGGCTGCCGGGTCAGCGCGCAGAGATCGAAGCCGTGCGCGATCTATACATCGTCTTGCGCTACGGCCCGGTGGCTCCGGCGAGCGAGATTTCACGCCTGCGGCGGATGGTGCGCGGGTTTGCCCCGGCATGAGCAGGCGCCTGCACGGCATGCTCGCCGCCAGTGCCATCGTTGTCGCAGCGGCCGCTGCGGCCGCGGCCGACGGTGCGCCGGCCGGGCGCGGCGCGTACGCGAACCGGCCTGAGGTGCGCGCGTTCATCCGCGAGATGGTGGATCGCCACGGCTTCGTCGAAAAGGAGCTGGACTATCTGTTCAGCCGCGCGCGCAGACAGCAGGCCGCGCTGAAGGCGATGGCGCCGCCGAAAGACGCCCCGCTGCGCTCTTGGCAGGCGTACCGCGCCCGGTTCGTCAACGACCCGCGCATCACCGAGGGCAATGCATTCTGGAAGGCGAATTCCGCAGCGCTCGAGCGAGCTGCGCACGAGCATGGCGTGCCGGAGGAAATCATCGTCGCGATCATCGGCGTTGAAACGCTCTACGGGCGCCAGAGCGGCGGCTTTCGCGTGATCGATGCGTTGACGACGCTCAGTTTCGATTTCCCGCCGCGCGCAGCGTTCTTCCGCTCCGAACTCGAGCAATACCTGCTGTTCGCGCGCGACCAGCAGGTCGACGTTTTCAGCGTCAAGGGTTCCTACGCCGGCGCGATCGGCATTCCGCAGTTCATGCCCGGGAGCTACCGGCGCTATGCCGTGGATTTCGACGGCGACGGCGTCGCCGACCTGCGCGCCAGCGCCGCGGATGCGATCGGCAGTGTCGCGAACTTCCTCAGGCTGCACGGCTGGCGGCGAGGCGAATTGATCGCGCTGCCGGCGCAGGTCAACGGCGCCGCGCATCGCACCATGCTCGAGGCAGGCATCGAGCCGAAGATCCCGATCGGCGAACTCAAGCGCTACGGGGTCGAGACCCGCACCGGCCTTGCGCTCGAGACCCCGGTCGCGCTGATCGACCTCGAAACGCCGGGCGCACCGACGGAATACCGCCTGGGGCTGCAGAACTTCTACGTACTGACGCGCTATAACCGGGCGAATTTCTATGCCGCTTCCGTGATGGACCTCGCAGCGGCACTGCGCACGGCAAGGTAGGAACGGGGCAATTACGACGGGCGGTCGCCGGGCAGGTACTTCATCGGATCGACCGGCTTGCCGGACTTGCGGATCTCGAAGTGCAGCTTGACCTGGTCTGCGTCGGTGTCGCCAATTTCGCCGATCTTCTGGCCGCGTACCACCGACTGGCCCTCCTTCACCAGGATCTCGCGGTTGTGCGCGTAGACGCTGTTGAATCCGTTGTCGTGCTTGATCACGATCAGCTTGCCGTAGCCGCGGATGCCGGTGCCGGTGTACATGACGCGCCCGGGGGCCGCCGCGTGCACCGGGTCGCCGGCAGTGCCGGAGATGTCGAGCCCCTTGCTGCTCGGCTCGGAGAAACCCGCAATCAATCGGCCCTTCGCCGGCCAGATGAACTCGATCGCGTCCGGGTCCTTTGGCTCCGCGGCAGCTGCAGGCTTGATCGCCTCCGCCGGTCTCGCCGCGACAGGCTCGGGGCGGGGCGGCTCGGCCGACGCATTGCCTTGTCGCACCAATGCGAGGTTCTGCTCGGAGTAAGGCAGGCGTAGCGCCTTCGGTTCGGTCTTGACGTTGGAGCCCGGCGCCGCCGCCGGTGCCTGCGCCGCCTGCACGCCATCGAGCGGACGCGAGGACACCGCGCCCGAACCGCGCGCCGCCCCGACTTGCACACCCTCGCCTTCCGGCGGCGAGACGCGCAAGCTCTGGCCGACTTGGATCTTCGATGGATCATCGAGCGAGTTCCACCGGGCCAGGTCGCGATAGTCGACGCCGTGCTCGAGCGCGATCGAAAACATCGTGTCGCCGCGCTTGACGATGTAGGACCCGCTCTGAGGAACGGCCGCGGCCGGAGCAGCGGCGGCGGGTGCCACCGGAGGCTTGCGCGCAGCCTCGGGCGGCGGCCTGCGGTCAGTCACCGGCGCCGGGCTCCGGGTGCTCGAGCAACCGGAAATTGCCAGCGCGGCAAATGCCAGAGCCAGGCCTGTTCGGAGGTCGCGCGTCATGCCTTTCCCGTCTCGAGTGGAACGAACCGCACCGGATCGAGTTGCGTCTCGGTGATGCCGCGCCTTGCGCGCTCGATCAGCACCAGGCGCTGCCCGCCTTCCCGCGACTTGAGCGGCATTATCATTCTGCCATCCGGGGCAAGCTGCTGCAAAAGCGCGGGCGGAACGCCCTCTGCGACTGCAGCCACGATGATCGAATCGAACGGCGCCGCGTTCTCCAGCCCGCCACGGCCGTCGGCATAGCCGAGCCGCAGATTGGACAGCTTCAGCCCGAGAAGGTTGCGCCGGGCCCGGTCGAGCAATGCCTGGATGCGCTCGACCGAGTAGACCTCGTTTGCGAGCTGTGTGAGCACCGCGGCCTGATAGCCGCACCCGGTGCCGACTTCGAGCGCTTTGCCGAGCGGCCGGTCACCGGCGCGCCCTGCGCCTATCGTTTCGATCATCTTCGCCACCACATAGGGCTGCGAGATGGTCTGGCCAAAGCCGATCGGCAGGGCGGTATCCTCGTACGCGCGGCTGGCCAGCGCTTCCTCGACGAATACGTGGCGCGGAACCGCGGCCATCGCGCCGAGCACGCGCGCATCGGCGATGCCCTGCTCGCGCAGCCGCTCGACCATGCGAGCACGCGTGCGCTGCGAAGTCATGCCGATGCCGGCGAGGTTTTTTACGCCGCGCAGCGCGCTCACGCGCCCATCCAATCCTGCACCAGTGCGATCTGCGCGTGTTGCGTGAGGTCGACCTGAAGCGGTGTCACCGAGACACGGCCACTGGAAACTGCATGGAAATCCGTGCCCGGCCCCGCGTCCTGAGCGCCGCCCGCGGCGCCGATCCAGTAGACCGTCTCGCCGCGCGGCGTCGTCGACTTCACCACGCCCTCGGCTTTGTGACGCCGGCCGAGGCGGGTGACCTCGATACCCCGCAAATCGCCCTCAGGGAGGTCCGGAACATTCACGTTGAGCAGAACCGGCTGGCCGATCGGTGCGCGTTGCAGGCGGGTCACCAGCTGTGCGGCGATGCGGCTGGCGGTCGCAAAGTGCTTGCCGAATTTGCTCGCCAACGAAACCGCGATCGATGGAATGCCGAGCAGAAACCCTTCGGTCGCGGCCGCAACCGTACCCGAGTAAATGGTATCGTCGCCCATGTTGGCACCATAGTTGATTCCGGAGACCACCAGGTCGGGCTGGTGCTCGAGAAATCCGGTCACCGCGAGATGCACGCAGTCGGTCGGGGTGCCGTTAACATGGTAAAAGCCGTTCGCCGCGCGCCGCACCGTGAGCGGGCGGTCGAGGGTGAGCGAGTTCGAAGCGCCGCTGCGGTCACGCTCCGGCGCGACCACCGTGATTTCCCCGAATTCGCGCAACTGCTCGGCGAGAACGGCCAGGCCGGGTGCGAAATAGCCGTCGTCGTTGGAGAGAAGAATGCGCATGCCGGGTGAAGCAAGCGCCGGGCGTGCACCCGCGCCGAATCAATTCTATCCGATTGGCGAAGAATGACGCTTGGTGGCGACAGCGCCGGCCTCAGAGTATCCTGCCGAGCCATGTGCCGATCGCGGCGATTTCCTCGGGGCACACCGCGTGCCCCATCGGGTACTCGCGCCACTCGATCGCGTAGGCGAGCGCCTCGAGCACCGCGCGCGAGCTCCGTGCACGCGAAATACCGATCATATCGTCGTGCAGCCCGTGCACCATCAGGATAGGCAGGCCGGCATTGGCCGCGCGGCGCTCCGTGTCAACGCTGGCGGCAAGTGGCAGGTAGGCCGACAGCGCCATGATCCCGCCGAGCCGCGCAGCGTGGCGCAGCCCGGTGTGCAGCGCGATCGCGCCGCCCTGCGAAAACCCCGCAAGCACGATGCGCCGGGTTTCGATGCCGCGCGCGTGCTCGCGCTCGATGAGTCCCTCGATGAGCCGCTGCGATTCGCGGATGCCGGTATCGTCCTCCCGCCGGCCGTCCAGAGCGACGATGTCGTACCAAGCGCGCATGCGCGTACCCATGTTGATCGTCACCGGTCGAACCGGTGCGTGCGGGAACACGAAGCGCACGGCAAGGCGCTCGGGCAATCCGAGCGCGGGTACCACCGGCTCGAAGTCGTGGCCGTCCGCGCCGAGCCCGTGCAGCCAGATTACCGCGGCATCGGGCCGCGCGCCGGTTTCGACTTCGATCGTCTCTGGAAGCTGCTGCATGTCGGCATTTTAGGGCCGGGTGCGGCGCGCTTCAGCAGTGCTGGTGAAGGTAGACTCGCGCGAGGAAGGCGGCGCCGTCGAATGTGTCCTCGATTGCCCGCTGCGCAGAACTGGTCTGGGCCCCGATTTCGGGCGGCGGCGGTACCCAGCCCGCCAGCAGCGCCTCGGCGTAGGCGGTCGGCTGCGCGGGGCGTGCGCGGAACGACGCCCCCCCGACCCACTTACCCGACTCCCGGAATCCGAACAGCCTGAGCACGCTCGCCACCTCTAGTTGTTGGGGACGGCGCGGAAGATGATTTCCCAGTAGCCGTCCGGCCGCTCGCGCCACTCGCCCACCTTGATGCCGCGACCGTTCGCGTCCTCGACCTCTACCAATGTCGGCATGTCACGGCCCGGCGGCGCGTCGAACACAACATGGATTTCCTCTGCCTCGTCCATACTGTCCTCCGTTTAGCGAAACGACAATCGGCGCTCCCACGCCGCTACACTACGCAGTATTGAACGCCTGAACGTCTTTGCTTTCTGTCAACATTTGCAATGCGCCGCACTGCAACAGACGCGCATGCGTCGCTGAACGAGGAGGTCTAAATGCAACTGCCAATGCAAACGCAGCAAATTTGGGCTTGTGTTGGAGTCGGTGTCGTTTTCGGCCTGCTGGCGGGACAGGTGCTGAGGGGCAAGTTCAGCTTCCTCGCAGACATTGTCCTGGGCGTGGTCGGCGCGCTGCTGGGCGGCTACCTGTTCGGCAAGCTGGAGATGGCCACAAAGGCCGGGTGGATAGGCACCGCCCTTTTCGCAGCCATAGGCGCCGGCGTTTTGCTGGTCGGATGGCGCTCGATCGGTTCAGCCGACTCCTAGCCGCGGCGCGGGACCGGTACTATTTCGCGGTATTGCCGTGACTCCGCAGGTGCTCGAGCATGGCTTCCAGCCCGAGAACATATGACCGGACACCGAACCCGGCAATGAGGCCCACCGCCGTTTCCGCGAGTATCGAGCGGATGCCCCGCTTCTCGATGTTCGTCATATGGATCTCGACATACGGAAACGGCACCGCGCGCAGTGTGTCGCGCAGCGGATAACCGGCAAACAGAAACGCCGCCGGGTTCATCACCAGGCCGTCGATCCCTTCGTCGACTGCGCGGTACAGGCGCTCGATCGCCTCGCTCTCGCTGTGCGTATAGAAGATGTCGAGCTGGTACTTGTTCGCGCGCGCGTGCTTGCGCAACATCGCGTCCAGTTCCGCAGCCGTGGTCGTGCCATAGATCTCCGGCTGCCGGCGCCCGAGATAGCTCATGTTGGGGCCCTGAATCAACAATATTTTCGGCATCGAGCGGCCCGACGAAAAGCCTCCTGAATGGAAGCCTTTGAATTCAGTGGTCGGGGCGAGAGGACTTGAACCTCCGACCCCCTGCACCGCATTTCTAAGAATCGGCGTTTCACGGCCATCCACGGCATTCTACGCAGAATGTGCGGACGCCATCGATGGCGTACGTTCGAATCTCACTCGGATTGGTCAAGGAAGAAAAATCTGCTGCTGCAGCAACTACGGCAGCGCATTCTCCGAGCGCAGGGGTCCACCGGATCGCTCGTCCTACTGGCCAGGCTGTTTCCCTGTCACCTGTCAGGTCAATGAAATTCGAAAAAGCGATAACGAGGTCGTCGGACCAGACAAAGTGACTGGCCGGTAATGCACCGAGTGCGGCGGGGAGTGGGGACGCTCGAGCCCAATCTCCCGACCGACGGGCGTCCGGCCAATGTGATGAATGGGATTCCGATGTATAGACTCTCGAACAGCGTGGTCCCGGAGATGTACGGAAAACAATCCAGGCTGATGTCGATCTCCCGCAGCAGATTTCATGGCGGGCTGCGATGGCACCGAGACCTGGCACGCTTATTGGGCGCCGCCAAATCGGGGACGCATGTTTTGTTGTCCTTGCCAACGAATCCACATTCGCCACAGCGCCGCCTCAAAGTTCCGGGCAAAGCGTGGAGCATCGAAGAGCGGCGAAGCGAGCACCTGTTGCCGCAAAGCGGCACGCAGCGCTGCCAACCTTGGCAGATCACCGGCCAGGGCGATGGCTCTGTCGACATAATCGGCTTCGTTTGCGGCCACCCATTCCGGCAGTCCGGCCGCAGTAAGCAGGCTGGCCCCTTGCCTTGCAAGCAGCGTGTTCCCCGTCAAGGTCAGCGTCGGCACTCCCATCCATAGTGCCTCGCACGTGGTAGTGCCGCCCGGATAGGGAAAAGTGTCGAGAATGAGATCCACTTCGGCGTGGGCGGCCAGATAGACTTCACGGGGGACTAATCCGTGCATCGCCACCCGAGTTGTCTCGATGCCATGCTGCTGCAAGCGTTGCGCAAGGTGTTTCCGCACAGCGGGGTCTCTAACTTGCTTGCACTGCAAGCGCAGCTGCGCCTTGGGTAAGGCTGTGAAAATTTTCGCCCACACGGCCAGCACCTCATCGCTGACCTTGGCCAGATTCTGAAAACAGCCAAAGGTGATGGTGCCTTTCGACAGGGCGGGCAAAGGCGCTACGGGGGCGTCTACCTCCGGCGCGGTGAAACACACCCGGGTGTCATTCAGATACCAGATGGTTTCGGTGAACTGCTCCCGGTCGGCTTCGGGCACTCCAACTTCATCCGCCAACAAATAGTCCATTCCCGCCACTCCGGTGGTGGCGAAATAACCCAGCCAACTGACCTGGACCGGCGCCGGTTTCCAGGCAAACACCGGCAGGCGGTTCTTGGCGGTGTGGCCGGAAAGATCCAACAGCACATGCACACCATCGGCGTGAATCAATCGGGCAGCGGCTTCGTCGCTTTGGCCGGTCAGCGGCTTCCACGCGGCAAAGTGCGGGCCGATGCGCGCTGTGAGTTCGTCGGCCTTATGGTTGGTCGGGTAGGCGATTAATTCAACCCGGACAGAATCGATATGAGCCAGCAGGGCTTCCAGGAAATAGCCCACGGGGTGGCTGCGCAGATCACCTGACATCAACCCAACACGCAGACGTTCAGGCCGGGCCACACATTGCCAGGAAGAAAAACGCGCACCCACTTTCTTATCCAGCCTCCGGCCATACTCGCGAACCTCTTTGAGGCAATACGAGGAGGTGTGGCTGGCGTAGTTCAGTACGAATAGCAGGTTGCTATGCGCTTCGGCGAAATCCGGCTTGATCTCCAGTGCCCGGCGATGACTGGCTTCGGCTTCGGCGAGCCGGCCTTGCTCCTGGAGGGCGCTTCCCAGGTTGCTATGCGCTTCGGCGTAATCCGGCTTGATCTCCAGCGCGCGGCGATAGCTGGCTTCGGCTTCGGCGAGCCGGCCTTGCTCCCGGAGGTCGTTTCCCAGGTTGCTATGCGCGAAGTGGTAATCCGGCTTGATCTCCAGTGCCCGGCGATGACTGGCTTCGGCTTCGGCGAGCCGGCCTTGCTCCTGGAG
>JBGOTT010000164.1:0-8785 GCA_041476585.1 Gammaproteobacteria bacterium | reverse complement strand
CTGAGCGGCGAAGTGATGATTGGCGGCAAAGACGTGCTGAAGATGTCGGCTGAAGACTTGCACCATCTGCGCGGCAGCGACATCGCGATGATTTTCCAGGAACCGATGACCGCGCTCAACCCGGTCTATACGGTCGGCGACCAGATCATCGAGTCGCTGCAGCTGCACAAGGGGCTGCGCGGCGCCGAGGCGCATGCCGGCGCGGTGGCCGCCCTGGAACGCGTGGGGATCGCGGATCCCGAACTGCGCGCGCACAGCTACCCGCACCAGCTCTCAGGCGGCCAGCGGCAGCGCGCGATGATCGCGATGGCGCTCGCCTGCGATCCGAAGCTGCTGATTGCGGATGAGCCGACGACTGCGCTCGACATGACGGTGCGCATGCAGATCCTGGAATTGCTCGAACGGTTGCGCACCGAGACAGGCATGGCCTTGCTCCTGATCACCCATGACCTGAATCTCGTGCGGCGCTTCGCCGATCACGTGGCGGTGATGGAACGCGGCCTGCTGGTCGAGCAGGGGACCACGGCCGAGGTGATGCGACGGCCCCGGCATCCGTACACGCGCAAGCTCATCGACAGCCGGCCGCGTCGCGAGGTGGTTCCCGCGGGCGGAGGATCGATCGTGCAGGGCCACGGTGTGCGGGTGGATTATCCGAAACACTTGCCGGGCATCATCGGCTGGTTCAAGAAAGGAAAATTCACCGCGGTGCAGGGCGTGGATTTCGAGCTTGCGCCGGGCGAAACCCTGGGTGTGATCGGAGAATCCGGCTCGGGAAAGACGACGCTTGCGCTCGCGGTGCTGGGGCTGGTGGCGGCTCATGGCGACATCCGGATCGGCGGCACGCCGTGGTCGGTCGGGTCCGATGAGAAGCGCGCGTTGCGCCGCCGGATACAGGTGGTCTTCCAGGACCCGCTGTCATCGCTGTCACCGCGGCTCACGCTGGAAACCATCGTCGGGGAGGGACTCGAAATTCACGAGCCCGCGCTCGACGCCGCCGAGCGGCGCGAGCGCGTTATCCAGGCGTTGCTGGATGTAGGGCTGACGGAGAACGGCGCGGCCGAGCCGTTGCTGCGGCGCTATCCGCACGAATTCTCGGGCGGGCAGCGGCAACGCATCGCGATCGCGCGCGCGTTGATCGTGAGGCCGCAGGTGCTGGTGCTCGATGAGCCGACCAGCGCCCTGGACGTCACCATCCAGAAGCAGGTCCTGGAACTGCTTGGTCAGTTACAGCGCAAATACGGTTTGAGCTACATCCTGGTCACGCATGACGTCGATGTGGTGCGCGCGATGGCGCATCGGGTCATGGTGATGAGGGACAGCCTCGTCGTCGAGAGCGGGTCGCTCGAGGAGGTTTTGAATCGACCCAAATCCGATTACACCCGCAGGCTGGTCGAAGCGGGTGTGGCGTGATTACCGCGCGTCGAGCGCTGCAAGAAACATCTGGTTGAGATCCTGGGGTACGGGCAGCAACCCGTTGCGCACCACTTCGACGAAACGCGCGCGTTCGTCTTCGGACAGCGTCGAGACTTCATCCCTGAATTGCGAGACCAGCGCCTGCTTGTCGCGGGACGAGAGCCGCGACAGGTAGATGCGCGCCTGGCGCACCGAGACCGCACGCGACGCGAAATGCTCGATCAGCGCGGGCCGAACCAGCGCGTTCTTGGGGTTAAGCAGCACCGCATTCAGTTGCTCGAACAGTTCCTCGCGCTGACTTGACGAAAGGTAGTCGAAGCAGTCGTCGATCAGCTGCTTGACCAGTCCCGGCGGTACCGTCGTCCCCGGATAGGTCTCCGGCCAGGAAATCTGCGGCTCCGCCTCGGGGAGCGGGCGCACCTGGGCCTTTTCGCGCGACTCGATCATGTCGCGGCCGAGGTTGATGAGCAGCATCAGGATCGGGTCGATGGCGTACGCAGGCCGCGCGCAGAGGAACGCAAAAGCCAAAGCGAGCGCCAACAGCGACCCATTGCGGAACCATCGGTGCATCGGGACAGTATAGTCCGGGCCGACGCGCGATTCAGCTGGCGTTGCGCAGCGGACGCCTGACAGGCGCCGGCCTGGGTTTGCCTTTGGCTGGAACTTTCTTCTTTGTAGCCAATGACTTGGATGGTCCCGTGACCGCGCCCTGAATACGCAGCCTCTGCCCCGGCGCGAGGCGGCCAATTGCGTTCCAGCGGCGCAGATCGTCGAGCGTGACGCGATAGCGTGCCGCGATCGACGCGAGCGTTTCGCCCGCCTTCACCGTGTGCACGACGTTGCGCGGCGCCGGCGCCGGAATCGGCGGCGCGTACATGATCGGCAGGTGCCCGAGATCGACCTTCACGCCGCTCGCCGGGACCACCAGCAGCCCGGGCATCGCGCGCGCGCGCAGTTCGATGCCGTTGACCTCCCTGAGCGTGGCGAGCGGCACGCTGAAGCGTTTCGCGATCGATTCGAGCGTTTCGCCGTGCTTCGGCGAATAGGTCTGCCAGGAGACGAGCGACTGGTCGTGCTTGAGCAGGTTGGCGTGAAACACCTCGACCTTTTCGGCCGGCAGCACGATGCGCGGGGCCATGTCGGTGCGAATGATCGGCCGATTGAATCCCGGGTTGAGCGCGATGAACTCCTCGACCGGCATCTCCGCGAGCTTCGCCGCCAGACGCACGTCGATGTCGCGGTCCTTCGCGACGGTGGTGAAATAGGGCTGATTGGGGATCGGATCGAGCGAGATGCCGAAGGGCTCCGGGTTGGCGATGATGTTCTTCAGCGCCTGGAGCTTGGGCACATAGGTGCGCGTTTCTGCGGGCATGATGAGGCTTGCGTAGTCGGTCGGCAGACCTGCCGCGCGGTTCTTCCCGATCGCGCGCGCCACCGCGTTCTCCCCCCAGTTGTAGGAGGCGAGCGCCAGGTGCCAGTCGCCGTGCATTTCGTACACGTCCTTGAGGTACTCGAGCGCAGCTTCGGTCGAGGCCACGATGTCGCGCCGTCCGTCGTACCACCAGTTCTGCGTCAGGTCGTAGCGTTTTCCGGTCCCCGGAATGAACTGCCACAGCCCGGAGGCGTGCGCGCGCGAATAGGCCATCGGATTGAACGCACTCTCCACCATCGGCAGCAGCGCCAACTCGGTGGGCAGCCCGCGCTTCTCGATCTCATCGACGATGTGATACAGGTAGCGTCGGCTGCGCTCGAACATCCGCTGCAGGTAATCGGGCCGC
Organism: Gammaproteobacteria bacterium; assembly: GCA_041476585.1. Taxonomy (GTDB): domain Bacteria; phylum Pseudomonadota; class Gammaproteobacteria; order Burkholderiales; family SG8-39; genus JADGRQ01. The sequence goes on along the minus strand of JBGOTT010000164.1, from coordinate 5,594 downwards.
GCCACGTACCACGCGGTGCGCTCGCGCACCAGGTCGTTGTCGAGGTTGGGCATCGCAAAGCCGTTGCGGATGCGCTGCCACAGGTCGTCGGGCTGGACCGTGCGGTCGACGGTGGGGACGCCGCGCAAGGGCTCGCGCACTTCGCGCCGCTCGCCCTCGAATGGAGGCAGCCGGCTCGCATCGAGCGGCTGCTCGCGCGCCGCGGGAAGGGTGGCCGCTCGCGGCGGTTCGACCACCCTGAAACCGGGCGGTGCCGAGGGCTGCTGCGGTTCCACCGGCGGCAGCGGCGGTTGCGAGGCGCACGCAGCCAGCAAGGCCGCCAGCGCTGCCACGATGAGGCTTGCGTGAGTTCCCCGCACCCGTCCCCCGAAAACGGAAATGTTAGCCTAGAAGCGGTTCTTCATTTCCCGGATCGCGGCAAACACACGTGCGGGATCGGCAATGCGCGCGCCGAGGTATTTGTTCGCCGACTCGATGACGGCCGGTTCGCGGCAGCGCAGGAAGGGGTTGGTCGCTTTCTCGTCCGCCAGCGTGGAGGGCAGGGTTGGCTTGCCCTGCTCGCGCAGCCGGCGATCGCGGCGCGCGCGCGCGGCAAGCGCGGCGTTTCCCGGTTCGAGCGACTGCGCGAAACCGATATTGGCGAGCGTGTACTCGTGGCCGCAATAGACCAGCGTTTCGTCGGGCAGCGCGAGGAGTTTCGACAGCGATACGTACATCTGCTCCGGCGTGCCTTCGAACACCCTGCCGCAGCCGCACGCGAACAGCGTGTCGCCGCAGAACAGCGAAGGCGTGGCGGAAATTGCGCCATAATAACCAATGTGCGCCCGCGTATGTCCCGGGATGTCGAGCACCGACAGTTCGATGCCCAGCTCCGGAATCGCGACGGCGTCGCCCTCCGCGACCGGATGCGTGAGCGTGGCGATCGGCTCGTTGCGCGGTCCGTACACCGGTGCCGTAGCGTGGCGCAGCAATCCGGGCACGCCGCCAACGTGGTCCGGGTGATGGTGCGTGAGCAGGATGGCGGTGAGCGTCAGGCGCTCCGCCGCGAGGTACTCGATCACCGGAGCGGCCTGGCCGGGATCGACGACCGCGGCGAAGCGCTCGTCGCGCAGCATCCAGATGTAATTGTCCTGAAGGGCCTTCAGCGGAACGATTTTGATCATATGAGCACGGTCGCCCGGCGCGGGGGGTCAAAGGGTGGCAGATACGTTTTGTCGGAGCCCCCTTTTCCATGAACGGCGGCCAGAAGTCAATGCTTTCGGGCTGGTTTGCCACCGAGCAGGGCCGCTATGTGCTCGAGTGGGAACTCGAGCAGTTCGATCGCGCGGTCGAGGATGTGTTCGGCTTCAAGGCGGCGCAAGCCGGATTGGCGCATATCGACTTCCTGCGCAGCAATCGGATATCGCACCGCTTTACGCTCGCGCCGGAGGACGGTGCCGCACTGCATGCGGATCCGCAGCATCTGCCGCTCGCCAACGCGAGCGTGGACCTGCTCGCGCTGCCGCACGTGCTCGAATTCAGCGCCGATCCGCATCGGGTGCTGCGCGAGGCCGAGCGCGTGCTGGTGCCCGAGGGGCAGGTCGTGATTTCGGGCTTCAATCCGCTCTCGCTGTGGGGCGCGCGCCATTCGCTGATGCGCGAAGCGCACCGCCGCGACGCAGCCTGCCCGTGGAATGCACACTTCATCGGCCTGCTGCGGCTGAAGGACTGGCTCAAGCTGCTTGGCTTCGAGCTGAATGGCGGGATGTTCGGCTGCTATGCGCCGCCGTTCGCGCAGGCGAAATGGCTCGCGCGGTTTGCGTTCATGGAGAAGGCGGGCGCGCGCTGGTGGCCGATCGCCGGCGGCGTCTACGTCGTACGCGCGGTCAAGCGCGTGCACAGCATGCGCGTCGTGATGCCGGCATGGCGGCGGGAACGCGCCAAGAGCAGCGTGCTTGCACCGGTTGCGAATTCCAACGGACATGCCCGCACCGGCACCGATGGCTGAGGAACCGGTCGAGATCTACACCGATGGCGCGTGCAAGGGCAATCCAGGTCCCGGCGGCTGGGGGGTATTGCTGCGCATCGCGGGGAAGGAAAAGGAACTGTACGGCGGCGAGGCGCAGACGACCAACAATCGCATGGAACTCACCGCGGTCATCCGCGGGCTGGAGGCTTTGCGCGGACGCCGCCGGGTGGCGGTCTTCACCGACTCCCAGTACGTGCAAAAAGGCATCTCGGAGTGGATCCACGGCTGGAAGCGCAAGGGATGGCGCACCGCGGACAAGCAGCCGGTGAAGAACGACGACCTGTGGCGGCAGCTCGACGCGCTCGCCACCGGGCACGAGATCCAATGGCACTGGGTGCGCGGCCATGCGGGCCACATTGACAACGAGCGCGCCGACGCGCTCGCCAACAGAGGCATTCCGGATGGCCGCAAGACAGATCATCCTTGATACCGAGACCACCGGACTCAACGCGCGGCTGGGCGACCGGGTGATCGAGATCGGCTGCATCGAACTCGTCAACCGCCGTCCGACCGGCAACCATTTTCACCGCTACCTCAATCCGGGGCGCGATATCGACGAGGGTGCGTCGAAGATCCACGGGCTGACGCGCGAGGACCTGGCCGACAAGCCGCGTTTTGCCGAGGTTGCAGGCGAGTTCCTCGAATTCGTGCGCGGCGCCGAGCTCGTGATTCACAACGCGCCGTTCGACGTCGAGTTCCTCGATCGCGAACTGGAGCTCATCGCTCTCGGGAAGCTCTCATCGCACTGCGCCGGGGTGGTGGACACTCTGGCCATCGCGCGGGAATTGCACCCCGGGAAAAAGAACAACCTGAACGCATTGTGCGAGCGCTACGCGGTGGACAACGCGAAGCGCACGTTGCACGGCGCGCTGCTCGATGCTTCGCTGCTCTCCGAGGTCTACCTCGCGATGACGCGGGGCCAGGAGAGCCTGATCATCGAGCCGGACGAGCCTGTCGCGGCTCAAGGGATGACTGCTTTCGACGCCTCGAAGCTGATTGTGCTGCGCGCGACGCAGGCGGAAGTTGCTGAGCACGAAAAGGTGCTCGAGGCGATCGACAGGGAGAGCAGGGGCGGGACCGTTTGGAGAACGTCGATGAAACCGGGCTGAGATCCGGTTTTTTTGGGGAGGAGATCACATGCTTCGTCTGACGTGGATCTGTATTGGACTGATCTGGGCTGCACAGGCGCTGGCGCAGGCCGCGTATCCCAGCCGTCCCATCACGATGGTGGTGGGTTTCGCGCCGGGTGGCGGCACCGACGGGGTGGCGCGCATCATTGCCAGGACACTCGCCGAGAGCCTGCGCGAGCAGGTCGTCGTCGAGAACAAGGCCGGCGCGGGCGGCAACATCGCCGCCGACTTCGTCGCCAAGGCTGCGCCCGACGGTTACACGATATTGCTCGGCAATGTCGGGTCGCTCACGGTCGCGCCGCATATCGTCGCGAAGCTGCCCTACGATCCGCTGCGCGATTTCGCGCCGATCACCATGGCAGTGGTGTTCTCCAACGTGCTGGTGGTGCATCCCTCCGTTCCCGCCACGACGCTGGGCGAGTTCGTGAAACTCGCCGCCGAGAAGCCCGGCACCCTCACCTATGGTTCCTCGGGCATCGGCGGCGCCGGCCCCCTGGCCGGCGAGCGGCTGCGGTTGTTGGCGAAGATCGACATCGTGCACGTTCCCTACAAGGGCGGCGGTCCGGCGATGCAGGGCCTGCTGGGCGGCCAGGTGGCGGCGGTGTTCGCGACGCCGGTGTCCGCCGGAGCGCAAATGAAGGCCGGCAAGGCCCGCGCACTCGCGACGACAGGCCCGACCCGCGCGACGTTGCTGCCCGACGTGCCGACTGTCGCCGAGTCGGGGTATCCGGGATACGAGGCGGTCAACTGGTACGCCTACGTCGCGCCTGCGAAGACGCCGAGGGAGATCGTCGAGCGCCTCAATTCGGAGCTGGTGAAGGCGCTCGGCACGGCCGAGGCGCGCGATTTGCTCAACAAGCAGGGGCTCGAGCCGCAGTCGAGCACGATCGATGAGCTGACACGCTATATCGAGCGCGAGTATCAGACTTGGGGGCGGGTGGTGAAGGCGGCGGGGATTACGGCGAACTGACGCCGGTCGGCGGCCCCAACGATATACTTCGCGCATCATGCCTACGAAGCCCAACCCCTATGACACCGGCCTCGACAAGAATCCGGCGAATTTCGCGCCGCTGACCCCGCTTTCATTCATCGAGCGCGCCGCCTACGTCTACCCGAAGCACACCTCGGTCATTCACGGCGCGAAGCGCTACACCTGGCAGGAGACCTACGCCCGCTGCCGCCGGCTCGGGTCCGCATTGGTGAAACGCGGCATCGGAATCGGCGATACGGTCGCGGCGATGCTCGCGAACACGCCCGAGATCTACGAAGCGCATTTCGGCGTGCCGATGTGCGGGGCGGTGCTCAACACGCTGAATACGCGCCTGGATGCGGAAGCGATTGCATTCATGCTGGATCACGGCGAAGCGAAAGTGCTTCTCACCGACCGCGAGTTCTCGCCGATCGTCGAGCAGGCGCTTTCGACGGCGAAGGTGAAACCCATCGTGATCGACGTGGATGATCCGGAGTTTTCGGGGCCGGGCAAGCGGCTCGGTGCGAAGACCTACGAGGACCTGCTCGCCGAGGGCGAGCCGGAGTGGAACTGGCTGTGGCCGGCGGACGAATGGCAGGCGATCTCGCTCAACTACACCTCGGGCACCACCGGCAACCCGAAAGGCGTGGTCTACCATCACCGTGGCGCCTACCTCAATGGCGTAGGGAACATTCTCGTGTGGGCGATGCCGCACCATGCCGTGTATCTGTGGACGCTGCCGATGTTCCACTGCAACGGCTGGTGTTTCCCGTGGACCATGGCGGCCAACGCAGGCACCAGCGTCTGCCTGCGCAAGGTGGATGCCGCACTGATATTCAAGCTGATGGCGGAGCACCGGGTCACTCATTACTGCGGCGCGCCGATCGTGCACCAGACGCTGATCAACGCTCCGGAGGCGCTGCGCAAGGGCATCACGCACAAGGTGAACTGCCTGGTCGCCGGTGCCGCGCCACCGGCCGCGATCATCGAAGGCATGGAGAAAATGGGCTTTTCCATTACCCACGTCTACGGCCTGACCGAAACCTATGGCCCGGCGACGGTGTGCGCCAAGCAACCAGAATGGGAGAGCCTGCCGCTCAGCGAACAGGTGACGCTCAATGCGCGCCAGGGCATCCGTTATACGGTGCAGGAAGGACTCACGGTGATGGATCCCGAAACCATGCAGCCCACGCCCGCGGACGGCGAAACCATGGGCGAGATCATGATGCGCGGGAACATCACCATGAAGGGCTACCTGAAGAACCCGAAGGCCACGCAGGAGTCGTTCAAGGACGGCTGGTTCCACACCGGCGATCTGGCGGTGATGCACCCCGACGGCTACGTAAAGATCAAGGACCGCTCCAAGGACGTCATCATCTCGGGCGGCGAGAACATTTCCTCGATCGAGGTCGAGGACGCGCTTTACAGCCACCCGGCGGTGATGGCGGCGGCGGTGGTCGCGCAGCCCGACGCGAAGTGGGGGGAG
>JBGOTT010000163.1:0-8797 GCA_041476585.1 Gammaproteobacteria bacterium | reverse complement strand
GGCCCAGTTGACCTTGACGTAGGGGTTCGCCGCGAGAAGCTTGCCGTTGGTCCGGTCGAGCACGTAGAAGAAGCCGTTGCGGTTGGCCTGGATCAGCAGTTTGCGCATCGCGCCGTCGACCTTCATGTCGACCAGCATGCCCGGATCGACCGAGTCGTAGTCGTACGGGTCGTTCGGCGTGAACTGGAAGTGCCAGACGATCTGGCCGGTCTTGGGACGGAACGCGATCACCGAGCAGATGTAGAGATTGTCGCCTTTGCGCACCTCGGCGTTCCAGGGACCGCCGTTGCCCGTCCCCCAGTACACCAGGTCGAGGTCCGCGTCGTACGCGCCCGTGAGCCAGGTCGGCGCGCCGCCCTTCTGCGCCGTGTCGCCGGGCCAAGTGTCCGCGCCCTTCTCGTTGCCGGCCGCCGTGGTGTAGGTCCGCCAGAGCGCCTTGCCGGTCTCAGGGTCCCAGCCGTCGATGAAGCCGCGCGTGCCGTACTCGCCGCCGGCGATGCCCGTCATCAGCACCCCGTTGGCGACGATCGGCGCGCCGGTCATCGCATGACCGAGCTTGTAGTCGATGACATTGGTCTTCCAGACCTGCTTGCCACTCTTCGCGTCGTAGGCGATGACATTCGAGTCGAGCGTCGTGCGGTAGACCTTGCCGTTGTAGATCGCGACGCCGCGGTTCAGCAGGCCGCAGCAGGCCATCTTGAACACGTCGGGCGCGTATTCGATTTCCGTCTTCCAGATTTGCTTCCCGCTCGATGCATCAATGGCGACGGTCGAGGTGTGCGTGGTGACGTACATCACACCCTGGTACACCACCGGCTGGGACTCCTGGCCCTGCGGGTTGTTCAGGCTGTAGTTCCAGACCGGTACCAGCCGCTTGACGCTGCCAGCGCTGATCTGCTTGAGCGCGCTGTAGCGCTGGTTGTTGTAGCCCATCCCGTAGGTCAATACGTCCCCCGGAGTGTCCTGATCCTTGATGAGATCCTGGGCTGTCTGCGCCGGAACCGTCGTCGGCGCGACCACCAGCGCGAGTGCAATGAGTGCCTTTTTCATGATCAATTCTCCCATTTTGACCGTAGGCCCGGGCGTTCGACGGCACGCGTGCGCGCCGAATTTCGGACTCGGCGCACGATACGCCTGGATCCACTCACGCGCAATACGCATGGAGCGAACCGCTCCGGCTCGCAATTCAGTCAGGACGGGCGGCTTTACTGCGCCAGAACGCGCGCCAGGTCGAGCATGCCCATGTCGATCGGCTTGGTCCTGCCCGCGACATCGGCGAGCGGCGTGGCGACGATGTCGCGGCCGACCAGGCCGACCAGCACGCCTGGTTCACCGCGCGCCAGCCGATCGACCGACGCTGCGCCAAGGCGGGTGGCGAGCACGCGATCGAAAGCCGACGGAACCCCGCCCCGCACCACGTGCCCGAGCGTGGTGACGCGCAATTCGAAGCCGAGTGCGTCGCGGTGCTCGGCGAAATGCCGCATCAGCGCCTGCGCGTCGTGCCGCGCGCCTTCGGCGACCACGACCATTGCATGCGTCTTGCCGCGTTGGTAAGCGGCGCGAAGGCGCTCGGCAACCTCGTGGGGTTCGACCTCGCGCTCCGGGATCGCGATCACCTCGGCGCCGCCGGCGATGCCCGCCATCAGCGCGATGTAACCGCAATGGCGCCCCATGGTTTCGACCAGAAACGCGCGCTGGTGCGACGCTCCGGTCGTGCGCAGGCGGTCGATCGCCTCGAGCGTGATGTTCACCGCGGTGTCAACGCCGATCGTGACGTCCGTTCCGTACACGTCGTTGTCGATGGTCGAAGCAACCCCAACGACCGGGAAGCCGTCGCCGGCGAGCCGGCTCGATCCGGTCTGAGACCCGTTGCCTCCGATCACGACCAGCGCGTCGATTGCGCGCCGCGCGAGGTTGCGCAGCGCCCTGGCGCGGCCCGCATCCTCGCGGAACTCCGGGCAGCGCGCGGTGCCGAGTACGGTACCCCCCCGCTGGATAATTCCGCCGACGTCGCGTGCGCGCAGCGGCTCCATGTTGTCGGCGATCAAACCGGCGAAGCCGTTACGCACGCCGTAAACCTCCCAGCCCTGCGCAAGGGCTGCGCGCGTCGCGGCGCGCACCGCGGCATTCATCCCCGGCGCATCGCCTCCACTCGTAAGAATCCCGATTCGCTGCATAATCCCAGTGTACGCGCCTGGCACCCGGAAGCATTATGTTCGATGCTGCACCGAGCCGCGCGGGCAGGCCGGACAAAATCGTGAGAGCATCGAACGGTCGGTCACGACAGACAAGAAGGCTGCAGGATTGAAGATCAGCGGCAACAGAGTGGTTCGAGGCTTTCTCCGGGCATTCGCGTTTTTCCGGCGAAGCGGCTGGACGACCGACGCGAGCGAAGAGCCGCCGCTGCGATCGGAGCTGTTCAGCGCCGATCACATGGAGCAGCACGGCAAGGCGCTGGCGGCCTCGCACTCGCTGGGGGTGAAGCGCACGCGCGACCTGCTGCTCGCGCGCCTGGCCGAGAACCAGGCCCTGCTGCTCGAAGCCTGCGACCTGCTCACGGCGGCGATCAGGGAAAACCGCCCGAGCACGCCGGCCGGTGAATGGCTGCTCGACAACTTCCACCTGATCGAAGAGCAGATCCGCACCGCCAAGCGGCACTTGCCGAAGGATTACAGCCGCGAGCTGCCGCGCCTCGGCAACGGGCCGTCGGCCGGACTGCCGCGCGTCTACGACATCGCGCTGGAAACGATCTCGCACGGCGACGGGCAGGTGGACCCGAAGAGCTTCAATCGTTTCATCGCGGCCTACCAGAGCGTCACCCCGCTCACGCTGGGCGAATTGTGGGGCGTGCCGATCATGCTGCGTCTGGCACTGATCGAGAACCTGCGCCGCGTCGGAACGCGCATCATCGCCCACCGCATCGGACGCGATCTGGCGGATTTCTGGGCCGACCGGATGACGGAGACCGCGCAGAACGACCCGAAGAGCCTGATCCTGGTGGTCGCCGACATGGCGCGGTCCGAACTGCCCATGAGCAGCGCATTCGTGGCGGAAATCGCGCGCCGCTTGCAGGGGCAAGGCGCGGCGCTGGCGATGCCGCTCAACTGGATCGAGCAGCGGCTGTCCGAGCAGGGCCTTTCCATCGAGCAGCTGGTGCAGTCGGAAAACCAGCAGCAGGCGGCCGACCAGGTATCGATCAGCAACAGCATCGGCAGCCTGCGTTTTCTGGCGGCGACGGACTGGCATGCGTTCGTCGAGACGATGAGCTTCGCCGAACGCACGCTGCGCGAGGACCCGGGCGGTGTGTACGGCAGGATGGATTTTGCCACTCGGGATCACTATCGCCACGTGTTGGAGAGGATCGCCCGGCACAGCGGGCTTGCCGAGGAGCAGGTGGCGCGCCACTGCGTGGAGCTGGCGCGCGAAGCCGCCGCCCGCAACGGCGGCGACGATCGGGCAGCGCATGTCGGCTACTACCTCGTCGACAGGGGATTGCCGCTGCTCGAATCAGCGACGGCGACGCGCGTTCCGCTCGCCCTCGCGTTGCAGCGAATCCGCGGCCGGTTCATCTACCTCGGCCCGATCGCACTGTTGACGCTGGCATTTGGCACGGGCTTGCTTGCTCAAGCCTACGCCAGCGGGGCGCGCGGCTGGCTGCTCGTGTCTTTCGGCGTCGTCGCGCTGCTGAGCGCCAGTCAACTTGCCGTGGCCCTGGTGAACTGGCTGGCGACCTTGCTCGCCGCACCGCAGCCGCTGCCGCGGATGGATTTCACCAAAGGCATCGCATCGGGATCGCGCGCGCTGGTCGTGATCCCGACGATGCTGTTCAGCACGGAGAACGTCGAGGATCTGGTGGAGTCGCTCGAAGTCTGCTTCCTCGCCAACCGGGACGACCATCTGCACTTCGGCCTGGCGACGGATTTTCCGGACGCGCGCGAGGAAACCCTGCCGCAGGACGAGTCGCTGTTGCGCCGGGCCGAACAGCGAATCGCGGAGTTGAACGAAAAGCACCGCGGCGCGAACGGCGGGGGCAACGACGACATCTTCTTTCTTTTCCATCGTCCGCGCCGCTGGAATCCGCGCGAGCGGATCTGGATGGGCTACGAGCGCAAGCGCGGCAAGCTGGGCGACTTGAATGCGCTGCTGCGCGGCGGCGCAACCGGCGCGTTCTCGCGCATCGTCGGCCGGATCGCGGCGTTGCAGGACGTCAGGTACGTGATCACGCTGGATACCGACACGCAGATGCCGCGCGACACGGCGCGGCATCTGGTCGGAACGATGGCGCATCCGCTCAATCGCGCCCGCTTCGATGCTGCCCGGCGATGCGTAACCGAAGGCTACGGCATCCTGCAGCCGCGCGTGGCGGTGAGCCTGCCCGACACGATCCGAACGCGCTTTGCACTGTTTCATGGCGAAGAGGCCGGCATCGACCCGTATACGCGCATGGTTTCCGATGTCTACCAGGATCTCTTCGGTGAAGGCTCGTTCATCGGCAAGGGCATCTATGACGTCGACGCGTTCGAGCAGGCGCTGAAAGGCCGGTTTCCCGAGAACCGGATTCTCAGTCACGATCTGCTCGAAGGGTGTTACGCGCGCTCGGGGCTGATGAGCGACGCGCAGTTGTTCGAGGAGTATCCCGCCTGCTACAGTGCCGATGTCAGCCGTCGGCACCGCTGGATACGCGGCGACTGGCAGCTGGTGGGCTGGTTGCGCCGGCGCGTACCCGCGCTCGACGAGCGCTCCGCGAAAAATCCGCTCTCGGGCCTGTCGCAGTGGAAGATTTTCGACAATCTGCGCCGCAGCCTGGTCCCGTCGGCATTGACCCTGCTGTTGCTGCTCGGCTGGGCGGTCCTGTCGCCGGCGTGGTTCTGGACTGCCGCGGTGCTGGCGGTGTTCCTGATTCCGGCTTTGAACGCTTCGATTCTGGACTTGTTTCAGAAGCCGGGCGACGTGCTGCTGAGCCAGCACCTCGCTGCGGCCGCGGATTCGGCCAGCGGGAACCTCGCGCATGCGGCATTCATGCTCGCGTGTCTGCCTTATGAGGCGTCCTTCAGCCTCGACGCCATCCTGCGCACCCTGATACGGATGCTCGTCACGCGCCGGCGGCTGCTCGAGTGGAAGCCATCGGGCCAGCTGGATCGCGACAGCGACACGCAGTTGCTCACGTCCTTCCGGGAAATGTGGATCTCGCCGGCCCTGGCCATCGCTACGGCGGCGTTTCTGCTGCATTCGCGTCCGGATGCGCTGGCGGTGGCAGCGCCGATACTGGTGCTGTGGCTGGCATCTCCGGTCATCGTCTGGTGGCTCGGCCGGCCGCTTGCGCGCCGGCAAGCCAGGCTCGAGCCGGAGCAGACGCTGTTTCTGCGCATGGTTGCACGCAAGACCTGGGGGTTCTTCGAGACCTACGTCGGACCGGACGATCATTGGCTGCCGCCGGACAACTTCCAGGAGAACCCCGCCTCGGCGCCCGCGCGCCGCACGTCCCCAACGAATATGGGGCTCGCGCTGCTTGCCAATCTGTCGGCCTATGATTTTGGCTACGTTTCGGCCGGACAACTCGTCGAACGCACGCGCAATGCGCTCGCCACGATGCACAAGCTGGAACGGCACCGCGGTCACTTCTACAACTGGTACGACACGCAGTCGCTGCAGCCGCTGCTGCCGATCTACATTTCGACCGTCGACAGCGGCAACCTGGCCGGTCATCTGCTGACGCTGCGGCCGGGTCTGCTCGCGCTGGGCGATCGCAAGATCCTCGCGGCGCAATGCTTCGACGGGCTCGACGATACGCTCAGGGCCTTCCTCGGTGCGACGCCGGAAACCGCGTCGCCCGCCGTGCTCGACTTCCGGCGGGTACTCGACTCTGCTCTGGCCGAGCGGCCGGACACGCTCGCTGCAGCGCGACTGGCGCTGGAACGGCTCGCGGCGAGCGCCGCACAGGTCGCGAGCGGTCTGGAAAGCGCTTCCGGCAGCGAAGAGGATGCCTGGGCGCGTGCGCTCGAGCGGCAATGCCGCGATGCCGTGGATGAGTTGACGTTTCTCGCGCCGTGGACCGTGCTGCCGGGCGCGCCTCCGGAGTTGGGCGGGCTTTCCCGCATCGACGGGATTCCGACTCTGCGCGAGCTGGCGGGACTGGAAATCGAGTTGCTGCCGCTGATCGATCGCCGTTTCGAGGCCGCGGCAACGCCTGCCGAGCGCGATTGGCTGGCCGCGCTGAAGAGTTGCCTTGCCCAGGCCAGTTCGCGCGCGAACGAGCGGATGGCGGAACTTACCGAGCTTGCGCTGCAGGTGAGCGAAATGGCGCGCATGGAGTACGACTTCCTGTACGACGATGTCCGGCATCTGCTCGCGATCGGATACAACATGACCGAGCGCCGGCGCGATGTCAGTTACTACGACCTGCTCGCGTCGGAAGCGCGCCTGGCCAATTTTGTCGCGATCGCCCAGGGGCAACTGCCGCAGCAAAGCTGGTTCGCGCTGGGGCGACTGCTGACCAACGCAGGCAGCGGGGCGACGCTGCTTTCCTGGAGCGGCTCGATCTTCGAGTATCTGATGCCGCTGCTGGTGATGCCCAACTACGAGAACACGCTGCTCGACGACAGTTGTCGCGCCGCGGTGCGGCGGCAGATCGAGTACGGCGCCCAGCGCGGCGTGCCCTGGGGCATGTCGGAGTCCGGTTACAACATGGTCGATGCGGCGCTCAATTACCAGTACCGCGCATTTGGCGTGCCCGGCCTCGGCCTGAAACGCGGCTTGAGCGAGGATCTGGTGATTGCGCCCTACGCCACCGCGCTCGCGCTGATGGTGGCGCCCGAAGAGGCGTGTGAGAACCTGCAACGCCTCGCGCGCGACGGCATCCTCGGGCGATCCGGCATTAACGAGGCGATCGACTACACCCCGGCGCGCCTGCGCCGCGCGGAGACCAGCGCCATCGTGCGTTCGTTCATGGCCCACCACCAGGCCATGAGCCTGCTCTCCCTCGCTCACCTGCTGCTGGACCGGCCGATGCAGCGGCGCTTCGTGTCGGATCCCCTGTTCCAGGCGACCCTGCTGCTGCTGCAGGAGCGGATCCCGAAAGCCCATGCGTTGTACTCGAGCCATCCGGAGCGCGTGGATTTCCGGCCTGCCGCCGAGGGCCCCGAAATGCCGATGCGGGTATTCAGCACGCCCGATTCGAGGATACCGGGCGTGCAGCTGCTTTCCAACGGACGCTACAACGTGATGATCACGAACGCCGGCGGCGGCTACAGCCGCTGGAAAGACCTCGCCGTCACCCGCTGGCGAGAGGACCTCACCACCGATCAGTGGGGCACGTTCTGCTACCTGCGCGATCTGGGCAACGGCAAGGTCTGGTCATCCGCCTTTCAGCCGGCGCTGAAGCGCGCGGAAACCTACGAGGCGATCTTCACCGAGCAGCGGGTGGAGTTCCGCCGCCATGACGCGGAATTCGACACGCATACCGAGATCGTGGTGTCGCCCGAGGATGACATCGAGCTGCGCCGATCGCGCATCACCAACCGTTCCCGCGTGCGCAGGACGATCGAGATCACCAGCTATGCGGAGGTCGTGCTCGCCGCGCCGTCCGCGGACGCCCTGCATCCGGCATTCAGCAACCTGTTTGTGCAGACCGAAATCGTCTCCGCGCGGCAAGCCATCCTGTGCACGCGCCGGCCGCGCTCGCGCGACGAGCCGACGCCCTGGATGGTGCATCTGATGGCGGTGCATGGCGCGGAGGTGGAATCGGTTTCCTACGAGACCGACCGCGCGCGATTCATCGGCCGCGGCAACAGCGTGTCCGCGCCGCAGGCGCTGCACGATTCCGCCCCTCTCTCGGGCAGCCAGGGATCGGTGCTGGACCCGATCGTCGCCATCCGGCAGCGCATCACCCTCGATCCGGTACAGACGGTCACGCTCGATCTGGTCACCGGCGTCGGCGACAGCCGCGCCGCCTGCCTCCAGCTGGCCGAAAAATACCAGGATCGGCGCCTCGCCGATCGCGCGTTCGAGATGGCCTGGACGCACAGCCAGGTCGCGCTGCGGCAGATCAATGTCACCGAGGCCGAAGCGCAGCTCTACGGGCGCCTCGCCAGCTCGATCATCTACGCCAATGCCTCGCTGCGCGCGGAAGCGAGCGTGATCGCCAAGAACCGCCGCGGGCAATCCGGATTGTGGGGTTACGCGATCTCGGGGGATCTGCCCATCGTGCTGGTGCAGTTGAAGGACCCGGCGAACATCGAATTGGTGCGCCAACTGGTCCAGGCCCATGCCTACTGGCGCCTGAAGGGGCTTGCAGTGGACCTGGTGATCTGGAATGAAGAGCGCGGCGGCTACCGCCAGCTGCTGCACGACCAGATCATGGGGCTGATCGCCGCCGGCGTGGAAGCCCATGTCATCGACCGGCCCGGCGGAATTTTCGTGCGCTCCGCCGATCAGATTTCGAACGAAGACCGGATCCTGCTGCAGGCGGTCGCACGCGCCGTTTTCACCGACAGCCAGGGAGCCCTCAAGGACCAGGTCAAACAGCGGCCGCCGGGCGAACCGGCGATCCCGCGTTTTGCCGCAACCCGCGCTCGTGGAACAGAGCCAATGCGAGACGCGGCGCAGGCACTGGGGCAGGCGGAAGGCGTGCCGCGCGATCTGGTCCTGTTCAACGGACTCGGCGGTTTCACGGCCGACGGGCGCGAATACGTGATCACCACGACACGCGGGCAGGCAACCCCGGCACCCTGGGTAAACGTGCTGGCCAATCCGCATTTCGGTTGCGTGATCTCCGAAAGCGGCGCCGCCTACACCTGGC
>JBGOTT010000162.1:0-8859 GCA_041476585.1 Gammaproteobacteria bacterium | reverse complement strand
GCGAAATCAACGATTTCGAGGAGCAGCTCGAGCGCTCGAACACCGTGCTGTGCAAGTTCTGGGTCCAGATCTCCAAGGACGAGCAGTTGCGGCGCTTCAAGGAGCGCGAACGCATGCGCTTCAAGCGCTTCAAGATCACCGGGGAGGACTGGCGCAACCGCAAGAAGTGGGACCTCTACCAGGCGGCCGCGGCCGACATGATCGAGCACACCTCGACCGACATCGCTCCCTGGACGCTCATCGAGGCGAACGACAAGAAATACGCGCGCCTCAAGGTGCTGAAGACGATCTGCAAGCGCATCGAGCGGGCATTGGACGAACTCTAGCCCGACCGTCTCATTGCTAACCAAATATGCGATGTGATCGTATATTTAGCACATGCGAGGCGATGGACGCGGCGATGAAACGCAAGGCGGCCCGAGCGCCACCTCCCCGCGTCAGTCGATCTTCGCCCCGGAGCGTCCGACGACTTCCGCCCACTTCGCGGATTCCTTTCTGATCAATTCGGCGAAGTCCTCGGGCGTGCCGCCCGCCGGCTCGTCGCCGATCAGTGCAAATCTCGCGTTGAACATCGGTGAGCGCAAGGCGCCGTTGATCGCCGCGTTGAGCTTGTCGACGATCGGCCTCGGCACGCCGGCAGGCGCGATCACGCCGCTCCAGGTGCCCGCCTCGTAACCCGGAACTCCGGCCTCCGCAACCGTGGGCAGGTCCGGAAACCCCGGTGAGCGCCTCGCGCCGCTCACCGCGAGCGCGCGCACCTTGCCCGACCTGGCGTGCGGCGCAATCGAGTTGAGGCTCTCGAACATCAGATGCACGTGCCCCGCAATCAGATCGTTGATGGCCATCGCTCCGCCCTTGTAGGGCACGTGCACGATCTGCGTGCCGGTCATGTACTTGAACAGCTCGCCGCCGACGTGGCCCGGCGATCCATTGCTGGAGGATGCATTCAACAGCTTGCCTGGATTCCTCTTCGCATACTCGATCAGTTCCGGGACCGACCTGATTGGCAGGCTTGGAGAGACTGCGAGCAGCAGGTGCCCGCGGGCCACCAGCACGACCGGCTGGAAGTCGCGTTCGATGTCATAGGGGAGCTTCGCCACCATGTGGCGGGTGATCGCCAGCGCGCCGATCGGCCCCATGCAGATCGTGTAGCCGTCGGGCGCGGCTTTTGCCATCGCATCCAGGCCGATCGTCAGCGCGCCGCCCGGGCGGTTCTCGACGACGATGGGTTGCCCGATCTGCGGTGTGAGCGCGGCGGCGAGGAGGCGTGCAATATTATCGGTTGCGCTTCCGGCCGCCTGCGGGACGATGAGCCGGATCGGGCGGTCCGGATAGTCGGCGGCCGCGCCGGTCGCAATCGAGCACAACGCGATCAGCAGTGAAACGATTCGAAGCATGCGTCAGCTATCCGTGGTCCGCCTTCATGCGCTACTCCACCCGGATGTTGGCCTTCTTCACCACCGGCGCCCAGCGCGCGAGGTCCGCGCGCAACTGCGCCGCGTATTCGTCCGGCGTGTTGCCGACCGGTTCAATGCCGAGCACGGCGTAGCGCTCGCGCACCTCGGGCGTCTGCAGCACCGCGGCGATCTCCTTCTGCAGCCGCTCGACGATCGGCCGCGGCGTCTTCGCCGGCGCGAGGATGCCGACCCAGGAATCCAGCGCCAGGCCCGGAAAACCGCTCTCGATGAAGGTCGGCACCTCCGGCGTCGCGGGCGAGCGATTCGCGCTCGACAGGCCGATGCCTTTCAGCTTGCCGCCCTTCAGGAACTGCTGCGCGGTCGCAATCGCGGTGCACACCAGCGGGATCTGCCCGCCGACCACGTCGGTGATGGCCTGCCCGCCGCCCTTGTACGGCACATGAATCATGTCGATGCCGGCGCGTTGCGCGAGCAGCTCGCAGGCCAGGTGCGCCGAACTGCCGGTCCCGGCGGAGCCGTAGCTGAGCGATCCGGGCTTCGCCTTCGCCAGCGCAATCAGCTCGCGTACGTTGTTCGCCGGCACGGAAGGGTGCGCGACGATGATGATCGCCGCGTCGCCGAGCTTGGTGACAGGCACGAAGTCGCGCAGCGTGTCGAAGCCGAGCTTCGCGTAGACGTGCGGGTTGACCACCATCGTGCCGTCGTAGCCGAGCAAGAGCGTATATCCGTCGGGTGCGCTTTTCGCGACCTGCTCGGTGCCGATGTTGCCGCTCGAGCCGGGGCGGTTGTCGATCAGCACCGGCTGCCCGAGCCGCACGCCGAGGCGGTCCGAGATGGTGCGCGCGCTGTTGTCGGCGATTCCTCCGGGCGAGAAGGGTACGACGATGCGGACCGGTTTGGAGGGATAGGGTTGGGCGGATGCGCCGAGCGACGCGGCGAACAGCAAACACGCTGCGATGCTACGCATGCAATTCATCATTTCTCCTCGTTATCTGGGGTAGGACCCGTTGTTCACGTCGAGCGTGGTCCCGCTCACGTACTCCGGGCACTGCGCGCCCAGCCAGTAGATCGCCTGCGCGACTTCCTCAGGCCTGCCGACGCGGCCCGAATAAACCATGCGCATCACGCCATCCTTGCGTGACTGCGGCAACTGGTCGTAGATCGCGGTCTGCGTCGGACCCGGGGCCACCGCATTCACCAGCACTCCATGCGCACCGAGTTCCTTCGCCCAAGCCTTGGTGAGATTGAGCAGGCCGGCCTTGGCGATGCCGTACCAGAGGTCGGGATGTCCGGTGAACGCAGCGACCGAGCCGACGTTCACGATCCTTCCGGACTTGCGCGTCCTCATCTGAGGTGCGACGGCTTCGATCAGCGTCGCCGGCGCTTCCAGATTTACCGCGAGGATCTCGCGCTTGTGCTCGTCGGGAATCGCGTCGTAGGGCTCGCAGTAGAGCACTCCTGCGTTGTTCACCAGCGTATCGATCGCGCCGAGCGATGCGACCAGCTTCGGAATGCCGGCGAGATTGCGCAGGTCGAAGTCGACGCGCTCGCCTGCGACCTGCGCGCCGAACTGCTTGTCCAGCGCCAGCACGCGCCAGCCGGCTTGAAGAAAAGCCTGCGCCGTGGCGAAACCGATGCCGCGCGCCGCACCGGTGATCAGCGCGACCGGCATGCGGCTACGCAATACCGGGCATCGAGAATCCGCTCGCCTTCAATTCGGTGATCAACCCGGATTCCTGTCCGCTCGCGAGCTCGGTGAGCGGCGGGCGCACCGCACGCCACTGCGGGTCGTTCGCAAAGTGCGCGACGATGGCTTTGAGCGCAGGAATCATCGGCACTTTCTGCACGATCATGCGCGTGGCGGTGATGCCGGCCTGCAGCTTGTCGGCCTCCGGCGAACCCCAGTTGCGCAACACCTGGTCGATCGGCCCCGGATTGACGTTGCCGGTGGCGGTGATGCAGCCCTTGCCGCCGCCGCGCATGTTGTCGAGCAGGAACGTCTCGCTGCCGGCGAACACGTCGAAGCCGCGGTCCTTGAACCGCTCGAGCATCGCCTTGGTGTTCGACCAGTCGCCGGAGGAGTCCTTCACGCCCGCGACGATGCCGGGAAATTTTCCGAGCAGCCGGTCGATCAGCGTGAGCGTGATCGGCACGTTCGAGACCGGCGGGATGTGGTACAGGTACAGACGCAGCCGGTCGTCGCCGACGCGCTCGATCACCTGGGCGAAGTTGCGGTACAGGCCCTCGTCGGACACGCCCTTGTAGTAAAACGGCGGCAGCATCAGCACGCCGCCGCAGCCCATCCTCACCGCCTCGCGCGTCATTTTTACCGAATCGCTGAGCGCGCAGCAGCCGGTGCCCGGCATCAACGCCGCGGCCGGCACGCCGCCCGAGATGAGCGCATCGAGCAGTTCGAGCTTCTCCTCCACCGACATCGAGTTCGCCTCGCTGTTGGTGCCGAACACCGCCAGCCCGGAGCAGCCCGAGCGCATCAGCCATTTGCAGTGGCGCACGAAGCGATCCGGGTCGGGCGACAGGTCGGCCCTGAACGGCGTGACGACCGGCGAGAGCACGCCCTCGATGCGCTTTGCCAAGCCTATTTCTCCGCGGTCCTGATGGCCGCGCCGCCGCCCTTGAGCGGTATGCGGTGCAGCGTGTCGCGCAACTCGTCGCCTTCGATACGGAACACCTGGATGTCCTTCTCGACCATGTTCTGCACCAGCAGCGTCTTCGAGTCGCCCGAAAAGGCCATGCCCTGCGACCAGCGGCCGATGCGCCCCTCCGATACCTTCGTCAGGCGCGTGCCGTTCACCGCGTAGAGCAGCACCTTGCCGAACGGGTTGTAGAACGGCGAATCGAGCGGCTTGCCGGTGCCGTTGTGGATCAGCACCGCAACGAACTTGCCATCCGGCGACATCTTGATGCCTTCGGGCGTCGGCCCGACGGTAATGGTGTCGACGGTGCGCGGCGGATCGGCGCGCATGTCGATCACGCTGACGGTGTCCGCATCGCCGAGGTTGCGGCCGATGTTGGCGACCACCGCGATGTCGCCCCTCGGGCCGATATCGACGCCGTAGGGGCGCAGGCCGGCGTAGAAGGTGCGGCTGGTCGCGGTGACCTTGGCGCCGTCGATCGCGAGCATGGTGAGGCCGTTGTCGCCGTCGCGCGTGACCAGCGCGCGCTTGTCGTCCGGCGTGAATACCACGTGGCTCGGGCCCGAATTGGCTTCGCCCAGCTTGATCTTGCCGGTATGCGTGACCGTCTTGCCCGAGATCGTGAACGTGGACAGCGTGCCTTCGGCGCGATTGGCGACGATGGCGAGATTGCCCGCGTGATTGATCGACACGCCGGCGGCGCCGGCGCCCGCTTCGAGTGTCGCGATCACCCGCGGCGGCGAGGCTTTCAGGTCGATCACGCTCACGCGGTTGTCCGGGATGCGCTTGGTCGCGTCCTTCGGGTCGATTTTCTCGGCGGCGGTCACCAGCGCGATCGACTCGTCGGGCGCGATCGCGACCGAAAACGGAGGGCCGACGACGCTGGTCGGCACCGCGATCTCGGCCAGCAGCCGCGGCGGAAACGCACCCAGGTCGATCACCGAGACCGTGTCCGGCGGAGGGTTGGCCACCGTATTCACGACCCCGTTCTGGAGCACGACCTTGTTGTCGTTGGCGGAAACGGCGAGCTGCGCGTGCGCGAACGACGTGCCCGTAAGGCCCGCGGCAAGCAATGCGGCAGCGATGGTTTTCATGCGCCCTCCTCCGGAAAGGCGCAATTATGCTCTAAACTTTGCGCGCTCCATGGCCGCCGACCTCGCCCGGGCGTACAACATCGAAGATCTGCGCCGCCTGGCGCGCCGCCGCCTGCCGCGCATGGTGTTCGATTTCTACGACGGCGGCGCGGAGGACGAGGTCACGTTGCGCGGCAATCGCGCGGCGTTCGAAAATCTGCGCCTGGCGCCCAAGGTGCTGCGCGACGTCTCGAAGGTGGACACCGGTTGCGAGATTCTCGGCTCGCCGGCGAAGCTGCCGATGGTCATCGCGCCCACCGGCGGCGCCGGGTTTTCATGGCCGGGCGGCGACATCGCGATCGCGCGCGCGGCTAAGGCCTTCGGCATCCCGTGCACGCTTTCGACCAGCACCACGGCGACGGTGGAGAGAATCGCCGAGCAAGCAGGCGGGCGCTTGTGGTTCCAGCTCTATGTACTGCACGATCGAGCGTTCACCGCGAAGCTGGTTGCGCGCGCGGCGGCTGCGGGCTGCGAGGCCCTGGTCGTGACCGCCGACCTCGCCACCGGCGGCAAGCGCGAGCGCGATTTCCGCAACCGGTTTGCGGTGCCGTTCCGCCTTGGACCCGCGCACGTCCTTCAGGCCTGCACCAAGCTGCATTGGTCGTGGAACATCCTTGCGCATGGCGTGCCGGCCTTCGAGAACCTGCGCGGCCTCGTTCCGCCCGGACGCGCGAGCGCGGCGGCGATCGCGTCCTCGGTCGGGCGCGAAATCGATGCGGCGCTGAATTTCGAGGACGTCGCGCGGCTGCGCGACGCGTGGAAGGGCAAGCTGCTGGTGAAAGGCGTGGCCCGCGCCGACGATGCCGAGCGCCTGCTGCGCACCGGCGTGGACGGGTTGTGGCTGTCCAACCACGGCGGGCGGCAGCTCGACGGCGCCATCGCGCCCGTCGATGCGTTGCCTTCGATCGCGGCCGCGGTCGGCGCGCGCGTGCCGATCCTGCTCGATTCGGGCGTGCGGCGCGGCTCCGACGCGCTCAAGGCGCGCGCCCTCGGCGCACAGGCGGTGGCGATCGGCCGCGCGACGCTGTTCGGCGCGGCGGCGGCGGGCGAGGCCGGCGCACGGCGTGCGCTCGAGATCCTCTCGGACGAGCTGGTGCGCACCATGCAGTTGTGCGGCGCCGCCTCGATTGCCGACATTTCACCTGATCTGATCGCGCGCTGACGAAGCCGGGCGAGGACAACTCATGAACGACGTGGCACGGCATTTTTCGCAGACCTACGCTGAAGCGCGAGGCAAGTTTATGGATGCGCTCGCCGCGCATGAAGTCGAAGCCGCGCAGCACGTTCATCCCGCCGCGCGCGGGCGCAACGGCGAGGACCTGGCGATGGACTGCGCGCTCCTCGGGCCGGCCTCCGCCGAGCGGCTGCTGATCCTCAGCTCGGGCACGCACGGCGTCGAAGGCTTCGGCGGCTCGGGTGCGCAGGTTAAGCTGCTGCACGATGCAGGCTTCGCTTCGCGCCTGTCGGCGAGCGGCGTTTCACTGTTGCTCGTTCACGCGGTAAATCCGTATGGGTTTTCGCACTGGCGCCGCACCAATGAAGACAACATCGACCTCAACCGGAATTTCGTCGACCACGGCAAGCCTCATCCGCCCGACGGCGGTTACGCGGAACTGCATCCGCTGCTGGTTCCGCGGCAATGGCCGCCGTCCGCATACAACTATCTGGCGATCGCCGCTTACATCGCGCGCCGCGGCATGCGCGCCCTGCAGCAGGCGTTGTCCCGCGGGCAGTATACGTTCCGCGACGGCCTGTTCTACGGCGGCAATGCGCCCAGCTGGAGCAACCGTACGCTGCGCACGGTGTTGCGCAGCTTCGCCGGCCGCGCGAAGCGGGTGCTGTGGATTGATTTCCACACCGGGCTGGGCCCGTACGGGCATGGCGAGATGATCCAGGCCGGCCGCGACGACGACACGGAGCTCGCGCGCGCGCACGCCGTGTGGGGCAAGGATGTGACATCTATTTACAAGGGCACCTCCACATCGGCGCGGCTCGAGGGCCTGATGGCCTGCGCGGTCTACGACGAGCTTCCGGGCGTTGAATATGCCGGTATCGGGCTCGAGTACGGCACGCGGCCGAAGTTGGCGGTGATGCAGGCGCTGCGCGCCGACAACTGGCTGGCACTGCATCCCGAGGCGCCCGATGCGCTGCGCGCGGCGATCGAGCGCCAGGTGCGCGATGCGTTCTACTGCGACGCCGACGACTGGAAAGCGATGCTCGTCGAGCAGGCGCGCAAGGTTTCGCTCGCCGCGCTCGATGCGCTCAAATGATGTCGTACGCGGGAATGACGGCTAGACCCAGACCTGCAATACGTAGTCGTACGGCGCCTGCGCGTTCACCATGTCGACGCGCTGCAGCTTGATGCGATAGCCGCCCGGGGTCTTCTTCAGGTGATGAATATACGAGCCGGCGAAGTGCCGTGTCGTATCGCGGCGCAGCTCCATCATGTGGAAGCGCGAGCGGGTCACCAGGTCGCCGTTCGGCGATGTCTTGTCGATGGTCACGTTGCCGACCACGTGATTGGTGCCCCACAGCGGCCGCTGCGACCAGGCGTCCGGGTGCTGCACCCGCTTCATCCTCACCGTCATCATGTTCTTGTCTTCCGCGAAGATCGCCGGCGTGCCCTCCCAGGTGGTCTGCTCGGGCGAGGCCGGCATCCAGTACACGCCGTCATCGGAAAACAGGTCGATGTAGTCCTGCCAGCGCTTGCCGTCGAGGAACTCGGCCTGTTTGAACAGGAACTGCTCGACCGCGTGCTGGGCGTCCTGCGCATCGATCGTTTTCTTCGGCGCCGCCTTCTTCTTCGCAGTCATTGCCTTTTTCTTCGCCATCTCACTTCTCCGCCGTCATGTACTGGGCCCAGGCCTTCATCTGGTTGCGCATCGGCGCTTCCGAGGTGCCCATGCCTTCGGCGGTCTCGACCACGCCGTTCTTCTCGATGTCGCGGCCGTAGTGGCGCGCGAAGCTGACCCAGTCGCCGCCATCCGCAGTCAGGCCGACCTGGATCTTCCAGAAATTCTCCAGGTCGTCCGCGTTGACCATCGTCGAGGGCGAGTTCACCAGGTTGTAGTAGGCGAGCGACCTGCGGTAGATCGGCTCGGGTGCCCCTTTCAGCCGGAAATGCCAGATCTCGGTGAGCGTCTTGTTCACGCCGAGCGGCCGCACTGCGCGCAACTGCTGCAGCGGCGACTGCAGCGACAGGCCCGGGTAGATCAGCACGTGGTGGATGTTGGTCGAGCGGATCTCCTCCTTCCTCTTCGCGCCGTAGGCTCGGGTGAGCGTTTTCTCGTAGGCGAGGGTGTCCGGGTCCTGCGGGCGCAGGCCCATGTAGCCGGTGAGGATGCAGTGGCCGTGCGGATAGTTGATGGTCTGGAAGTTGTCCCACTTGTCGATCGTCACGGTCGCGAACGCCGACAGCATGTGGTATGAGAGCGGCGCCTTGCCGGTCTTCTTCTCGATCCGCTTTTCCATCTCATGCGCCGCGCGGCCGGTCGACTGGTGGACCACCGAGGGATGCAGCGCGTCGAGCTGGTTCTCGAGGAAGATCTTCCAGTTGGAGTTCTGGATCACGCGGAAGCAGTTCGGCACCACCTCGACTTCGCCTTGCGGCGCGCGGTCGCAGATGTCGTCGAACGCGATCTTCGATGCGCCGAG
>JBGOTT010000161.1:0-8882 GCA_041476585.1 Gammaproteobacteria bacterium | reverse complement strand
GCGCTCGCCCTCGATGTCGATCCACCGCGTGTCCGAACGCCCTGCCGCGACGAACTCGACCGGAACGCGCAGCGCATAGACGGGCGCGGATTGCTCGATGGTCACCTCGAGCCGTTTGCCGTCGGTGTGCTCGAGCATTTGGATCGCCGCGACCCGGACCGTAGGACCTCCCGCGCGCTCGATCCACTGGGAAAAAAAGGGCTGCAGCGAACGGCCCGATGCCTGCTCGAAAGCGGCGCGCAGATGCTCCCAGGAGGCGAATTTGAAACGCCGCGATTCCCAGAACAGGCGCACGCCGTGCTCGAAAGCCTGCTCGCCGATCAGCTCACGCAGCATGATGAACACCATTGCCGCCTTGCCGTAGCCGAGCGCCGCCTCCGCGCCATGGGTGCGCGAGCGAAAGGAGGCGAGCGGCGCGTGCGCGTCGCTGGGCAGCGCCGCGAAATCGCGCAGCCAGCCCAGGCGCATTTCGCGCGCCGCTTCAGCGGAGTCGCGCTCCTTGTAGTAGTAATCGGCCATGAACGTCGTGAGGCCCTCGGACCAGTTGCCGCGCGACAGGTCGGCAAAGACCCCGTTGCCCCACCAGTTATGAAGCACCTCGTGCCCGAGCGAGCTTGCGCGGATGAACGGCAGCCGGAGCACCGACTCCCCCAGGTAGGCCATGGTGGGCATGCCGAAGCCGGTGGGCAGCGGGCTCGAGACAACCGAGAACTCGGTAAATGGATACGCGCCGATGCGCTTCGAGTACAGCTCGATGTAGCGCCGGCTGTCCTCGAGGTATGCATCGGCAAGTTCGTCTATGGCGGGGGCGAAGTAGGTCCTGAGCCGCAACGGCGGCGCGCCTTCACGGCTGACCAATCGCTCGCGAACAGCATACGGTCCGGCCATGAGGTCGATTCCGTCCGCGGGATGGTCGAACTCGAACACCGCCGCGTATCGCCCGGCGTTGTCCTGCGGGCCGGACTCCGAAATCAATCGTCCTGCGACCAACCCGCGTTGGTGCGCGGGAAGCGAGAGACTCACGCGGTAGGTAAACAGCGGCGCGGGGGCCGGATACCAGTCGCCCGAGGCCGGCAGATAGCTTCCCTGGTCCGACGCCATCGGCGGTTTCGCGCCGAGCACGCCGCGCGCGTCGAGCGCGCGGTCCAGTTCGGGAAGCGTGCCGCCGTACTCGATCCGTACCCGGACGCCAATCGGCGCTCCAATGCGCCAGAGGTTCGACTCGCCACGCCGACCGGCCCGTCGCAGCCCGACCGCCGCTCCTGCAACCGTGGCGCTTCGCACCTCGAGCGAACGGTGAAGCGCGAAGCCATGGTCATCGCGGCTTTCGAACTGCGCGACCGCGTGCAGCGCCCGCGAACCCGGCTCGAGCCGCACCTCCAGATCGAGCCGCGGAATCTGCGCGCGCAATCCAAAGGCCGGAAGCGCAGCCGCTACGAGCAGCGCGAGGCGCCACAGCAGCTTCACGATGGCGGCGGAAATTTCACGATCAGATCGAGCGTCTTTCCCTCCCGGCGCACCGTCATCGGCAGCCAGGTTCCTGCAGGCTGGGAGCGGACTGCCGCGATCACGCTGTCGGTTTGCGTCACGGCAGAACCTGCGACCGACACGATCAAATCCCCTTTGCGCATCCCGGTCGATTCGGCCAGGCTCCCGCCGACGACCTCGAGCACCTCGATGCCCTTGTCCGTGCGCCGCAGGCTGATGCCAAGCCGTGGTTTGCGTGGCGCCTCCTGCGCCATTGCGGGCAACGCAAATACCGCGTCCGCAAATCCGGTTGCGAGCTTCTTGCAGCCGCCCGCGGCGTCTACGGGTACGAGCGTCGCGATGCTGGAGATCCCGAGGTCGCGCAACTGGTGCGGCACCCCGTAGCCGTTGCTGATGTGGCCGGCGCCCACGATGCCGACAACCACCGGCCGCGCGGTTCCGGACGCGCCGGCCGCGCGATGCGCGAGCGCCTCGGCCATCGCCCGGTCCCAGGTCGTCTGTGAGTCGATGAAATGCAGAAAATCCGGGTCGGTCTTGCTGACCTCGCCACTGTTTTCCTTGACCCGGGGATGTTCCTTGTAGATTTCGAACAGCACGTCCCGGTACGCCTGCGAGGCCGGCGCCGGCCGCGAGACGCCCTCCTTGCGCTCCGCCGGAACGCCATCCCATCCCTTCTGCGTGATCTGCTGCGTCAGCTCGCGATCGACGTTGAGCGCGACCATCGGGATGCGGTTGATGCGCGCGAACTGGAACAACGGCATATACAGCCCGGACGGCAGGTTCCAGACCTTCTCCCAGTCGCTGCGCTCCAGAAACTCGCTCTCGGTAAGCTCGCCTGCGACCCACTTGTCGAGCGTGCCCTGCACGCGGCGCGGAAACGATTCGAAGCCGATCACCATCTGAGGCCGCAACGCGTGCAGCGCAGCGAGCGTCTGCAGCTGCCACGCGTGGTGGTCGCGCTCGTCGTGCCGTTCGCCGAGCAGCACGATGTCGCGGCGCGAGGCAAACGCGAGCAGTTCCGCAGCCGGTGTCGGTCGCGGTTCGCCCCCGTCGAGGCGGTGCCACGCGCCGGGTGCGAGGCACGAGGACGTGACGCGTGACGCCTGGTGAGCGTCATTCTGCGCAAACGCCGCGAACGACAACGCCACAGCGCAATGCGCGAGCACAACGCTCAGGGCGCCGGTCGTACCGCGCATGGGATGAATTCCTGTTAACAGTGAAATCGGCTGATTCGACATAGTTTATCGGTTCATTCCGGATCTGCGTGGGTCGAGGCCATGCGGGCACTTGCCGGGCGCGGCATAATCGGGGGAAATGGACAAGCTGACTGCTCACGGCGCGACGGCGCAGTCGGGCCGCCTTGCCGTGCGCGTTGCGATCGTATTGATTGTCGTCGCCGGCGCGGCCGCTGCGGCGTGGCTCGCGACACGCCCCAAGCCGGTGCTGGTGGCCGTGGCCGAGGCAGACATCGGGCGCGTAGAAACGACGGTGGCGAACACCCGTGCGGGTTCGGTGTCCGCCTGTCGTCGCGCCAAACTCGCCCCGCCGGCCGGCGGCCGCATCGAGAAACTCAGCGTGCGCAAAGGCGATCGCGTGGCGAACGGACAGGTTCTGCTCACGCTCTGGAACCAGGACCTCTCGGCTCGCGAACACGTGGCGCGGGAACAACTGGGGACTGCCAAGGCCAAGGTGCGCGAGGCCTGCGAGCTCGCAAGTGCCGCCGCCGGCGAGGCCCGGCGCGCACGAGAGCTGATGGCGCAGAACTTTATCTCGAAGGAACGCGTCGAGCGCGCCGACGCGGAGGCCGCATCCAGGCAGGCGGGCTGCGACTCGGCCCGCACTCAGGTGCTGGAAGCCGACGCGCGTATCGAAGCCTCGCGGGCGGACACCGACCGCACCGTGCTGCGCGCGCCGTTCGCCGGCATCGTCGCCGAGGTGAACGGCGAGCTCGGCGAATACCTGACGCCGTCGCCGCCCGGCATCCCGACACTGCCGGCGGTGGACCTGATCGACGACTCCTGCATCTACGTTTCGGCGCCGATCGACGAAGTCGACGCCGCGCAGCTCAAGGTGCCGATGACAGGCCGGATCACCCTGGACGCCTACCGGGGCAAGCACTTCAGCGGGAAGCTGCGGCGTATCGCGCCGTATGTGCTGGCGCTGGAGAAGCAGGCGCGCACGGTGGAAGTGGAAGTCGAATTCGACAATCCGGGCGAGGCAAAGCATCTGCTGGTCGGCTACAGCGCCGACATCGAGATCGTGGTGACCGGGCACGACAACGTGGTCCGCATCCCGACGCCCGCGCTGATGCCCGGGAACCGGGTGCTCCTGCTGGGCAGCAGCGGCAAACTGGAGAGCAAACCGCTCGAGACGGGCCTGTCCAACTGGGAGTTCACCGAGGTGAAAACAGGCCTGAATCGCGGCGACCGGGTCGTCACTTCGCTCGAGCGCGAGGGCGTCAAGGCCGGCGCGCTCGCCGCGGTGGAACAGAAGGAGGCGAAGGCGCGCCCGCAATGATTCGCCTCACCGGCATCGAGCGGACCTTCACGGTCGGCGGCGAGCAGGTACACGCGCTGCGCGCAGTGACCCTGGAAATCGCCCAAGGCGAGTCTCTGTCCATCATGGGGCCGTCGGGTTCGGGCAAGTCCACGCTGCTCAATATCATTGGCCTGCTCGATCGCCCCAACGCGGGCACCTACGAACTCGATCGACGCGATGTCACCGGCCTCACCGACGACGAGCTTGCGCGCGTGCGGCGAGAGAAGATCGGTTTCGTGTTCCAGTTTTTCCATCTGGTGCCGCGGCTCACGGCGGCGCAAAACATCGAGCTGCCAATGGTGCTCTCAGGCATCGACCCGGCAGAGCGCGCCCGCCGGGTCGAACAGTTGCTCGCGGAGTACGGGCTGACCGAGCGCTCCGGCCACCGTCCGGACCAGCTCTCCGGCGGCCAGTGCCAGCGTGTCGCCATCGCACGCGCCATGTCGATGCGCCCTGGCGTGATTCTCGCCGACGAGCCCACCGGCAACCTGGACCGGCACACGGGCCAGGAGGTGATGGGCGTGCTCGAGCGCTTGCACCAGAACGGCGGCACGGTGGTGGTGGTGACCCACGATCCCGAGATCGGCGCCCGTTCGCACCGCCGCTTGCGCATGATCGACGGCGCGGTTACCTCCGACGAGAAAGGCTGATCGTGCGCTTTGCCGACCTTCTCGGATTCGCCTGGCAAGTGGTGCTCGGCTACCGGTCGCGCACGCTGCTGATCCTGCTTGCGATGGGCATCGGCGTCGCCGCGGTGGTCACGGTGACTTCCCTCGGGGAAGGCGCGCGCCTGTATGTGGTCAAGCAGTTCGGTTCGCTCGGCACCAACCTGGTCATCGTACTGCCGGGCCGCAGCGAAACTTCGGGCTCCATGCCCGGAGTGCTGATCGGCAAGACGCCGCGCGACCTGACGATCGACGATGCACTGGCGCTCAAGCGCAGCCATGCGATCCGGCGTTTCGCGCCGCTCATCGTGGGTGCCGGCGACGTACGCTCCGGCGCGCGCAGGCGCGAGACGCCCGTGCTCGGTTCCACCGCGGAACTGATGGACATCCGCGGCATGGAACTGGCGAGCGGACGCTTCCTGCCCGCCGGCGATCCGCGTCACAGCCAGCCGGTGTGCGTGATCGGCACCAAGGTGGCAAACGAATTGTTCGGCACGCGCCAGGCCCTGGGGGACTGGATCCGCATCGGCGACCGTCGTTTCAGGATCATCGGGATCCTCGCGGCGCAGGGCGAATCGCTCGGCTTCAATACCGACGAAATCGTCGTCGTGCCGCTCGCCGCGGCGCAGGCCCTGTTCAACACGGAGTCGCTGTTTCGCATCCTGGTGGAGGCGAAGAGCCGCGACCAGATCCTCGATGCCAAGGCCGACGTCGAGGAGATCATCCGCCTGCGCCACGAAGGCGAGAAGGACATCACGGTGATCACCCAGGATGCGGTGCTTGCGACGTTCGACCGGATCCTGCGCGCGCTCACCCTGACCGTGGGCGGCATCGCCGCCATCAGCCTCGCCGTCGCCGGCATCCTGATCATGAACGTGATGCTCATTGCCGTGACGCAGCGCAAGCGCGAGATCGGCCTGCTCAAGGCGCTCGGCGCCACCGGGCGGCAGATCCAGATGGCGTTTTTCACGGAAGCCGCGCTGCTTGCGCTGGGCGGGGCCGCGGCAGGCGTCGCAGCCGGGGAATTCGGCAACAGCATCATCTCCCAGGTCTATCCGGCGATCCCGTTCGAGGCGCCGTGGTGGGCGCTCGTGGCGGCCCCTGTGACCGCGATCCTTACCGGGATACTGTTCACGGTCGCTCCCGCGCGGCGCGCCGCGATGCTCGATCCGGTGCAGGCGCTCGCGCGCAGGTAATCGTGCGCCCGGCCGATTTCGTCCGCTTCACCTATGCGTCGGTCACTGCGCACCGCCTTCGCACGGGACTCACCGCGCTCGGCATCGCCGTGGGCATCGCCGCCGTGATCCTGCTGACCTCGATCGGCGAGGGGCTGCACCGCTTCGTGATTGCCGAGTTCACCCAGTTCGGCACCAACCTGATCAGCGTGACGCCGGGGCGCACCCAGACCCACGGTGCTTCGCTCGGCGCGGTGAATACCGTGCGGCCGCTTTCCATCGACGATGCGCTGGCGCTGCGCCGCGCGCCCTACGTGCAGGTGTCCGATCCGATCGTGCAGGGCAATGCAGAGGTGGTGCAAGGCGGCAAGAGCCGGCGCGTCACGCTCTACGGCGTCGGGCCGGATTTCGCGCGTTCGCTGCAGATGCGCATCGCGACCGGCGAGTTCCTACCACAGGACGACCCGCGCGCGGCGCGCGCTTTTGTCGTGCTCGGCTCGAAGGTCGCGCGCGAGTTATTCGGCGGCGGCAATCCGCTGGGCAGCCGCATCCGCGTGGGCGGCGACCGCTACCGCGTGGTGGGCGTCATGCAATCCAAGGGCCAGGTGCTCGGATTCGATCTCGACGACACCGTCTACATTCCCGCCGGGCGGGCGCTCGAAATGTTCAACCGCGAGAGCCTGCAGGAGATCCACGTCAACTACGAGCCGACCGCGCCGCTCGCGGAAGTGGAGGAAGGCATCAAACGCATTCTGATCGCGCGCCACGGCGCGGAGGACTTCACCGTGACGCCCCAGCAGAAGATGCTGGAGGTGTTTGGCACCGTGCTCGACGCGATCACCTTCGCGGTCGCGGCGATCGGCGGAATCTCGCTCGTCGTCGGCGGCGTAGGGATCCTCACCATCCTGACCATCGCCGTCGCGGAGCGCACCTCCGAGATCGGGCTGCTGCGCGCGCTGGGGGCGACCCATCGGGGCATCCTGCTGCTGTTTCTCGGCGAGGCCGCGCTGCTCGCCGCGATCGGCGGCGCGGCGGGCTTGCTGGCCGGCTGGAGCATCGCACTGGTCCTGCAGGTGGCCCTGCCCGCGCTCCCGGTGCACGTGCCGTGGAGCTACGCGGTGCTGGCGGAACTGATGGCCGTCGCGGTGGGGCTCGCAGCGGGCGTGCTGCCGGCGCGGCGCGCAGCGCGGCTCGATCCGCTGGAGGCGCTGCGCAGCGAGTGAGGGATTCGACCCGCGTGCAGCGGCGTCACGCGCTACGAGTACGTAATCGCGTCGCGCCGCTCCGGCCGTTCGAGGTGCGGCACGTTGTTGAAGCTGACGCAGTGGATGTTCCTTGCACCTGCGCGAAACTCCGTCACGCCGGTGTTGCGCGCCTGCAGATTGAGTTCCATCATCGTACGCGGCGCCAGCCCCAGCACCGTGCCGATCAGCGTCGAGATCGGCCCGCCCGAGCTCACGACGAGTACGCGTTCCGCGCCCGGCGCGCGCACGGCCGCTAGCGCCTCCCGCACGCCGGCGGCGAACGCCGCGAACGGCGCGTGCGCATCGGTCTGAAGCGAGCCTTCGACCCACGCGTAGAGGGCCTCGCGCAGAATCCGGAAATGCGCGCGCCGGTCCGCGTTGCGGTCGATGCGCGCGAGGCCGCCCTCGCCGAGGTGCGCCGCGACCAGCAGGTCGGCCTGGTACTCGTTCAGCCCCTCGAGGGCGAGCGTCTCGGGCAGTCCGGCGAGCGCTTCGGAAATGCCTGCGAGCGTCTCCCGGTGCCGCCGCAGCGTCCCGGTGACCACGCGATCAAAGTGCATCCCGCACTCGGCGAAGTACTCGCCCAGCCAGCGCGACTGGCGGTGGCCGAGCTCGGTGAGCCGGTCGTAGTCGTCGGTGCCGAACGCGGCCTGCGCGTGACGTATCAGGTATATCTCAGCCATCGTCTAAGAATACCGGACCCGGGAGCTACCAGACGTATGTATATGACGGAAAGCACTCCGACTGCGAACGGCATGCAATTGGGTATGCCTTGGTGCGGTGCGAAGAAACCCGGCATGTGTTCGGAGGATAGCGCGATTCGGATCGCAGCAAGTAGAGTGAAGAAACGGGTGTGTGCCCGACGATACGCCGGAGAAAGATGTTATGGGATCGTGGCAACGCTACGAGAACATCGTTCGCAGTCTTGACGCCAGGCCGGCTAAAGGGTGTTACCACAAAGGGGGCTGAGTACTGTTGGTACTTGGGTGAAACGTATCCAAGCTAATCTGCTTCCCCTCGCAGATCGATCAAC
Source organism: Gammaproteobacteria bacterium (assembly GCA_041476585.1). Taxonomy (GTDB): domain Bacteria; phylum Pseudomonadota; class Gammaproteobacteria; order Burkholderiales; family SG8-39; genus JADGRQ01. The sequence continues at coordinate 739 of JBGOTT010000161.1, read as the reverse complement.
CGGGTCGCGGGATTCTCGGGAAATTCATAGCACGGCCTGTGGCACAACAGAAAAGATACGCTCCGCTCCAACCCATACGAATGCACTAGGCATCAAACCATGATTGACGCGCAGCCAGCTGGGGGCATTCTCTGCTGGCGATCTTTCCAGTCTTTGGCGCCTGTATTTTCTTCTCGTTCCAGATGCCTGAGAGGCGAGTCTGCGCCGTAATCGGTAAAATCGCTCCACTTTTCCAATGCTTGGTTTCAACTGCGGACGCTCTCATGGAATTATTCCTGCCGATCGCGCACATGGACGTCAACATCGTCCTGATCCTCCTGTACGGCACCCTGGTCGGTTTCCTTTCCGGCCTCGTTGGCGTGGGCGGCGGCTTTCTGATTACGCCGCTGCTCATCTTCACCGGCGTTCCTCCCATTGTCGCGGTGTCGAGCGGCGCGGCGCAGATGGCGGGCACGGCCTCCGGCGCAAGTTACCTGCATTGGCGCCACGGCAATATCGACTTCAAAATGGGGCTGATTCTGTTGATCGGCAGTTGGCTGGGCGGAGGATTCGGCGTCTATCTCGCCAAGGTGCTGTTGCGTGCGGATCAGTTCGGAAACGTGGTTGTTTTTCTCTACGTCATTCTGCTGGGCTTCATCGGCGTGAGCATGCTGATCGAATCGCTCCGGGCGGTTTTTCGCGCCGGCGCACCCGCCGCAGGCGACGCGCAAGCCACGGCCGCGCCAACATCGCTGCTGCG
>JBGOTT010000160.1:0-8896 GCA_041476585.1 Gammaproteobacteria bacterium | reverse complement strand
TGCTTCGCCCCGTGCGTCAGGTGGTGGCCGATGTATTCGGTTGGTGTGAGCTCTTTGCCTGCTGCCATCGTCGAGCGTGGTCAGTGTTCGCGGACCAAAATTGCCATCGCAAAAATCAGCGTCGCCAGCACGAACGTTCCGAGGAACGCCAGCACGACGACCTCTCTGTACGCAGCGAGCGCGACCGCCAGTCCTGCGACGATGGCGAGAACCTTGGCCGCTTCGGCGCGCAACACGCTGAGCAGAGCGCCGCCTGCCGACTGCTTGCGCCCCCCCAACGATCCCACCACCCCGTAAACCCAGCCGGCAAGAATGCTGACCAGCCCGCCGAGCAGCGCCGAGACCGCCGCTTGGCTCCCCCCAAGCAGGCCGGCAATGACTGCTAACGCGCCCGTGGCGCATATCTGCCACCACAGGACCGTGCGGATCGGCTTGCTTCGGACGCCGAGCACGGCTTCAACTCATCGACGGCATCGACGGCGGCGAAAACCGGAAGATTGTAGGGGATTCGAGCACGGCCGGTCAACGTTGTTGCAGAGCAGCAGTGCCGCTGGGTGCGGATTCAGCGCAGCTTTCCCAGCAAGCCATCGAGGTGCTCGAGACTGGAGTAGCGGATCACCAGCTTGCCTGATCCCTTTCTCCCCGCCTTGATTTCGACGCTGGTGCCGAGGCTCTCGGAGAGTTCCTCTTCCAGACGTGCCAGATCGCGGTCCGCGCGCTTGCGCCTGCCGCGCACCGTTCCGGCACCCTTCAGAAGGGACTGCACCAGGGCCTCGGTCTGCCTCACCGAGAGCCCGCGCGCGGCAACCTTGTTTGCCGCCTCGATCTGTCGCGCGCCATCAAGGGCGAGCAGCGCGCGGGCATGGCCCATCTCGAGCACATGCTCCATCAGCATCGACTGCACCGGTTTGGCGAGCCCCAGCAGACGCAACAGGTTGGTGGTCGCGCTCCTCGAGCGGCCCACCGCCTCCGCAACCTGCTGGTGCGTGAGCTTGAATTCGTCGGCGAGGCGCGCGAGGCCCGCGGCTTCCTCCATCGGGTTGAGGTTCTCGCGCTGGATGTTTTCAATCAGCGACATGGCCAGGGCGGCTTCGTCCGGCACTTCGCGCACGATCGCCGGGACCTGTTCGAGACCGGCCATCTGCGCGGCGCGCCAGCGCCGCTCCCCCGCAATCAGCTCGTAGCGGTCGCGCTCGACCGGGCGTACCAGCACCGGCTGCATCAGACCCTGCGCCTTGATCGAAGCAGCCAGTTCGGCGAGCGCCTCCTGGTCCATGCGCGTGCGGGGCTGGTACTTGCCGGGCCGGATGCGGTTGACCGGCAGGCTGCCGAGGGTGTCGCGCGGCGGCATATCGGAGCCGAGCAATGCGTCCAGGCCGCGGCCAAGTCCTTTGGATTTGATCATGATCTTGTCACGCGCCGACCGCACGTGCCTCCTGAGCGGCGTCGCGCGCGAGGATCTCCTGCGCGAGTGCCAGATATGCCTGCGCGCCCTTGGAAGCGCTGTCCCAGACGACGGCCGGCGCGCCGTAGCTGGGTGCTTCCGCCAGCCGCACGTTGCGCGGTACCAGCGTGCGGTAAACCTTGTCGCCGAAATGCGTCTCCAGTTGCGCGGAAACGTGTTGCGCAAGCGTGTTGCGCGGGTCGTACATCGTACGCAGCAGTCCGGCAATCTCCAGGCGCGGATTGAGATGCGCACGCACCCGCTTGATGGTCCCCACCAGATCCGTGAGCCCTTCGAGCGCGTAGTACTCGCACTGCATCGGTATCACCACCTCCTCGGCGGCGACCAGCGCGTTCAACGTGAGCAGCGAGAGCGACGGCGGGCAGTCGATGAAAATGTAGTCGTATTGCGCGCCGAGCGGGGCAAGCGCGCTCTTCAGCCGCGACTCGCGGTTCGGTAACTCGACCAGCTCGATCTCGGCTCCGGCGAGCTCGCGGTTTGCGGGCAGCAGGTCGTAGGCGCCGCTTTGCGAGCGCGCGCGAACGCTAGCCGCATCGCTCAAGCCGAGCAGCGCGTGATACACGGTGCGCGCGAGATTGCGCTTGTCGATGCCGCTGCCCATGGTGGCGTTGCCCTGCGGATCGAGGTCCACCAGCAGCACGCGCCTGCCCTTGCCGGCAAGCCCCGCTGCGAGATTCACGCTGGTCGTGGTCTTGCCCACCCCGCCCTTCTGGTTCACCACCGCAAGAACGCGCGCCACGCTCATGCCTCCCTGCGGCACAGCACCAGGTGGCGGGCGCCCTCGACGAACGGCACCTCGAGCGCCACGACCTTCTCACAACGGAACCCGGCCGGCAGTCGCCCAAGCTCGTCGTGCGGATAAACGCCCTTCATCGCCGCAAACTGCGCGCCGGGTGGCGCGAGATGCCTCGCCGTCGAAAGAAAATCGGCGAGCTCGGCGAACGCGCGCGATATCACGCAATCGAGCAACGGCTCGGGCCGCCACTCCTCCGCGCGCGCATTCACGACCGTCACTTTCTTCAGGCCGAGCTCGATCACCGCCTGCTTCAGAAAGGTCGCCTTCTTGTGGTTCGCGTCATTCAGGCTGATCGCGCGCTCGGGCTGCGCAATTGCGAGCGGAATACCAGGTAGTCCAGCGCCGGAGCCGACGTCGGCGATCGCCCCTTGCGCGAGATGTCGCGCCACCGCCAGCGAATCGAGCAGATGATGGCTGACCATCTTCTGCGCTTCGCGGATCGCGGTCAGGTTGTAGATTTGGTTCCACTTCAAAAGAAGTTTGAGATACGCAAGCAGCTTTGCCTCCGCGCCCGCGGGCAGCGCAATGTGCAGTTCTGCAAGCCCGCGCGCGAGCAATGCTGCGGGGGTCATGCCGCGTTCTTGGCCTGTATCGGTCCCCGGCGCAGATGCACCAGCAACAGCGAAATCGCGGCAGGTGTCACCCCCGAAATGCGCGCAGCCTGCCCCAGCGTCTCCGGCCGGATCCGCTCAAACTTCTCCTGCACCTCCACCGAAAGCCCGCGCACCATCCGGTAATCGAGGTTCCCCGGAACGCGCAACGACTCTTGCGCCTCGTGTCGCGCGACCTCTTCTTTCTGACGCTCGATATAGCCGGCGTATTTGGCCTGGGTCTCGACCTGGCGCGCGATCTGCTCGCCGAGTTCGTCACCCCCGGCGCCAGAACCAACCCCGGGCAGGGTCATCAGACTCGCGTAGGAGACGTTTGGCCGTCGAAGCAGATCGAGAAGCGAGTGCTCACGTTCGAGCTGCTTGCCGAGGATTCGCTCGGCATCCTCGGCGGGCAGCAGGTGGGGGTTAACCCAGGTAGACCTGAGGCGCTCCTGCTCTCGAGCGATGGCCTCGCGCTTGAATTCGAACGCCGCCCAACGGTGATCATCCACGAGGCCGAGGCGGCGGCCGGTTTCGCAGAGGCGCAAATCCGCATTGTCCTCGCGCAGCATCAACCGGAACTCGGCGCGGCTGGTGAACATCCGGTAGGGCTCGGATACGCCGCGAGTGATCAGATCGTCGACCAGGACGCCCAAGTAAGCTTCATCCCGCCGAGGGCACCATGGCTCACTTCCCCGCGCGGCGAGCGCGGCGTTCAAGCCGGAAAGCAAACCCTGAGCGGCAGCCTCCTCGTAGCCGGTCGTGCCATTGATCTGGCCGGCGAAGTAAAGTCCGCTAATCGACTTCGTCTCAAGCGAGGACTTCAGGTTGCGAGGGTCGAAGTAGTCGTACTCGATCGCGTAGCCGGGTCGCAGAATGTGCGCCTTTTCGAGTCCCTTGATCGAATGGACCAAGTCGAGTTGAACGTCGAACGGCAGACTCGTCGAAATTCCGTTCGGGTAGTACTCGTTGGTCGTCAACCCCTCGGGCTCGAGAAAAATCTGATGGCTCAATTTGCCGGAAAAGCGATGAATCTTGTCCTCTATTGACGGACAGTAGCGCGGTCCGATGCCCTTGATCACACCGGTAAACATCGGTGAACGATCCAGGCCGTGGCGAATCACCTCGTGTGTCTTCTCGTTGGTATGAGTCACCCAGCACGGCACCTGCGCCGGATGCATGTCCCGGCTTCCAATGAATGAGAAGACCGGTGCCGGATCATCTCCCGCTTGAGGCGCCATGACCGAAAAATCGATGCTGCGCCCGTCGATCCGCGGCGGCGTGCCCGTCTTCAGCCGCCCCACCGGCAGTTTCATCTCGCGCAGGCGATGCGCAAGGGTGACCGCCGCAGGATCGCCGGCACGGCCAGCCGTGTATTGGTTGAGCCCGACGTGGACCAATCCGGCGAGAAAAGTGCCGGTGGTCAGCACAACTGCGCGACTGCGAAAGCGGATTCCGATCTGGGTGACCACGCCGGCGACCCGATCGCCCTCCAAGAGGATGTCGTCCACCGCCTGCTGGAACAAGGTCAGGTTTGGATGGTTCTCGACACGACCGCGAATCGCCCGGCGGTAAAGCGACCGGTCGGCCTGGGCGCGTGTGGCCTGCACTGCCGGTCCCTTGGAGGAGTTGAGAATGCGGAACTGGATCCCTGCTTCGTCGGTGGCGAGGGCCATCGCGCCGCCAAGCGCGTCGATCTCCTTGACCAGGTGTCCTTTGCCGATCCCACCGATCGAAGGGTTGCACGACATCTGGCCGAGCGTCTCGATGCGGTGTGTGAGCAACAGCGTCCGAGCACCGACCCGTGCACTCGCGAGGGCGGCCTCGCTGCCAGCGTGGCCGCCGCCAACCACGATGACGTCGAATTCGGTCGGGAAAAGCACAAGTCGATCCTGAGGAGGCGCAATGATACGTGATTCGAGCCACGGTTTCACGTGGAACACAGCTCCCCGGCGCTCCGCATCGTTTCACGTGAAACATACCCGTCTGCATTGATGTGAAGCAACTTATCTATTTGTTATTTAAGAAGAAAAATAATTGCTGCAATGCAATATAACCGTCTTTTCATGGTGAACGGAGCCGTTGTGAGACAATCCGCAGCCTCTTGCGCCACCCGTGATCTCCCTCGCACGTTACCGCACCCTTCTCGCCCGGAACGAGCTGCGCACGCTCGTGTTCGCGTCGATCATCGGTCGGCTGCCGATCGGCGTGGCGGGTCTCGCGATCATGCTGATGACCCAGGCTGCGAGCGGCTCCTTTGCGCGATCGGGCATCGCCACCGCCGGATACATGGCAGGTCTTGCCGCACTGGCGCCTCTGCTGGGACGCCACATCGACCGCAACGGCCCGCGACGCGTACTGATTGCATCGGTGATGGTGTATCCGAGCGCGATGCTCGCGCTCGCCGCGGCGACCCTGATGGCAACTCCTTACTGGATGGTCCTGCTTGCGGGACTCGCCGCCGGGGCGAGCTTTCCACCGATCACCGTGTGCATGCGTACGCTCTTCAAACGCCTGCTCACCGACGACGAGCAGATCCAGACCGCATATTCTCTCGAGTCGGTGCTGATCGAAACGATCTTCATCGTTGGTCCCCTCATCGTCGCGCTCTTCGTCGCGCTCGTTGCGCCTCTCGCCGCCGTGGTATTCGCGGCGCTGTGCGCGGCGATCGGCACGCTGTTATTCCTGCGTGCGCCGGCGCTGCGCGAGTGGCGGATCGAGCCGCGCGCACAGACGAGCTTGTTCGGCCCGCTCGCAACACCCGGGTTCGTCAGCCTGCTGACCGTGGTGTTGTGCTACAGCGCCGCATTCGGGCTGATCGAGATTGCGGTTACCGGTTACGCCGGCGTTCGCGGCCAGCCGGCGCTCGCCGGCATGATGCTCGGCCTGATCAGCGTCGGCAGCGTCAGCGGAGCGCTGGTGTACGGCTCACGAACGTGGCGCCGCTCGCTGACGCGACAGTTTGCCGTCGCGCTCGTTCTATTCGGCGCGGGCGCCGCGCTGCTCGCGCTGGTCGAGCAGCTACTGGGATTTTCGCTCGCCTGCGTGCTGGCCGGTGTCGCGATGTCGCCCCCGCTCATCATGCAGTCCATGCTGGTGGCAAAGACTGCGCGCGAAGAGCATTCGACCGAAGCCTTCACTTGGGCCTCGACCAGTCTGCTCTCCGGGGTCAGTCTGGGTATCGCGGGCGGCGGCGCGCTGCTCGAGATCGGCGGCGTGGCGACCGCGTTCGGCGCGGCGGCCGCGGCAGCATTCACGGCAGCCGCACTTGCGGCGCTGCTGGTGCGCGAGCGCGCCTGAGACTTCTCTACGCGGCAAGCTCCGCGGGCACGCCGAGGGTCGCCGCCAAGGCAGCGGAAAACTTCGTCACCAGTTCGTCGAGTTGCACTTCCTCGACAATGAATGGCGGGGCGAACAGCACGTGGTCCCCATGCACGCCATCGACGGTGCCGCCCATCGGGTAGCACATGAGGCCGGCCTTGAGGGCTTCCTTCTTCAGCCGCGCGTTCACCTTCTTCTCTGGATCGAAGGGTTTCTTCGTCGCGCGGTCCTCGACCAACTCGAGCGCCCGGAACAGCCCCCGTCCGCGGATGTCGCCGACGTGGGGATGCCGGCCGAACGCGGTGCGCAGCTTCTTGTCCAGCAACTCGCCCAACGGAGTCACGCGGGCGAGCAGGCCGTCCTCGTTGAGACGTTTCTGTACTGCGAGGGCGCCGGCGCAGGCTGCCGCGTGGCCGAGATACGTATGGCCATGCTGGAAGAAACCGGTGCCGGACACGATGGCCTCGTAGACCTTCTTCGAGGCGATCACCGCGCCGATCGGCTGGTAACCGGCGCCCAGGCCTTTCGCGATGCAGACAAGGTCCGGCACCACGCCTTCCTGCTCGAACGTAAAGATCGCGCCGCAGCGACCCATACCGCACATCACCTCGTCGAGGATAAGCAGCACACCGTACTTGTCGCAGATCGCGCGCACGTGCTTGAAATACCCGGGGACCGGCTCGACCGCGCCGAGCGTGGCGCCCACCACCGTCTCGGCGACGAAGGCGATCACCTTGTTGCCGCCCAGCCGCAGGATCTCCGCTTCGAGTTCGGCGGCGAGGCGTGTGGCGTAGGCATCATCGGTCTCGCCGGCATGTTTGCCACGATATGCATAGCACGGCGAGACATGCGACACGTCGATCAGCAAGGGCTCAAATTGCTTGCGGCGCCAGGCATTGCCCCCGACGGCGAGCGCTCCCAGAGTGTTGCCGTGATAGCTGCCTCGCCGCGAAATGATGTGCTCGCGCTGCGGCTCACCTTTTTCGACAAAGTACTGGCGGGCGAGCTTCAACGCGGCTTCGACGGCTTCCGAGCCACCTGAAACGAAATAAACGCGATCAAACGCCGTCGGTGAGTGACGGATCAGCGCTTCGGCCAGCGCCTCCATCGGCTCGTTGGTGAAAAACGAGGTATGCGCAAACGGCAGGCGGTCGAGCTGTTGCTTGATGGCTTCTACCACCGCGCGGTCGGAGTGCCCCAGACAGGACACCGCTGCGCCGCCCGAGGCATCGAGGTAGCGCTTGCCCTGCGCATCGATCAGGTAGGCCCCGTCGCCGCGAACCGCGACCGGGTAGTCATTGAGCGGATTGCGGTGAAAAACCTTGCTCACACGCCTAGCTGGGCATGCAACACAGCGCGGCGCTGCTCCAACGCGGCAGGCAGGTGGTCGCCAAGCTTGCCAAACAGCTCATCGTGCGAGGCAAGTTCGTCGCGCCAGGCGGCACCGTCCACGCGGGTAAGTTCGATGAACTGCTCGCGCGAGAACTCCTCGAGACCGGTCCAGGCCAGGTCTTCCCAGCGCGGCATCAGGCCGAGCGGGGTTTCGACCGCGCCCGCCTTCCCCTGGCAGCGCTCTACCGCCCATTTCAATACACGCATGTTCTCGCCAAATCCCGGCCAGATGAATTTCCCGTTGGCGCCACGCCTGAACCAGTTCACCCGGAACAGGCGCGGCGGACGGGCCACTGCCCGGCCCATCCTGAGCCAGTGACCGAAATAATCGCCCATGTTGTAACCGCAGAAGGCGAGCATTGCCATCGGGTCGCGGCGCACGACACCGACCTTGCCGGTGATCGCCGCGGTGGTTTCGGAGCCGAGGGTCGCGGCCATGTATACCCCGTCTTCCCAGCTCGGCGCCTCAACCACCAGCGGGACAGTCGTGGCGCGCCGGCCGCCGAAAAGAAACGCGCTGATCGGCACCCCCGCGGGATCCTCCCAGACAGGATCGATCGACGGGCACTGCGCAGCAGGTACGGTAAAACGCGAGTTGGGGTGTGCGGCAAGACGCCCCGATTTCTTGCCTTCCTCGGGCGTCCAATCCTTGCCCTGCCAGTCGATGAGGTGCGCCGGAGGAGTATCGGTCATTCCCTCCCACCAGACATCACCTTCGGGGGTCAGCGCGACATTGGTGAAGATGGTATTGGCGTGCAGCATCTTCATCGCGTTGGGATTGGTCGCCACCGAAGTTCCCGGGGCAACGCCGAAGAAACCGGCTTCGGGATTGATCGCGCGGAAGCGCCCGTCCGCGCCGGGCTTGAGCCACGCAATGTCTTCGCCGATCGTGGTCACCTTCCAGCCTTTGAGTGCGACCGGCGGGATGACCATGGCGAGGTTTGTCTTGCCGCAGGCGCTCGGGAATCCGGCCGAAATGTAGGTCTTCTGTCCGTCCGGGGCCTCCACGCCGAGAATCAGCATGTGTTCGGCGAGCCAGCCTTGATCCCGCGCCATCACGCTCGCGATGCGCAGCGCGAGGCATTTTTTTCCGAGCAGCGCGTTGCCGCCGTAGCCGGATCCGAACGACCAGATCTCGCGCGTTTCAGGGAAGTGAACGATCCACTTGTCGTCCTTGTTGCAGGGCCAGCGCACGTCTTTCTGTCCCGGCGCAAGCGGCGCCCCGACCGAATGCACGCACGGCACGTAATCGCCGTCCGCACCCAGCTGCTCGATCACGGCGCGGCCCATGCGCGTCATGATGCGCATGCTCGCCACCACATAGGCGGAATC
>JBGOTT010000159.1:0-8898 GCA_041476585.1 Gammaproteobacteria bacterium | reverse complement strand
CTCAGCGCAACCGGCTTGCCGCTCGCGTCCAGACCGCCGGACATCTGGGTCAGGCTGATCGGACGGTAGAAGTCGTGCGTCATGTCGTCTTCGCGCGTCCATACCAGTTTTACGGGCGCACCGATCGATTTGGAGATCTCGACCGCCTGGGCCATGTAGTCCAGGTCGATGCGCCGGCCGAAGCCTCCGCCGAGGAAGGTGGTTTTGATCGTGATCTGCTCGGGCTTGAGGCCCGTGATCGCGGCGGCCATGCCGAGCGCCATCTGCTGGAACTGGATCGAGCCGATCAGCAGCGCCGAGTCCTTACGCACGTCGGCGGTGAAGTTCATCGGCTCCATCGGCGAGTGCGACAGGAACGGCATTTCATAGGTCGCCTGCACCGTCTTGGCCGCCGTCTTCATACCCTCGGCGACGTTGCCCTGCTGCTTGATCTGCGCCCCGGGCTGGGACATCGCGGAAGCGAGTCCCGCCGACACCGATTCGGAGTTGAGCGCCTTGTTCGGGCCCTCGTCCCATTTGACGTCGATCGCGTCGCGCGCCTGCTTCGCCTGCCACCAACTGTCGGCCACGACGGCGACGCCATCGGTGATCTGCACCACGTGCTTCACGCCCGGCATCCCCTTCGCCTTCGCTGCGTCGAAGCTCACCACCTTGCCGCCGATCACGGGGCATTGGGCGAGCGCGGCGTACAACATGCCGGGCAGCTTCACGTCGATGCCGAATTCGGTCTTGCCGGTGATCTTGCCGGCGGTGTCCATGCGCTTCAGCGGCTTGCCGACGTAGCGGAACTTCGACGGGTCCTTGAGCTTTACGTCCTTCGGCACCGGAAGCTTGGATGCGGCCTCCGCCAACTGGCCATACTTGGCCATTTTGCCTTTCGGTCCCGACACCATTCCGTTGCGCGCGGTGCACTTCGCAGTATCCACGCCCCACTCCTGCGCCGCGGCCGCCACGAGCATCATGCGCGCCTGCGCGCCGGCGATGCGCAGCTTTTCCCAAGCATCGCGCACCGAGGTCGAGCCGCCGGTGAGCTGGCCGCCCAGCATGCTGTTGATGTACACCTCGCCCGGCGGCGCGAATTCGACCTTGACCTTGTTCAGATCGACCTCGAGCTCTTCCGCGACGAGCGTCGGCAGGGCCATCACCACCCCTTGCCCCATCTCCGAACGCGCGCAGAGGATCGTGATGCTATTGTCGCTACCGATACGCACCCAGGCGTTGATCGCCGAGGAATCTGCTGCGGCGAACGCGTTGTTGAACATGCCCGGGAGCGAAACGCCGATCACCAGACCGCCGCCCACGGCAGCGCTGGACTTGAGGAAGCTGCGGCGGGACGGATTCTTGAGTTGGTTGAGTTGGCTCATGATTACGCCCCCTTGCTGCCAGCAGCTTTGTGAATTGCAGCGCGAATGCGCGGATACGTGCCGCAGCGGCAGATGTTTCCCGCCATCGCAGAATCGATATCGGCGTCGGTCGGGTTCGGCTTCTCGGTGAGGAGCGCGGTGGCGCTCATGATCTGGCCCGACTGGCAGTAGCCGCATTGCGGTACGTCGACTGCCGCCCACGCGGCCTGAACCTTCTTGCCGACCGGCAACGCCGCCACGCCCTCGATGGTCGTGACTTTCTTGCCTGACGCAGCCGATACCGGCGTGCTGCACGAGCGCACCGGCTTGCCCTCAAGGTGAACTGTGCAGGCGCCGCACAGCGCCGCTCCGCAACCAAACTTCGTGCCGGTCATTCCGAGCGTGTCGCGCAGTACCCAAAGCAGCGGGGTGTCCCCCGGCACATCGGCCTGCGTCGACTTACCGTTGACGGTAAATGTAGCCATTTCCCTACCTCCCTATTAATGGAGTGCGAATGCTAGGCGGAACTCAAACAGGATGCACGTTGCGCTGCACCATTCAGCCATTTGTTCTCCCCGAGCGGTAAAATCTCAACTGCTGCATCTCCGACATATCTGCCCAATGCTGCCCACTGCTGAGGAAACCATGAACGCCCCGACCCGCGCCGGACTTCCGGCCATCACCCTCAAGGACCCAAAGCTGTTTCGCGAGCAATGCTTCATCGACGGGCAGTGGGCCGACGCCGACAGCCGCAAGACCCTTCCCGTCACCAATCCCGCCAATGGCGAAGTGCTCGGCTCGATTCCCGACATGGGCGCCGCCGAAACCCGTCGCGCAATCGATGCGGCGAATGCGGCGTGGCCCGCATGGCGCGCCAGGACCGCGAAAGAGCGCCACGCGATCCTGCTGCGCTGGTTCAACCTGATGATGCAACATCAGGAAGACCTCGCGCAGTTGCTCACCGCCGAACAGGGCAAGCCGCTTGCCGAGGCCCGTGGTGAGATCGCCTACGGTGCGTCCTTCATCGAATGGTTCGCCGAGGAAGGCAAGCGCGCCTACGGAGACGTGATTCCGCAGCACCAGGCCGATAAGCGAATCCTGGTGATCAAGCAGCCCATCGGCGTGGCGGCGATGATCACGCCGTGGAACTTTCCCAACGCCATGATCACGAGGAAAGCAGGCCCGGCGCTTGCCGCCGGCTGCACCGTGGTGCTCAAGCCCGCCAAGCAGACGCCGTTTTCGGCGCTCGCGATGGCGGAACTCGCCGAGCGCGCCGGCATCCCCAAGGGCGTGCTCAACATCGTCACCGGCAGCGCGTCGGCGATCGGCGGCGAGTTGTGCTCGAATCCGGTGGTGCGCAAGCTCTCGTTCACCGGTTCGACCGAAGTCGGCCGCACGCTGATGCGCCAGTCGGCCGACACCGTCAAGAAGCTCTCGCTCGAACTGGGCGGCAACGCCCCGTTCATCGTGTTCGATGACGCGGACCTCGACGCGGCGGTTGACGGTGCGATCGCGAGCAAGTACCGCAACGCCGGCCAGACCTGCGTCTGCGCCAACCGCATCTATGTGCAGGACAAGGTCTACGACGCCTTCGCGGCGAAGCTCACCGAGAAAGTAAGGGGCTTCAAGGTCGGCGCCGGCAACGAGCAGGGCGTGGTGATCGGCCCGCTGATCGACGAGCAGGGCGTGAAGAAAGTCGAAAGCCACGTCGCCGACGCGATCGCGAAAGGCGCGAAAGTGGTGCTCGGCGGCAAGCGCCATGCGAAGGGCGGGTTGTTCTTCGAGCCGACCGTGATCACCGGCGTCACACCTGCGATGCAGGTTTCGTTCGAGGAAACCTTCGGTCCGGTGGCGCCTCTCATCCGGTTCAAGGACGAGGCCGAAGCGATCCGGCTCGCCAACAACACCGAGTTCGGGCTCGCGGGCTACTTCTACTCGCGCGATATTGGACGCATCTGGCGCGTGGCGGAGCAGATGGAAACCGGCATGGTGGCCGTGAACTCGGGAATCCTTTCCACCGAAATCGCGCCGTTCGGCGGCGTGAAGCAATCGGGCCTCGGCCGCGAGGGCGCCAAGTACGGACTCGAGGAGTATCTCGAGGTGAAGTACATCATGCTTGGCGGAATCGACAAGTAAGCCGTCAAGCTTGTCCACGATTCCGGAGATTGCATGGCAGCCTGACCCGCAACAAGCTGCCGCCTCGAATATGGCGGCGTTCATGCGGGCGCTCGGCGTCGGGTCCTATGACGAACTGCTGCACCGGGCCGACGCGGAGCCCGGCTGGTTCTTCGAAGGCTTGCTGAAACACCTCGACTACCGCTTCTACCGGCCATATGCGCGCGCGGTGGACGATTCCGCGGGTGCGCCCTGGACAAGATGGTGCGTCGGAGGCACCACCAACGTTGTCCTGAACGCGATCGATCGCTGGCGAGCCACTCCGACATATGACAAGCTCGCGCTGGTCTGGGAAGGCGAAGACGGAGCGCGCAAGGACTACAGCTACCGCGACCTTGATCGGGAGATTTGCCGATGCGCCGGCGCGTTGCGCGCATTGGGCGTGGCGCGCGGCGACGTGATCGCGATCTACCTGCCCAACATCCCCGAAGCCATGATCGTGATGCTCGCGGGGGCGAAGATCGGGGGCATCGTAATGCCGCTGTTCTCGGGCTTCGGCGCCGAGGCGATGGTGTCGCGGCTCGAACTCGCGCAGGCGAGCGTGCTCGTCACCGTCGACGGCTCCTCCAGGCGCGGTAAGCTGGTCGATGCAAAGGCGATTTCCGACGAGGCCGCCGCGCACGCGCCCTCCCTGAAGCACGTCGTCGTAGTGCACCGGGCGGGCAATCCGGTTTCGTGGACCGAGGGCCGCGACCACTGGTGGCACGAGTTGTGCATCCGCCAGCCCGACGACGCGCCCACGGAGGAGATGGACGCGGACGCGCCGTACCTGCTCGTATTCACCTCCGGCACCACCGGAAAACCCAAGGGCGTGGTGCACGGGCACACGGGATTCATTGCGAAAATCGTGATGGACCTCTCAGTGTGCATGGACTTCCGAGCGGACGACCGGATGCTGTGGATGTCGGATATGGGCTGGGTGGTGGGACCTCTGATCGTTCTCGTCACGCCGATCGTGGGGGCGACCCTGGTCCTGGTCGAGGGTGCGCCGAACTTTCCCGACCCCGACCGGATGTGGCGCGTGGCAGCCGAACATCGCGTGAGCTTCCTCGGCATCGCGCCCACGACGGTGCGCACCTTCATCGCCCAGGGCAGCGAACCATGGAATACGCACGACCTTTCGGCGCTGCGCATCATGGTTTCGAGCGGCGAGCCGTGGACGCCGGATGCCTGGCGCTGGCTGTTCGAACGCGTAGGCGGGAGCCGTGTGCCATTGCTCAATTTTTCAGGCGGCACCGAAATGATGGGCATCCTCGCCTGTTGCGTGCTCCGGCCTCTGAAGCCGTGCAGTTTCAATACCCCGGTGCCGGGTACCGGCGCCGATATCTTCGACGAGTCCGGCCAGTCGGTGCCGCCGGGCACGGTCGGCGAATTGGTGATGCGCCGCCCGGTGTTCGGCCTGACGATGGGCCTGTGGAACGATGACGGGCGCTACATACAGAACTACTGGAGCACATGGAAAGACGTCTGGCACCACGGCGATTTCGCGAGCCGCGACGTGGACGGCCACTGGTATATCCATGGACGATCGGATGACACGCTGAAAATCGCGGGCAAGCGCACCGGGCCGGCGGAGATCGAAGCGCTGCTGATGGGCACCGGCAAACTCGCCGAAGCGGCGGCGATCGGCGTGCCCGATCCGATCAAAGGTTCGGCGCTGGTGCTGGTGTGTTCGCTCAAACCCGGAGTCTCAGCTAACGACGCGCTGCGCGCGGAGCTATCGCAGGTCGTGATACACGGGCTCGGCGTCGCGTTCCGCCCGAAGGACGTACGCTTCGTCTCCGACCTGCCGAAGACGCGCAACCTGAAAATCATGCGCCGCGTGATCCGAGCCGCCTACCTCGGTGAGGACGCGGGCGATCTCAGCGCGCTGGTGAATCCGGAAGCCGTGGCCGAGTTGCGGGCGAAGGCCGGAGTTTGATCGCCTGTCGCTGGTTGACAGCCGCTTGGCGGTGCGGTCAAATCGATTTGATTACTCGTGAGTCAAGAAAACGCGTTCGCAACAAAGTTCAGCTAAGCAATTGTTCACGCCAGGAACTTGGTATGTCAAAAATATCCCTGGCGATTGGATGTTCCTTTAAAAATCGCTTCTTTAATTTCCGTTCCTGCCGGTGCGCCTTATAGAGAACGTATCCCGTCCAACTAAAAACTAGAAATGTGTCGAAAATTGTAAGTACCAGAGAAATTAAGTGCTTGGGCCCCCCAAAGAAAAACTGGCCACCAATTCTGTCTATCGCGTTGATCCCGGAAATACAAACTTCCGGCCACGTATCACAAGAGAAAGTTGCTGCTATGAGACACACAGGAATGGCCGCAAAAACACAGAGCCAGCCCAGGATGATCAACTTGTACTGATTCTCTCTAAAAACACCTTTGGGAGATTTTTCCCACAAGCGGCTCACCTCCGTTATTTCCACCTGGGCTTCCGGCGACTGAGACCCATACCAGCGATACAAATCTTCATAATCATTCATCGAATCCATGGGTTTGCACAATTCCTCTCGTTCCACGCGTTCGCAACTCCCCCCATTTGCGGCCACCGCCCACATCACCTTTTCGGCGATGGGCTTAAAATCCTAATGTCTCTGATTAAGTTGCACATTCGGGAAAAATCATACGCGCCCCTACTCGTGCAAGCAATGCGAATGACGTGTATCCGTTGGACGTTTTCCTACAATGCTACTTCTGGGGCAGCCTTCCCGGCATGACTTCGCACAAGACGAGCGTCATATGGCCCAGGATCACGTTCCGTTGTGCGTCATCGACGAGCACATAGGCGCGACACACGCTAGTCGGCGCGTTGCCGCGCGGTGCGCCTCACGCAATCATTAAGATCCCGCTGGCCTTAGTCGAACGACTCGCGGTGGTGCTGCGGGCCAAACAACTCAATCCTTAGCATTCAACCCGGAATGGCGGTATGCCTTTGCGGCCTTGCGCAACGCTGCGTTAGTAGCGGGTGGCCGCTCCAGCGCGGCAAAGAAACGGCTGGCGTCTGCCTCGGTGAGCACGATAGTTTGCTCGCGTGCGAGCAACGTCTGCGCCTCCTTGATCGCCGCCTGCACGACAAACTGGTTGAGCGTTGCGCCGGACAGTGCGGCCGCCTTTTCAAGCAATTTCCGCGACTGGCGCGGAATTCTGGCACTTACCCTTTCCTTGTTCGCAATCCGCATCGCCGGGCTCCTGAATGGTTCACACGTTGAACCTGAAGTGCATCACGTCCCCGTCCCGTACCACGTATTCCTTGCCTTCCACGCGCAATTTGCCCGCGTCCTTCGCGCCCTGCTCGCCCTTGCAGGCGATGTAGTCGCCGTAGGCCGTCACTTCGGCACGAATGAAGCCGTGCTCGAAATCAGTGTGGATCACGCCGGCGGCCTGCGGGGCGGTGTCGCCCACGTGCACCGTCCACGCGCGCACTTCCTTCGGTCCCGCGGTGAAATAGGTCTGCAGGCCTAGGACCTGATAGGCCGCGCGGATCAGGCGGTTCAACCCCGGCTCCTCGAGCCCCATGTCGGCGAGGAACATCTGCTTGTCCTCGTCGCTCATGTCGGCGATCTGCGACTCGAGCGCCGCTGAGATCGCGACCACGCCCGCGCCTTCCTTCTTCGCGTGCTCCTCGACCTGCGCGAGCAGCGGGTTGTCCTTGAAGCCGTGCTCGACGACGTTCGCCACATACAGCGTCGGCTTCATGGTGAGTAGGAACAACGGCTTGAGTATGACCAGCTCTTCCTTCGCCCAGTCGAGCGAGCGCACCGACCTGGCCTGATCGAGCGCGGCGTGCGCCTTTTCGAGGACCGCGACCAGGCGTTGCGCCTCCTTGTCGCCGCCCGTCTTCGCCACCTTGGTGTTCTTCGACAGCTGTTTTTCCACGCTCGCCAGATCTGCGAGCGCGAGTTCGGTGTTGATCGTTTCGATGTCGGAGACCGGATCGACCTTGCCGGTCACGTGCACCACGTTCGGATCCTCAAAACAGCGCACCACGTGCGCGATGGCATCGGTTTCGCGGATACTGGCGAGAAACTTGTTGCCGAGGCCTTCGCCCTTTGACGCGCCCGCAACCAGGCCGGCGATGTCGACGAATTCCACCGCCGCGGGAATCACCTTGAGAGGTTTGTCGATTTCGGCGAGTTTCGCCAGCCGCGCATCCGGCACTTCGACGATGCCGACGTTCGGCTCGATGGTGCAGAATGGGTAGTTCTCCGCTGCGATTCCCGCCTTGGTCAGTGCGTTGAAGAGCGTGGACTTGCCGACGTTGGGCAGTCCTACGATGCCGCATTTGAGGCTCATTTCTTGGGCGGCGAGTTGCCGGCGTGGAGCAGATTCTTCAGGAACGACCTGACCGAGGTTTTCTTCTCTTCGACGGGGACTTGCGGCGCGGGAGCAGGAGCCGGAGCTGCGGCCGCAGATTGCGGTTTCGTCTCGGCCGCTTTCTCCTTCTCTTTCTCCCTCTCGTTCTCCTGCGTATGCAGCTTCTGCATTGCGCCCTGCAGATCGCCCGCAACGATCTGCGGCAGGATCTCCAGCGAGCGCTGGATCGCGCCTTCGATGGCCAAGCGGTCTTCCTGCGAAGGCTTGGCCAGAACGTAGTCGGTCACCGCGTCGCGCTCTCCGGGATGTCCGATACCCAGGCGCAGGCGCCAGAAATCATGCGTACCGAGGCGTGCGGCGATGTCCTTCAGTCCGTTATGACCGGCAATGCCGCCGCCGAGCTTCATCCTGGCCGTTCCCGGCGCGAAATCCAGTTCATCGTGCACCACGAGAATCTGCCCGGCGGGAATCTTGAAGAAACCCGCCAGCGCGCCGAGCGCGCGGCCGGAAGCATTCATGAACGTCGTCGGGACGAGCAGGAACACCGCGCCGGCCGGTCCTTCGACCCGCCCCACCATGCCGAAGTAGTGCGCGTCCTTCTTCAGCCCGACATTACTGCCGGCCGCGAACCGGCCGACCAGCCACGCGCCCGCGTTATGGCGCGTGGATTCGTACTCACGCCCCGGATTGCCGAGGCCGACGATGAGCTTGATGCCGGCCAAGGGTTACTTCTTGTCCTTCCTGTCCTTCTTGTCGCCTCCCTTGTCGCCTCCCTTGTCGCCGCCTTTGTCGCCGCCTTTGTCGCCACCCTTTTCGCCACCCTTGCCTTCGGCGGCCGCACCCTCGTCGGGCTTGGCTTCCTGCTTCGTGGTCGGCACTTCCGAGGGTGCCGGCACGGCCTCGGCCTCGGCAGCCAGTTCCTCTTCGGTCTGCAGCTGCGGCAACAGAAGGGTTGCGACCACGGGATTCTCCGTCCGGTGCAGCGCCGCCTCGACTCCGTCGGGCAGCTTGAGATCCTTGACGTGGATCGACTTGCCGACCGACATGCCCGACAGGTCGACCTCGATGAACTCCG
>JBGOTT010000158.1:0-8900 GCA_041476585.1 Gammaproteobacteria bacterium | reverse complement strand
GCAGCCGATGAATATCCGGTGGAAGCGGTGGGTGGTGGGCGCGGCGGGCTTGTTGGCCGCATATACGGTGGCCGGGTTTTGGCTGGTGCCGCTGGTGATCAAGAATCAGGTCCCCAAGTTCGGGCAGACCGAACTGGCGCGCCAGGCGACGATCGGCGGGGTCAGTTTCAATCCCTATATTTTGCGCCTGGATGCGCAGGACCTGCGCCTGGCCGAGGCCGATGGTGCGCCGCTATTCGCAATCGGCAAACTCGCCGTGGAGCTGCAGTGGAATTCCCTGGTCCGGCGCGCCTGGAGCTTTGCCGAAATCCGCATCACGGCGCCGAGCGCGAGCTTGGCGATCGCGCCGGACGGCAAATTCAATCTCGCCGAACTGCTGGCCACGCTCGAGCACCGGCCGCATGAAACTTCCACCGACACCAGCCTGCCGCGCCTCGTCATCGGGCGCTTCGCGCTGGAACAGGGCAAGGTAGAGGTGCGCGACCGCCGGGCCGGCTATGCCAACAGTTTTTCCTCAATCGATTTTGCGCTGACCAATTTCAGCACCCTGCCCGACCAGAACGACACTCACATCTTCAGCGCCGAATCGGCGCGCGGCGGCAAGCTGCGCTGGAAGGGTGAGGCGTCGGTGAATCCGATCCGCGGCAGCGGCGAACTGACCCTGGAAAACGCCTCCCTGCCGGAACTAGCGGTGTACCTCAAGTCCTATACGCGCGCGACCATGGCCGCTGGTCAGCTCGCCGCCACCTTGCCTTACCGCTTTTCCTATAGTGACGGCAAGCTCGAAGCCAGCCTCGCGGGCGCCAGGCTGGCGCTGCGCGACTTGGCGCTGGCGCGCGAGGGCGCCAGTGATTCCTTCGCCACGCTGACGCGCCTAAACGTGAGCGGCATCAGCGCCGACCTGGCGCGCCGCGAGACGACGGTGGACGAGCTGCGCGCCGACGGCGGCAAGCTTACGGTCAGGCGCGACGCCAAGGGCGAACTCGATCTGGCGAACCTCTTGGTGACGGCCGCCGGGCCCGCGGCGGCCCCGGGCCCGGGCCAGCCCGTTGTCATCAACAACTGGAAGCTGAGGGTCAAGCAGGTGGTCTTCGATCAGGTGGCGATCAGAGCGGTCGATGAAACCGTCAGCCCGCCGCTCAAGCTGAGCGCGGAGAAAGTGCAACTGCGCCTGCAACTGGCCGCCGAACAGGCTGGCGCGGATTTCAAACTGACGGTCGCCGAGGCCGCGTTTTCGCTCGCCGATCTGGCGCTGACGAGCGGCGCGCAGACGCCGTTCAACGTGGCGCAGCTGGGCTTCACCGACGGCGCGGTCGATCTGACCGCGCGGCATGCCAGCCTCGGCCGAATCTATGCCGAGGGTGGACAACTGCGGTTCACGCGCGACCGCAAGGGGCAGCTCAATATCCTGGGGCTGTTGCCCAAGTTCGGCGCGGCCGGCCAAAAGGCTGCGGCACCGCCGGCAACCGCCGACGCACCCTGGATCGCCGTGGCAAAGAGCGTGGAATTGAGCAAATTCGGCGCCGAGGTCGAGGACCAGGGCACCGGCGTCAAGGTCCATGTACAGGACCTCGCCGTGAAACTCGAAGGCGCCGGCACCGACCTCACGCGGCCGGTCAAATTCAATGCCGGTCTGAACTTGCGTGAAGGCGGGCAGTTCTCGGTGCAGGGCAGGCTGGTCCCGGCCAGCGGCGCGCTGGAGGCCGATGTACGAGTGAAGCAATTGGCGCTGGCGCCCTTGCAGCCCTTGCTGGGCGAGTACGTGAAGCTGAAAATCGCCGGCGGCAGCGTCTCCGCGCAGGGGCGGCTCACGGCCGGCGCGGGCGGGGCGAAGAGCGCTAGCCTGCGCTATGTCGGCGGTTTCGACATCGCCGGCCTCGCGCTCAACGAAGAAAGCGGCGAACTGTTCGCGGCGTGGAAAAGCGTAGGCGCCGACAAGCTCACCGCGAGCCTCGCCCCCAATCTGCTGGAGATTCCGGAACTGCGCGTGGTCGAGCCCGATGCCAAGCTGATCATCGAGAACGACCGCAGTTTAAATGCCGCGCGCCTGCTGGTGCGGCCCGCTACCTCCGACGCGACCGTCGAGGCGCCGCCGCCGGCCCAGGCGCACGCGGCGAATGATCCCTTCCCGGTGCGTATCCAGCGCTTGCGCTTCCAGAATGGCAAGCTCGATTTCACCGACCTCAGTCTGCGACCGCAATTCGCCGCGAAAATCTTCGAGCTGAACGGCGTGCTAACAGGCCTTTCGTCGAACCGCGATTCGCGCAGCCAGATCGAGCTCGACGGCCGGGTCGATGAGTTCGGGCTGGCGCGCATCCGTGGCGAGCTCAACCCCTTCGCGCCGCGCGACAACACCGACATCAACGTCATGTTCAAGAATGTCGACATGGTATCGGCATCGCCCTACACCATGAAGTTCGCCGGCTACAAGATCGCCGAAGGCAAGATCTCGCTCAATCTCCAATACAAAGTGCGCAATAGCCGGATCGAAGGCGCGAATCAGATTGTCATCGACAATCTGACCCTGGGCGAGCGGGTCGACAGTCCCGACGCCCTCAAGCTGCCGCTGGAGCTGGCGATCGCAATACTCAAGGACAGCGACGGCCGCATTGACCTCGGCCTGCCGGTTACCGGCAACATGAACGATCCGCAGTTCAGCTACGGCGCGGTAATCTGGAAGGCCATCGGCAATGTGCTGACCAAGATCGTCACCGCGCCGTTCCGCGCGCTCGGCAGCCTGTTCGGCATTAGCGGCGAGAAGCTGGAGGCTATCGATTTCGATCCAGGCAGCGACAAGCTGTTGCCGCCGGAGCGCGAAAAGCTGAAACAGGTGGCGCAGGTGCTATCCAAGCGCGCGCAACTGAAACTCTCGGTGCCGGGGCAATACAGCGAGGCCGCCGACGGCGCCGTGCTAAAGGCGCGCGCGGTGCGGGTAGAACTCGCCAAGCGAGCCGGCATCAAGCTCGAGGCCGGCGAGGAACCCGGACCTCTGGACCTACGCGAGCGCGCCATGCGCGGCGCCTTGCGGGACCTGTACGCCGAGCGCTTTGGCCCCGCGGAACTAGACAAACAGAAAAAGGCGGCGGAGGGCAGCGCCGCCGCGCCCGCCGGCGAGCCCGCCGCCGCAGACATCAAGACCGAGGCGGCTCAGGAGAAATTGCCCATATGGCAGCGCGTCGGCAAGCTGATCCAGGGCGAGCCGCAGGTGGCCGATGCCAGTTCCTTCTACCGCAAGCTGCAGGAGCGCCTGGACCAGAACCAGCCGCTGGCCGCCGATGCCTTGACCCAACTGGGAGCGCAGCGCGCGAGCGCCATTCTCGCCGCCCTGAAGGAAGCCGGCGTCGATCCGGCGCGCGCGCTCGCGGCAGCGCCCGAGAAGGTCAGCTCCGACGTCGGCAAGCCGGTGCCGCTCAAGCTGGGGCTGTCGGCGAAGTAATGCGGCGAGGATTTGCTTATGTTTCTGGTGAAGAACGGCGCGCTCTTCGAGGCGCTGCGCAGCCGCACGCTCGCCTAGCGCCACTGCGGGTTCTCAGCGTGCGCGAGCGCAAGGTCTGAGGGGCTACCGATATAGTGTTGGCGTAAGCCGCTAACCGCGTCGGCCAAAGGTTAGACATTAAAAAATTGACGCCCAGAACCTTGGCGGTCGCGGAGTTTGCGCTTGACCGATATCAAGTAACTCCGAGCTTGCGCTCGTAAAATTCAGATCGATGGTACCGACCGACGACGAAGGCTACCTGCTCGACCCCGGCGACTGGACTGAGGAGGTCGCCGAGAAATTCGCGCGGCGCGAGAGGCTGACTCTCAGCGCGTTGCACTGGAACGTCCTGCGCTTCATGAGGCGCTATTTTGAGGAGCGGCAGATCGCTCCCGATGCGCGTTTCGTCGTGAAGTACCTCGCCGAGGAGCAAGGCCTCGGCGCGGATGCGCGCAAGCGGCTGTTCGAGCTGTTTCCCTATGGCTACGTGAAGCAGGCCTGCAAGATCGCCGGCATGCGCCGGCCGCGGGCCTGGAGCACCGGATAGGGACGTGCGGCTGCGCGGCGGATCATTGGGCGAACGAGGGAATTGAACTGCCCGATTTCTTGTACCAGGTTGGGTGTAGTGTTTAAGCTGGAAGAAAGAGTTCGAAGATGCCGAATGACGGTCATTCGCATCAGCATCATCCGAACCCATGGCGCTTCACGAGCGCGTCAGCGAGTGCACGCACCCGCAGCGGGATATGGCGATGGCTGGGATATACCAATGAAATAGGCATCGGTGCCGGCCTGTATCTCCGAAGGATCTCCACTAGCCTCCCACGCTTTACTTCACGCTCGGCCATGTACTTCGGCGCTTGAATGAGGCCAAGTCCGGCTACCGCCGCCTGCACGAGCGCTTCGCCGTCGCCCAATCGCACACCGCTCTCGGGCACCAGCGAGTAATCGCGCTCACCGAGCCGAAACTGCCATGACCGGTCCCGGCCGCTCGAGGGAAGACGAAACAACAGGCAGGTATGCTTGGACAGTTCGTCGGGAGATTCGGGCTTTGGGCGACTTGCGAGGTAGGCGGGACTCGCGCAAGTCCAGATGACCTGCTGATCGAACATGCGCCCGACGAGGCTCGAATCGGCAAGCGGCCCGATGCGCACCGCCGCATCGAGCCCCTCCTTGACGATGTCGACTACCTGATCGGAAAAGCGCGCATCGATCTTCAACTCGGGGTAGCGCGCCATCAGCTTCGTCAGCACCGGCAAGACGGTCTGGCGACCGTAGGTGACGGGCATGTCAATGCGCAGCGTACCGCGCGGCCCGGTGCGCGCGTCCGCCACCGCTGCCTCGAGCGACTCGACCTCCCCCAGAATGCGCTGACACCGTGTGTAAAGGTCCTCGCCGTCCTGCGACAAGGTCACTTGGCGCGTGGTGCGATGAAACAGGCGCATTCCCAGCTGCGACTCCAGGCGCGCGACCTTCTTGGCGACCGCTGAAGGGGACAGGGCGAGTTCGCGCGCCGCCTTGGCGAAGCTCGCGTGGCGCGCCGCAGAAGCGAACGAGGCGATGAGGTCGAGACTAAGCATGGAACTTGTGTTTCACATTAACGATATTAATTCCTTAATATTATGACATTTAATGCTGTTCACACGTCAATCCCCGCCAACCATACTGCGTGCCATCGGTCTCGGCGACGCCGCCGGTAGCCGATACCAGACCGAACCAACAGACCATCTAAGGAGTTGACCATGTATGTAATCCAGAACTCGGAACTTCCCCGCGCAGCGTTGCCGGGCATCGAACACGTGACCCTGGCGGGCTCGGACAACGGCCTGAAGAACCTCTCCGTTTGGAAGCAGAGCGTCGCGCCCGGCGGTGCGACCCCGCCGCACCGCCACGACTGTGAGGAAGTAGTGCTGATCCGGGCCGGCTGCGGTGAGCTGCACCTCGACGGGCAAGTTCATCGATTCGGACCGGACACGACGCTGGTGGTGCCGCGCAACGCCCCGCACCAGATCATTAACGTCGGCGATGGCCCGCTCGAGCTCATCGGTGTATTCGCCGATTCGCCGGTTGCGGTGTTCTTCCCGGACGGCCAGCCGATTGAGCTGCCTTGGAAATCCTGAGTAGCCAACTCGTACACGGCCGAGGTACTTCGACAATGGTTCTGCGAATGTCCGCGTTTGGCCGGATGCAGACATTCAAACTGAAACGCTACCGGCCTCTCAGGCGGATTGCTTTACCCAGCGCGCAAGGCTGGCAGCATCCATCGCGCCGGATTGCCGGGCGATTTCGCGGCCCTGCCTGAAAATCGCAAGCGTAGGGATCGAGCGGATGTTGTAGCGCGCGGCGATCGCCTGCTCGTCCTCGGTGTTCAGCTTTGCAAGCCGGTAGCGCGGTTCCAGCGCGCCGGCCGCCTGCGCGAAGTGCGGCGCCATCATCTTGCACGGACCGCACCACGGTGCCCAGAAATCGACTACCACCGGAATGTCGGACTTGCCGGTCTGGGCATCGAAATTGCGGCCGTTCAGTTCGAGCGGTTTGCCTTCGAACAGCCGCTTCTTGCAGCGGCCGCAGCTGCCGCCATCGGCCAGGCGCTCAGTCGGAACCCGGTTGACCGCATCGCAGTGCGGACAGACCACGTGGATTGGATCAGTCAAGGCGTTCTCCTCATGCGTCAGGCTCCTTGCGTAAAATGGGGGCGCAAGAACGAAGCACAAGGACCGGGAAATGAAAATCGCGGTGATGGGATCGGGCGGCGTCGGGGGTTTCTTTGGCGGACGGCTCGCCAATGCGGGCTATGACGTGAGCTTCATTGCGCGCGGCAAGCACCTCGCCGCGATGCGCGAGCACGGACTCACGATCGAGAACCCGCCGCAGGACAACATCCACGTGGCCAACGTGCGCGCGACCGACGACCCGGCGTCCATTGGCCCGGTCGACCTCGTCATCGTCGCGGTCAAACTATGGGACACCGAAGCGGCTGCGAAACAGATCCGCCCGCTGGTGGGCCCGCACACCGCGGTGCTGTCGCTGCAGAACGGCGTCATCAAGGATGACATCCTGCGGCGCGAGTTCGGCGAGCAGGCCGTGATGGGCGGCGTCTGTTACGTCGCAACGAACATCTCCAGGCCTGGCACCATCCACCAGACCGGCACCATGCAGCGCATCGTCGTCGGCGAATACGGCGGCGGAAGGTCCAGGCGCGCCGCAGAACTGCACGCCGCGTTCGTCAAGGCCGGTGTGACCGCCGAATTGAGCGAAGACGTGACGAAATCCATCTGGGAGAAGTACGTGTTCCTGGTGGCCCTTTCGGCGACCACCACGAGCATGCGCAGCACGCTCGGCCCGATCCGGAAAAATCCTCAGACGCGTGCGTTCTTTCTCGACCTGATGCGCGAGGCCGTCGCCGTCGGTCGCGCGCACGGCGTCGCGCTGCCCGCGGACTATGCGGAGAGCCGTTTGCCGTTCGCCGACAGCCTGCCCGCGACGATGACGTCCTCGATGCATCATGACCTCGAGCGAGGCAACCGGCTCGAAGTCGAGTGGCTGAGCGGCGGCGTGGTCAAGCTCGGCGAGGAAAAGGGCGTGCCGACGCCGTGCAACCGCGCGGTGTGCGACATTCTCGCGCTGCAGGCGTCAGGTCAGTAGACGCCGCGAAAGGCGTCCTGCCCGCGCAGGTACGCGGTGTTGGTCTGGGCCGGGTTGCGGTTCACCAGCGGGCGGCCGTACAGCGGGTGCTTGAGGCTGCGGACCTCGTGCTCGATGCGAAACAGCGCCGCGCCCGTCGCCGGATCGACGACATCCTGGAAGCGCCACTGGTGCGCATCGGTCTCCATGCTGATCAGGCCGCGTTCGATCAGGCGCGCATAGGGCCCCGAGAAATCCGCGAGGTAGATCTGAATGTGGTGCCCGTCGTAATCGCGCAGCGGCCCGGCAGTCTCGCGAAACAACAGGCGCTGGTCGCGTCCGACGCTGACCGACGCGGCGCGCGCGCCTTCGCGCGTAACGATCTCGGCGGGCGCTCCCATGATCTGCGGATAGAAGCGCGCGATGCCCTCCGCGCTGCCTGGCGGCACGTCGAATTCGATGTAGGCCATCGCCATCTCGGTGTCGCCGAATTCCGGCGCCGGCGCATGGCAGCGGAAGCGGTTGCCCCACGGGCAGGTGGCCGTTACGCTGCCGCCGTGGTCCTCGAAGCGGAATTGGCTGCCCCGCAACGCGGGCGCCACGTTTTCCAGACGTTTTGTCAGCAGCGCGAGATCGGGCACCACCAGGCCGATCATGCCGCGCAGGCGCTGCGGATCGCGGCTCGGCAGGTGCATCTGGCTGCGGCCGAGGTTTACCCACATGTTCTCCAGCCCGACCATCATGTACGGATCGCGCGTGCCGCCGAGCCCCGCGACGTAAAACAGCGTCGCGAGGCGCTGGTCGGGCTGGGTCACGTTGACGTGCTCGAGATGCACGATGTTGCTCACATCCTCGCGCGTCCGGTCGTAGCGCTCGTGCATCGCTTCGCTCCCTTTCGTTTCACTGACAGTGTAGCGTGTGGACGCGTGCAGTAACATGGCCTACCCGCGCCACGACGCTCGCTGATGGAACTGAAGCTCTTCGGAGTCGACTTGTCACGCTGGCGCCGGCCAGCCGCGGCCGCCAGCGCTGCTGCCACCGGACAGGCGTTGCTGGAAATAGCCGAGCTTGCACCCGATGCAGCGCTCGCGAAGCTGGGCGCCTCGCTCGAGGGCCTTTCACAACGCGAAGCCGACGCACGCTTCGCGCAATACGGCCCCAATGCGGTTGCCCATGAGGAGCGCAAGAGCGCGGCCCGCCGCCTGATCGAACTGTTTCTGACGCCGCTCTCGTTGTTGCTTGTGGGGCTCGCAGTCGTCAACTACCTGACCGGTGAGGTCAACGGCGCGATCGTCATCTCGGTCATCGTGGTGTTGTCGACACTGCTTTCGTTCATGCAGGAGTATCGCTCCGGCAAAGCCGCCGAGCGCCTGCGCACGATGGTGCACACGACGGCGACCGTGTTGCGCAGGGGCCAGCGGGAGCTCGCCGAAGTACCGCTCACGCAGATCGTGCCGGGCGACATCGTGCACCTGTCGGCCGGCGACATCGTGCCGGCCGACGCGCGCGTCGTGGCCGCGAGGGACCTGTTCGTGAATCAGTCGGCCCTCACCGGGGAATCGCTGCCGGTCGAGAAATTTGCGGGCGCGGCGGCGACGCACGCCAAGGCGGCGCTCGAACTCGACAACGCGGCCTTCATGGGCACCAACGTGGTGAGCGGCACCGCCAGTGCCGTGGTGGTCGCCACCGGGCCGCGTACCTATTTCGGCAGCATCGCCAGCGACGTCGCCACGGTGCGCGAGTTGACCAGCTTCGACCGTGGCGTCAACCGCTTCACCTGGCTCATCATCCGCTTCATGCTGGT
>JBGOTT010000157.1:0-8904 GCA_041476585.1 Gammaproteobacteria bacterium | reverse complement strand
CTTTGCGGCGGAGATAAGCGTAAGCAGAATGCGGATATCAAAAAGGCGGTGGAACTATGGCAAGAGTACGGAAATCGAAGAAAGCGCGATCCACGCGTAAAGAGCTGACGGTTTCGCACCGGGAGCGGTTGATTGGTGAACTGCGCGCGGACCGGGAGCTTGCTGCGGAGTACCTCAACGCAGCTGCAGAGGATGGGGATCGTCGCGTCTATCTTACGGCGCTTAGAACCGTCGCTGAGGCAAGAGGCATGGCCAAGGTTGCTAAGGCCGCGGGAGTGCCACGCGAAAGCCTTTATCGCGCTCTGTCGCCAAGCGGTAATCCACGTTTATCGACGTTGCATGCGATCCTGCAGGCGGCCGGGCTCAAATTAGCGGTTGAGCGCGTCTGAATCAATCGAATCGCTCGCCCGCCGCGAGGAATCGCCATTTTCCCTCTGGCAGGTCGCCGAGCATCACGCGGCCGATGCGCACGCGCTTTAAGCCCACGACGCGCAGACCCACGATCTCGCACATGCGGCGTATCTGCCGTTTCTTTCCTTCGCGCAGAATGAAACGCAACTGATCGCGGTTCTGCCAATCGACGCGCGCAGGCTTGAGGGGTTTTCCGTCGAGCACCAGGCCATGGTTGAGGCGGGCGAGAAACTCGGGTGACAAATCTCCTTCCACGCGCACCAGGTACTCTTTCTCGATCTTGCTGTCTTCGCCAATCAGCTGGCGGGCGATGCGCCCGTCCTGCGTGAGCACCAGCAGTCCGGTCGAATCGATGTCGAGCCGTCCCGCGGGCGCTAGGCCGCGCAGCAATGCCGGTGCGAAGCGCATGCCGCTGCGGTCCGCCGCGTGTTGCGAGGCCGAGTTGATGAGCGCGGCGGCGGGTTTGTAGCCGTCCTCCGCCTGCCCGGAAACGAATCCGACCGGCTTGTTGAGCAGGATCGTCGCGAGCCGGTCCTGCGCCTGCCTCGCTTGCCGCTCGAGCGTGATGATCTGGCTCGGCAAGACCCGGCTGCCGAGCACGTCGACGACGATGCCATCGACCTTCACCCAGCCGCGCTCGATGTATTCATCGGCTTCGCGACGCGAGCACAGGCCGAGTTCGGCCATGCGTTTCGACAGACGCAGCGGTTCCATCAATGCATTGTAGAATTTCCCGCCATGAAAAACCGTCTATCGGTTGCTCGCGCCCTGGGTTCAGTCGTGGTGCTGCTCGGTCTCGCCGTTGCGGCTTCTGCTCCGGCACAGCAGGACTACCCGAGCCGGCCGATCCGCTTGATCACGCCGGCCGCGCAAGGCGGCACGACCGATCTCCTCGCGCGCGTCTTCGGCGCCCGTCTGTCCGACGCATTCAAGCAGCAGGTATTGGTCGACAACCGCGCGAGCGCATCCGGGGTGATTGCCGGGGAGATTACGGCAAACGCGCCGCCCGACGGATACACATTGTTGCTGACCTACCACCAGCATACGGTCAACGCGGCGCTGAACCCGAAGCTGCCCTACCACCCTGTGAACAGCTTCACGCCGATCACGCAGCTCACGAGCGCCGGGCTGATGCTGGTCGTGAATCCGTCGGCGCCGGTGAAGAACCTGGCGGAGTTCATGGAGTGGACGAAGAACTTCAAGGGCCCGCTCAATTACGGTTCGGCCGGTAACGGCAGCGGCGGACATCTTGCGGGCGAGCTCTACAAGCAGATGACCGGCGTCAAGGCCGAGCACATTCCCTACAAAGGCTCGGGTCCGGCGATGATGGATCTGGTCGCCGGGCAGTACCACTACAATTTCGCCGGCCTTCAGGGCGCGCAGACCCTGGTGCGCTCAGGAAAGCTGCGCGCGCTTGCAATCACCACGCCCAGGAGAATGGCCGCCTTGCCCGACCTGCCTGCGGTGGCGGAAGCGCTGCCGGGGTTCGAAGTCGTCGGCTGGTATGGCGTGATCGGGCCCGCCGGTCTGCCCAGGCCCATCGTCACGCGGCTGCATGAGGAACTCGCCCGGATCCTCAACCTTCCCGACGTGCGCGAGCGGATCCTGGCCGACGGTTCGGAACCGGTCGGCAGCGCGCCTGAAGAGTTCCGCCAGTTCATGCTCGCCGACCTCGCAAAATGGGCGAAGCTCGTCAAGGAGAGCGGCGCGAAACTCGACTGAAATCAGAGCTTTTCCTTTTCACCCAGTACGCCGACCGATCGAAGGCTTTCGGCAACCCAGGCCTGAGACAGCTTGCCCTGCCGAATCGCCGCGACGCGTTGCGCCTCTGCGTCGACCTTCGCTTGGGCCGCCCCCACGATCTCGGCAGCGGCTTCGCGCGGCACGACGACCACGCCGTCGGCATCGCCGACGATCAGGTCGCCGGGATTGACCGCGGTGCCGGCGAGCGAGACGGGCCAGTTGATCCGCCCGGCGACGCCCTTGGTCGGTCCGTTCGGGTTCGCGCCGGCTGCGAACACCGGGAAATCGCCGCGAACAAGCTCGTCGGTGTCGCGCACCGCGCCATCGATGACGAATCCAGCGATGCCGGCCGCTTTCGCGTGCGTAGCCATCAGGGCGCCCGTCAGCGCGCAGCTCAGGTCGCCCTTGCCGTCGACGACGATGACGTCGCCCGGTTTCGCCAGTTCGAGCGCGGCGTGGATCATCAGGTTGTCTCCAGGACGGACCTCGACGGTAAACGCGGGGCCTGCTACTTTCATCGACTTGGAGAGCGGCTGGATGCGGCCGCCGAGCGTCCCTCTTCGGCCCCCGACATCGGCAAGGATGGAGGCCTGGAAACGCCGGGCCGCCGCGACGAGCTCGGCAGGCACGCGCTCGATGTTGCGGCGGATGAACGGATTCGTCTTGGAGATCTCGGTCATGGTGGATTGCCGGTTGGTTGATCGAAGTACCTTGAGGGAGTTTATCGCGGTCTTCGTTGGTTGCGGCTTGGCCGCCCTGCCTGCCGCCGCGCAGGATGCGGAGCAGATGAACATGCGCCTGGTCGGACACAGCGAGCTGCAGGCGCGCAGCGCCTACCAGCCGGTGATCCACCTGCAGAAGGGGCGGTCAATCGCTTATGTAGGCCATCACGGCGGAAGTGCGATCAACCCGCTGAGCGGCGCGATGGAGAACAACGGCACCTCGATCGTCGACGTGACCGAGCCATCCGCGCCCCGCGCGCTGTCTCACATTCCGGGCGAAAATGGCCAGGGCGAATCCGGCGGCGCGCAGATGGTTCGGGTGTGCAACGGCAGCGACCTGCCCAAGGGCGACCGCGCAAAGACCGATACTCCTATTGCTTGAGCAACCCCGTGCCGGCCATCAACGAAACGTGTTTTCAGGAGAGGCTCGACAGTCTGTGCGCCAGCTTTGCGCACCATGACGATCTGGTTAGGGAGTTGGAAAGCTTTGTGCGGACGGCGCCCGATGATCAGATCGTGCGCATCAACCCGATCCAGTATGCGGCCGATCGTGGACGCAATGAGGCCCTGGTCATCGACCTGTTCCTGCATGCGCGCAAGGTGGGCCTGCTTACCATGGAGTGGCACTATGTGTGCCGCGGTTGCGGGATGATCATCGAAAGCTTTCACACGCTGAATGCGGCGGGTGAGCACGCCTTCTGCAAAGCCTGCCTGGTCAACCGCGATGCGGATTTGAGTGATTTCGTAGAGATCGGATTTACCGTCTCGAAAGCCGTGCGCGCGTCGCGGTTCCATGGTCCCGAGACGTTGAGCGCGAAGGAATTTTTTATCGACTACAACATATCTGCAGGTGCGGTGGCGAGGGACGGCACGAAAGCGCGCGATTTTTATTGGCGCCACAATGTGTTCGTCGCCTATGTCGAACCCGGCGAAACCAGGACGTTCAAGGTCAACCTTGAGCCCGGATTTTTCGGTCTAAAGTATGGTCCGGAGTTGATTGTATCCCCCTCATCGGACAATCGCGTTGAGCGGATCGATATCACACATCGTGATGACCGGCCGGCCGAGAAGATGCAGACAGTGGCGGCGGGATCGTTGACATACAATCTGACGAACGCCAGCCCGGCTCGCATCATCGCGGCCGCGATCAGCATCACTGCGGCCGAACGCAGGGCCTACAGTGGGACAGCACCGGGCTTCAAGCTGGGAGGCTTCCTGTCGGGTTCGCGCCTTTTGTCGATGCAGACATTCCTGGATCTCTTCCCGTCGGAAACGGTGATGAGCGCCGGCGGCCTGGCGGTCAAGCGTGTGGCGCTGCTGTTCACCGACATCAAGGGCTCGACCGCGCTCTATGACCGTATCGGGGACATGAAAGCGTTCAATCTGGTGCGCCAGCATTTCGGGGTCCTGCGCGATGTCATTGCGGCGAATCAGGGCGCGCTGGTCAAAACGATCGGTGACGCCGTCATGGCGAGCTTCCACGAACCGCTGAATGCGATTCGTGCCGCGCTGGACATGCTGGCGCAGATCAGGCGCTTCAACGATGCGGCTGGCGAGGAATTGATCACACTGAAAATCGGCGCACATGTCGGGCAATGCCTCGCCGTGACGTTGAACGAGCGGCTGGATTATTTCGGGCAGGTGGTCAATCTGGCGGCGCGGGTGCAGGGCCTGGCCGAAGCGAACGAGATTTATCTGACGGACGAGATGTACCACCTGCCGGGTGCTGAGGATTTGTTAGCGGCGATGAGGTGCGACGCGCAGACCGTCCACGTCAAAGGCATCGAGCGCGAGATCGCTGTGCATGCACTGCGCGTGACGAGTGTTGTTGGGTCGACTGGCAACAGAGGCTAAGCGCGCCCCCCGGCAGATCCTTGCCGAAGCCTTCGCGTTCGTTGACCCCGAAGGCGGCGGCGAGCTCATCGGTGTATCGATGAGCCTGCTCGATTCCCCATTCTTCGAGCGTGTACAGCCAGATGCCTTCAAGATCGCGCGCCGCCGCCGGGGCTAATCGATATTCAGCGCGCCTTTCGGGCATGCTTGGCGGTCATGACTTGCTTGAAGCGGGCCGCGTCGAAGGGCCGCGGCTTCCCGCTCGCCTCACCCTTGATCAGTTCGGCGCGAACTGCCTCTATTTCCGCGTTGCGCGCCTGGTCGCGGCGAATCAAGTCGCGGACGTATTCGCTGTCATTGGTGAAACCTCCAGCCTCGATCTGCGCCTTGATCCACTCGTCCTGCTGGTCGGTGACGGTAATGGTCTTGCGAGTGGTTCCCATCCTGGCCTCCAAGGGACTGCATGGAAAATCATACTATTGAAGCAGGATAGCACAACCGCGACAACCGGGCCGGACCAGCGCAAGGATGAGCCGGATCGATTCTCCTATTGCTTAATCGGCCCTGATTCCCGCGGCGCCGACCACCTCGGCCCAGCGCGCGACCTCCTCGCGCAGGAGTTTTCCAAATTCCTCCGGCGTATTGCCGACGGGTTCCGCGCCCTGATCGACGAGGCGCGTTTTGATGTCCTGAGAGCGCGCGGCCCTTGCAATCGCGCCGGCCAGCGTGTTGACGATTTCGCGCGGCGTCGCGGCAGGTGCGAGCACTCCGTACCAGACGGTGAGTTCGACGCCATTCACCCCGGCTTCCTTCATCGTCGGCAGCTCTTGCATCAGCTCCGAGCGCTTCGACCCGGTGGTTGCGAGCGGCCGCAGGCGCCCGCCTTTCACGTGCTGCAGGATCGCCGGGATGTTGGCGAAGGTGAAGTCGACTTCGCCGGCGATCAGCGCGGTGAGTGACGGCGCAGTGCCCTTGTACGGCACGTGCACGATGTTCGTGCCGGTGCGCAACTTCAACAGTTCTGCCGAGAGGTGCTGCGTCGTGCCCGAGCCGGCGGAAGAATAGTTCAGCGCGCCGGGCCTGGCACGCGCGAGAGCGAGCAGCTCGGTCACACTCCTGATCGGTGCGGACGAATTCACCACCAGGATGTTCGGACTCTCGGAGAACACCGACACGGGCGCGAAGTCGCGCAGGGTATCGAAGGCGAGGTTCCTGTAGAGCGCCATGTTGATCGCCACGGCCGCCGTGTTGATGAGCAGCGTGCAGCCATCGGGCGCCGATCGCGCGACGAACTCGTTGGCGATGTTGGTGCCGGCGCCAGGCTTGTTCTCGACGATCACCGATTGGCCGATCAATTCGGCGAGCTTCGACGCCAGCAGCCGCGCGTTGATGTCCACGCCGCCGCCGGGCGTAAAGCCGACGACCAGCCGCACCGGCTTGCCCGGACACACCTGTCCGAGCGCCGCCGCGCCGTGGGCGGCAAGGGCGACGGCGAGCAGAAAGGTCGTGAAACGAGACATCCGAGAGAATTCCATCCGCAAGATATCCGACTTATGATCTGTTTGCCACAACCCTTGGGAGGAGACCACTATGGAACGGCGTACTTTTCTCGCGGCAGGCACCGCCGCAGCGGCGCTTGCCGCCGCACCGCGCGCATTCGCGCAATGGCAGCAGTCTCAGCGCTATCCGGACCCGGCGGTCCAGATCGTGGATCCGAGCTTCGGAAAATATCGCATCGGCCTCGCGGCGGTCGAGCGCATCGCCACCGGGATGCGCTGGACCGAGGGCCCGGTGTGGTTCGGCGATGGGCGCTACCTGTTGTGGAGCGACATCCCGAACAACCGGATCATGAAGTGGGAGGAGGAAACCGGCGTGGTGAGCGTGTTCCGCAAGCCGTCGAACAACGCCAACGGCAATACGCGCGACCGGCAGGGGCGACTGCTCAGCTGCGAGCACGACACGCGGCGCGTCAGCCGCACCGAGATCGACGGCACGATCACCACCATCGCCGACCGCTACGACGGCAAACCTCTCAATTCGCCGAACGACATCGTGTGCAAGTCCGACGGCTCGATCTGGTTCACCGATCCGCCCTTCGGTGTCCTGGGCTTCTATGAAGGGCACATGGCAAAGCCGGAATTGCCCACCAACGTTTACCGCGTCGATCCCGGGAACAGCCAGCTCACGGTGGTCGCCGGGGACGTGAACCGCCCGAACGGCCTGTGCTTCTCGCCTGACGAAACCAAGCTCTACATCATCGAGGCGGGAACCCCCACACGCCTGATTCTGGCCTACGACGTCGTGGACGGCGGCACGAAGATTGCCAACAAACGCACGCTGATCGACGCCGGACCCGGAACGCCCGATGGATTTCGCTGCGACGTGGATGGCAACCTCTGGTGCGGCTGGGGCATGGGACAGGACGGTCTCGACGGCGTGTGGATCTTCAATCCGGAGGGCAAGCACATCGGTCGCATCAACCTGCCCGCGCGTTGCGCCAACCTGTGTTTCGGGGGCCGGTACCGCAATCGCCTCTTCATGTGCGGCAGCCAGTCGATCTATTCGCTGTACGTCAATACGCAGGGGGCAGCGGGCGGGTGAGGATCGCAGTCCTGGGAGCAGGCCCGGCCGGCCTGCTCTTTTCGCTGCTCGCCAAGCGCCGCAATCCGGCGTGGCGCGTGGATGTGTTCGAGCAGAACCCGCCTGAAGCCACATTCGGCTTCGGCGTGGTGTTCTCGCGGGGCGCGCTGGCCTTCCTCGAGCGCGACGCGCCCGACCTCTACCGCCAGTTGCTGCCGAAGATGGAGTCGTGGCCCGTCCAGCGCATCGTGCACCGCGGCAAGCGCGTGGACATCGACGGCAACGGGTTTTCTTCGATTGCGCGGCTGAAACTCAATCAGTTTCTGATTGAATTGTGCCGCGGAGCGGGGGTGCAGATCGAGTTCGGACGCGTGGTCGCGTCGATCGAAGAATTGTCGGGCGCAGACGTGATTGTCGCGGCGGATGGCGTGAACTCGCTCGCGCGCCGCACGCTCGAAGCGCAGTTCGAGCCGAAGATCGAATGGCTCACCAACAGATTCGCGTGGTACGGCACGACGCAGCCCTTCGAGTGCCTGACGCTCACATTCCGAGAAAGCGAGCACGGTGTATTCGTTGCGCACCACTACCGCTATGCGCCGGACATGAGCACTTTCGTCGTCGAGTGCGACGCGCCGACCTGGGAAAGAGCGGGCATCGAGAGCATGAATGACCAGGCGTCGCGCGCGTACTGCGAGCGCGTGTTCGCGCCGGAGCTTGACGGGCATCCGCTGGTGTCGAACAACTCCATCTGGCGCAATTTCCCTCTGCTGTCCAACAGGAACTGGGTGGCAGGGAACGTGGTGCTGATCGGCGATGCGCTGCGCACCGGGCATTTCTCGATCGGTTCAGGCACGCGGCTCGCATTCGAGGATGCGATCGCGCTCGACAGAGCGTTCGGCGAAGCAGGCGAAGACGTGCCGCGTGCGCTGGCCGTGTTCGAGCGCGCGCGCCGGCCGGTGGTGGAGAAGATCGTCGCCGCGGCGAACGCGAGCTCGTACTGGTACGAGAACATGGCCGAGCGCATGGCGCGTTTCGATGCGCTCGGGCTCGCCTACGACTACATGACGCGCAGCGGGCGCATGAGCGACGCTCGCCTGGCGGAGCTTGCGCCGCGGTTCATGGCGCGGGTGGCTGCAACGCTAGAATCGGCAGCCAGCAACATGGAGAAATCGTAATGGACGTTCGCGCAGCCGTCGCCGGCGCCCGTATCGATCACACTGGCGCGCTTGGCTTGGTGGTGATGCTCGGTATGGGGCCTGTTTGACAGAATGCCGTGGCTATTTTGCGCTCGCGTAAGTTTCAGCAAAGGTCTTGAGATCAGCGGGATCGACGTCTGAAATTGCCCAGTACGTCATGCCCGCATCGACCCAGTGCAGCAGATAGTAACCGTGCTTCGATAAGGTCTGCATGGCGGCCGGCTTATCGGATTTCGAATACGGCCAGACGAAAAGATTGATCAAGTGCTGACGGTGGCGGAATACCAGCGCCGCGACCAGCCGGTTGTCTAGATAATCGAGACGGCCACCGACGAGTGGAAAACCTTTGGTCGTCAAATCCGTGACCGGCGGCGAAAAATCGAGTTTGCCGCTGAGCCACGGTTTGACCGTATGCTGGT
>JBGOTT010000156.1:0-8911 GCA_041476585.1 Gammaproteobacteria bacterium | reverse complement strand
TGAAAGGTTTACTCGGTTTCTATAGTGAGGTCGGAAAAAGGCGCCCCCGGCTCCCATTTGAGATCGATGGCGTGGTTTATAAAGTCAACCGCTTTGACTTGCAGGAGCAATTGGGATTCGTTTCGCGTTCGCCACGGTTTGCCCTCGCACACAAATTTCCCGCAGAGCAAGCGACCACAGTGCTACTCGACATAGATGTGCAGGTGGGTCGAACTGGGGCCATCACGCCGGTCGCACGCCTAGAGCCAGTGTTTGTTGGCGGCACGACGGTCGCGAACGCGACCTTGCACAATGCGAAACGCGCCAACGCTTTTTGGCGTAGAGACAAGGTGGTTGTCCGCAGAGCCGGAGATGTGATTCCCGAGGTCATTGAGGTCGCAGAGAAGGGGCCGCGGGAAAAACGTGACCACTTTGAGATGCCGGAATACTGTCCGATTTGCAAATCGAAGGTTGAGAAGGTCCGCAAAACAATTCGATCGAAGACAAGGGGAACACGTGAGGTAGATCAGTCAGCATACCAATGCATGGGTGGCCTGAACTGCGCCGCGCAACGAAAGCATTCGATCTTGCATTTTGCTTCAAGAAATGCGATGAACATTGACGGCCTGGGCGAGAAAATAGTCGATCAGTTGATAGACAATCATCTGGTGACGACTCCCGCCGATCTCTATTTTCTTAAAGCAGAATCACTGGCCGCTCTGGAAAGGATGGGTGAGCTATCTGCAGCGAAACTGATCGTAGAAATCAAGGCGAGTAAGGCACAGCCTCTCTGGCGCCTGATCAATGCATTGGGAATCCCTAGCGTTGGTGAAGCTACGGCTAAGGAGCTTGCCAATTCGCTTGGAAGTATGAGAACAATCTCAAAAGCAATGGAAGAGCTTGTTTCTTTTGTTGAAGATGTTGATCATGATATTGCTCATTCGATCGAAACCTTCTTTCGCCAGCCTAAGAACAAAGAGGTACTGGAAAGACTTTTGTCGGCTGGTGTCCGTCCTAGTGACGAGAGAGCTATTAGTCCGCAGTTTGCCAGTAGGGTGTCAATGGCAGGAATTCTTTTCTATTGCAGCATTCGAGGCGTTGGGCCTGGATGGGCGAGGGCA
This sequence comes from Gammaproteobacteria bacterium, assembly GCA_041476585.1. Lineage (GTDB taxonomy): Bacteria > Pseudomonadota > Gammaproteobacteria > Burkholderiales > SG8-39 > JADGRQ01. The sequence continues at coordinate 7,811 of JBGOTT010000156.1, read as the reverse complement.
ATTGGCGACCGATTTCACTTGCTTCGAGAGGTAGTAGAAGCCGAGGAAGCTGAATTGTCTAAAATCCAACTCCGAGGTGCGTCTACCGCCATACCAGGCATTCGCGAGTTTGTGTCGAAGAAAGAGAACCGAGATCGTCTTCTAGTTTTGGAGACACAGCTCTTCGAGTTTGGAATTCACTGGACTTCGAGGCCGATAAGTGCGGAACAATCAATTGGTAAGGGGGAGTTGTTTGGCAAAGTAGTTGTGCTCACGGGGACGTTATCGAGCATGGCGCGCGAAGATGCGAAGGCGCAAATTGAAGCAAAGGGAGGGAAGGTGACTGGCAGCGTTTCGAAGAAGACTGATTACGTCGTTGCAGGGGCCGAGGCTGGAAGCAAATATGATGATGCAGTCCGATTGGGTGTCAGGATTCTCACGGAGAAGGAGTTTTTCGCGTTACTTAACGCATAGATTCGGCCAAAAGAGGTTGTGATGCAGAGAAAGCTGTTCGCGAGGAGTAGCGACGGACACACGAACTATGAAGTCCAGTTCGTTTTGGATGCAGGGAAGCTTTCTGTTTTCTGCAACTGTCCTGCAGGCGAATTTGGATAGCATTGCAGGCACAAGCTCTCTCTGTTGGATGGAAAGAGAACTTTATTGGCCGATACAAACGATCGCGAGTCCTTCTCTGTGATACAGGAGTGGTTGAAGAAGTCTGGTTATCCTCCGCTTCTGGCCGAGCTTGACTTGGCAGAGACGGAAGCGAAGAAGGCACAATCGCAAATTCAAGACCTCAAGAACAGATTGGAGAAGGCGATGAGGGAAGGCATTTGACTGTCGTCGGCCAGAACCATCGACAATGAAACTATGAAGAAGAAACTTATCAAAGCCGTATTCCCCGTTGCCGGCCTCGGCAGCCGCTTCCTGCCGGCAACCAAGGCGAGCCCGAAGGAAATGATGCCGGTGGTCGACAAGCCGCTCATCCAGTACGCCGTCGAGGAGGCCGCGGCCGCGGGGATCACGGACATGATCTTCATCACCGGCCGCCACAAGCGAGCGATCGAGGACCATTTCGACAGCGCCTGGGAGCTGGAGACCGAACTGGAGAAAAAAGGCAAGCGCGATCTGCTGGATGCGGTGAGAGGGGTGCTGCCGAAAGGCTGCCGCTGCATCTACATCCGCCAGGCCGAGGCGCTCGGCCTGGGCCATGCAGTGTGGTGTGCCCGCCCGGCCGTCGGCGACGAGCCGTTCGCCGTGCTGCTCGCCGACGACCTGGTGGATGCCGCGAAACCGGTGATCGCGCAAATGGCCGAGATCTTCGAGCGCGAGCAATGTTCCGTGCTCGGCGTCGAGAACGTCCCGCGCGATCAGACCGGACGCTACGGCATCGTCAGCCTGGAGGCGGCGGAGGCACGTCTCGGCGCGATTCGCGCGATCGTCGAGAAACCCGAACCCGCGCACGCGCCATCGACTCTCGCCGTGATCGGCCGTTACATTCTCACGCCAGCCATCTTCCGCCATCTCGAAAACGCCCGCGCAGGGTTGGGCGGAGAGATCCAGTTGACCGATGCCATCGCGCAGTTGATCGGCGAGGAGCGCGTTCTGGCATACCGGTTCGACGGAAAACGCTATGACTGCGGCTCCAAGCTGGGGTACCTTCAGGCCGCGGTGGAGCTCGGAGTGAAACACCCGGAGATCGGCCGCCAGTTCGCTGAATTCCTGGCGCGGCGTCGCCCGTAATCGCGCGGACCGCGTCGGTTATACTGGCCAGCAGGTAGTCCACGAAGACAGCGCGCGAACACAGCACATATGCCCGATCCCCGCGCGGCCTGGGAGTTTCTGCGCGCTGCCGAGCGCCTGAGTTCCTCCGAGGAGGTCAGCCTTGCCATCCGGCGGCTGGCCGGCGAAATCACGGCGCGCCTGAGCGATGCCTATCCGCTGGTCCTGACGGTCATGAACGGTGCGCTGGTGTTCAGCGGGCAATTGCTGCCGATGCTGCGTTTCCCTCTCGACATGGACTATGTGCATGTGACCCGCTATGGAAACGCGGTCGCGGGAGGGAAGATTGCGTGGCAGGTACCGCCGCCGGCAGGCGTGCGCGGCCGCAGCGTGCTGGTGCTCGATGACATTCTTGACGGTGGCGAGACCATGCGCGCGATTCGTGACGAAATCCTCGCAATGGGCGCCGAGGCGTTCCATTGCGCGGTGCTGGTGGACAAGGCGATCCGCCGGGCCAAGCCGATTCGGGCCGATTTCGTCGGCCTTGAGATCGAGGACCGGTTCGTCTTCGGCTGCGGCATGGACGCCAAGGGTTATTGGCGCAATCTGCCTGAAATTTATGCGATGAAAGAGTAGTGATGCTGGGAATCATCGGCGGAAGCGGGCTATCGCAGCTCGCCAATCTGGAGCTTCCGCGCCGGCAGGCGGTGCGCACCCCCTACGGCGAGCCGTCGGGGCCGCTCACGCTGGGAAGCATGGGCGGGCAACAGGTGGTATTTCTGGCGCGGCATGGCTACGGCCACAACATCGCGCCCCACGAGGTCAACTATCGCGCCAATCTCTGGGCGCTGCGTGCCGCGAAGGTCGACGCGGTCATTTCGGTGGCTTCGGTTGGCGGCATTCGGCGCGAACTGGGTCCGGGAGCGATCGTGATTCCGCACCAGATCGTGGATTACACCTGGGGACGCGCGGCAACCTTCTTTGAAGGCGCGGGCACACAAGTCACGCACGTTGATTTCACGCATCCGTACTCCGCGAACCTTCGCGCGCGGCTGCTGGCGGCGGCGCGCGCGGCAGGCGAGGCGGCGGTCGATGGCGCTGTTTACGCCGCAACCCAGGGTCCGCGCCTCGAAACGGCGGCCGAGATCAACCGGCTCGAGCGCGACGGCGCGGATCTTGTCGGCATGACCGGGATGCCGGAGGCGGCGCTCGCGCGCGAGCTGGGACTGGATTACGCGGCGATCGCGGTGGTTGCGAACTACGCGGCGGGGCGTGGCGAGAGCGAACACGAAATTTCGCTTGAGCGCATTGCAACAGTGCTTGAGGAAGCGATGGGCAGAGTGCGGCGCATCATCGATCAACTGGTGCGGCAGTGATACGCCCGGTCCTCCGGATGGGCGATCCGCGGCTGCTCGCGCGCTCCGCCCCGGTCGAAGAATTCGACACGCCGGAACTCGCGGCACTGCTCGCCGACATGCATGACACGATGGGGCACCTGAATGGCGCGGGACTGGCTGCGCCGCAAGTCGGCGTCGCGCTGCGCGTGGTGATCTTCGGCGTGACCAGCAATCCGCGCTATCCGGATGCAGAGCAGGTCCCGTACACGGTCCTGATCAATCCGGAAATACGACCGCTCGCGGAGGAACTGGAAGACGGATGGGAGGGGTGCCTTTCGGTCCCCGGCCTGCGCGGCTGGGTGCCGCGCTACCGGCGCATCCGGTACGTGGGGCACGCGGCGGACGGCGTGCGCATCGAGCGCGAGGCGGAGGGCTTTCACGCCAGGGTGGTGCAGCACGAATGCGATCACCTCGACGGGATCCTGTACCCGATGCGGGTGCGCGACTTCACCCGGTTCGGGTTCGTCGAGGAACTCTTCCCCGGCCAGGAACTGCCGCCCGAGGAGTGAACCTAGGTTACCTGCAGTTCGGCCAGCAGCTTCTGCTCGAGCTGCAGGACGCTTTTTCCATCGCGCAGCGCTTCCGAGCTCACCACGAAAACGTCTTCGGCGCGGTCGCCGAGCGTGTTGATCTTCGCGGTGCGCAGATTGACGCGGTACATCGCGAGAATGCGCGCGATGCCGTAGAGCAACCCCGGCCGGTCGCTCGCGACCACCGACAGCACGTGGCTGGTGCCGCGCTCGTCGGGCCGCAGGTCGACCATCGGCGTCACGGGGAAGTGCCGCACGCGCCGCGACACCCGGCCGCGCAGCGGCGGCCGCAGAGGCGCAGTGGAGCGCAGCTCTTCGGCCAGCCCGGTTTCGACCAGCGCGATCATGTCGCGGTAGTGCGTGCCGTCGCCGTCGCCCATCACCAGGAAGGTGTCGAGCGCGTAGTTGTGGCGGGTGGTGTGGATCTTGGCCTCGACGATGTTGAAATTCGCGCGCTCGAAGTAGCCGCAGATGCGCGCAAACAGCTCGGCACGGTCGGGCGTGTAGATCATCACCTGCAGCCCTTCGCCGAACGGTGCCGGCCGCGCCTTCACGACCGGTTCGCCGGAATCGACCCGGTAGTGCAGCGTGCGGGTCTGCCACGCGATTTCCTGCGGGTCGTGGCGCAGGAAATAGGTGGTGTCGAGTTGCGCCCAGAAGCCGTCCATGACCGTGTCGGAAAGCGCGTAGAGGCGCAGCAGCCGCCTCGCCTCGGCCTGGTTTTCGGCAAGCGCCGTGTCCATCTCCACCCGGCCGCCGGTAAGAATGCGTCGCGCCGCCCGGAACAGGTCCTCCAGCAGCTTGGCCTTCCACGCGTTCCAGACCTTCGGGCTGGTGCCGCGCACATCGGCGACGGTCAGCAGGTACAGCGCGATCAGGCGGCGCTCATCGCCGACGGTCTTTGCGAAAGCGCCGACGATTTCAGGGTCCGTGGTGTCCTGCTTCTGCGCCACCGAGGACAGCGTGAGGTGGTGAGCCACGAGAAACACGACCAGTTCCGTATCGTCACGCGACAGGCCGTGGCTGCGGCAGAAGCGCCGCGCATCGATTGCTCCGAGCGTCGAGTGGTTTCCGCCGCGTCCCTTGGCGATGTCATGGTACAGCGCCGCCACGTAGAGCAGCCAGCGGCGCGCGAATCCGCTCATCAACTGGCTGGCGAGCGGAAACTCGTGCGCGAGTTCGGGCATCGTGAACCTGCGCAGATTGCGCACCACCATGAGGATGTGCTGGTCCACCGTATAGACATGAAACAGGTCATGCTGCATCTGCCCGACGATGCGGCCGAATACGGGCAGGTAGCCGCCGAGGATGCCGTACTGGTTCATGCGGCGCAGCGAATGCACCACGCCGCGCGGGTGCTGCAGGGTGAGCAGGAACATCAACCGGTTGCGCGGATCGCGACGGAAACGCGCGTTGATGCGCCCGCGCGAGCGCCACAGCGCGCGCATGGTCGTTGCGGTCATGCCGCGCAATTCGAGATGTTGCTGCAGCAGCAGGAACGATTCGAGGATCGCTTCCGGATGGCTTTCGAACAGGTCCTCGCTGCAGACGTTGAGGAATTCGCCGCGCGCTTCGAAGCGTTCATTCAGCGGCTGCGGCTGCGACCCCGCGTCCGGTGCGAGCCGCGCGCGCAGGTTCTGCAGCAGGACGGTATTGAGCAGCGTGATCTCCTTGGCGGTGCGGAAATAGCGCTGCATCAGTTGTTCGCTGGGCTGTCGCGCCGGGCTTCCCGCAAAACCCATCTGGCGGGCAAGCAGCGTCTGGTAATCAAACACGATCCTGTCTTCGCGCCGCCCCGCCAGGTAGTGCAGCCGGATACGCAATTCCTGCAGCAGCGCCTCGTCGCGCGCCAGCCGCCGTGCCTCCGCACGGGTGATCAGTCCCGCGCGCTCCAGGTCGCGCCAATCGGCGCCGATGCCGAAGGCCCGCGTGATCCACTTGATGGTGTGCAGATCGCGCAGCCCACCCGGCGCCTCCTTGAGATTCGGCTCGAGGCTGAATGCGGTGTCCTGGTGCTTGGCGTGGCGTTGCTCCTGCTCGAGCCGCTTTGCCTCGAAAAACGCCATCGCATCGAGCTGCGCGTGCATCGCCGCGCGCAGACGCTCGAACAGCGGCCGGCTGCCCCGCAGGTAGCGCGCATCGAGCAGCGTGGTCTGCACGGTGACGTCGGTGCGCGCGGCCTCCCCGCAGGCCTCGACAGTGCGCACGCTGTGCCCGGCCTCGAGCCCGGTGTCCCACAGCCGTCCAACGAACCCTTCCAGCCGTTCGCGCTCGCCCGCCGACGGCTCCCGGCCCAACAGGACCAGCACGTCGACGTCCGATGCGGGGAACTGTTCGCCGCGGCCGTAGCCGCCGACGGCGACCAGCGCTGCATCGTCGGGCACGCGCGCCTGGCGCCACAGCGCAGCGAGGGCGGTGTCGATCAGCCGCGTATGGCCGCGCAACAGCTTGCGCGGATCGGGATCGGCGAGGAAGTGCTCCCGCAACCCGCGCCGTCCCTCGGCAAGCGCCGCGCGCACCGTGTCGATCGGGAGCGCCTTGCGGACGGCGGCAACGGTCATCTCAGCTTGGCGGAGGTGGCGTGCCGGCCGACTGGGTGAGAATTTCATACTCGTCGGACGTGACCAGCACCGTGTGCTCCCACTGCGCCGACAGGCTGTGGTCCTTGGTGACAATGGTCCATCCATCGGCGAGTTCGCGGATCGCCGGCTTGCCCGCATTGATCATCGGTTCGATGGTGAACGTCATGCCGGGCTCGAGCTTCAATCCGGTTCCGCGCCGGCCGTAATGCAACACCTGCGGGTCTTCGTGAAATTTGCGGCCGATGCCGTGGCCGCAGAACTCGCGCACCACCGAGAAACCGTGCTGCTCCGCGTGCGTCTGGATCGCGCTGCCGACATCGCCCAGCTGGGCGCCGGGACGGACCTCCCGGATACCGCGCCACATGCATTCGTAGGTGACTTCCACCAGGCGGCGCGCCTGTATGCTCGGCTCTCCGACGTGAAACATGCGGCTGGAATCGCCGTGGAAACCGTCCTTGACCACCGTTACGTCGATGTTGACGATATCGCCGGCTTTCAGGATCCGGTCCCCGGGTATGCCGTGGCAGACCTGGTGATTGACGGAGGTGCAGATCGATTTCGGGTACGGCTTGTAACCCGGCGGGGCATAGTTGAGCGGGGCGGGCGTGGTTCCCTGTTCCTCGACCATGTAGGCGTGGCACAAGTCGTTCAACTTCCCGGTCGTCACCCCGGCGCGCACGTAGGGGGTTACGTAGTCGAGCAACTCGGCTGCCAACCGGCCGGCGAGGCGCATCTTTTCAATTTCTTCGCGGTTTTTGAGTTGCACGGCCATCGATGCGGGGGCGCTTTGGAAGTAGGTCGGGATACTTGAGGCTTGAGGCCTGATTATGCTAGAATTTCAGGCTGATTTGCGGACTCACCATAATGATTCAATATGGGGACTCTGGGCGGGATACACCCCGAACAGGATTCCGCGGGTCAAACTTCCCGCCCGGCCAGTTAGGGTGCCCGAGAGCGTTAGCCGCGCGTCACGGGTTTTCTCGGCCGGGGCGGCTGACTTAACCCTAATCAGGAGAGCTTCATGTCTGTGACCATGCGCCAGATGCTGGAGGCCGGGGTGCACTTCGGGCACCAAACCCGCTTCTGGAACCCGAAGATGGCGCCGTATATTTTCGGCCACCGCAACAAGATCCACATCATCAATCTGGAAACGACCCTGGCGATGTACCAGGAGGCGCTCAAGTTCGTGCGCCAGCTCGCGGCCAACAAGGGCACGCTGCTGTTTGTCGGCACCAAGCGGCAGGCGCGCGAAATCGTGCGCGAGGAGGCGCAGCGCTGCAATGCGCCTTACGTCGACCAGCGCTGGCTGGGCGGCATGCTCACCAATTTCAAGACGGTCAAGCAGTCGATCAAGCGCCTGAAGGAGATGGAGCAGATGGCGCAGGACGGCAGCTTCGAGCGCATGGCCAAGAAGGAAGCGCTCGGCGTGCAGCGCGAGATGAACAAGCTGCAGCGCAGCCTGGGCGGAATCAAGGACCTCGCCAGCCTGCCCGATGCGCTGTTCGTGATCGATGTCGGCTACCACAAGGGGGCGGTCACGGAGGCCAGGAAGCTCGGCATTCCGGTCGTGAGCGTGGTGGACACCAACCATTCGCCGGAGG
>JBGOTT010000155.1:0-8942 GCA_041476585.1 Gammaproteobacteria bacterium | reverse complement strand
ACCTCTTTCATGTGCATGTCGGCGACCACCCGGCGCATCGTCTCGATCGGGCACGGCGCGCCGGCCATGATGCCGGTGCGCAAGGACCCCACGTCGTATGCGCCGAAATCCGGGTGATCAAGCTGGGCGATGAACATCGTCGGCACGCCGTGCAGCGCGGTGCAGCGGTACTTCTGCACGGCGCTCAGCGTCTCCACGGGGTCGAATCCTTCGCCCGGGAACACCATCGTCGAACAGGTGGCGGCACACGCCAGCACGCCCAGCACCATGCCGAAGCAGTGATAGAGCGGCACCGGAATGCACAGCACGTCGCGCTCGGAGAGCTGCATCGCCTTGGCGCTGTAGCGCGCGTTGTTGACGATATTGAAGTGCGACAGCGTCGCGCCCTTGGGCGCGCCCGTCGTGCCGCTGGTGAACTGAATGCTGATCGGATCGTCGGGGTCCAGGGCTGCCGAGAGGCCGTCGAGCCGGCTCCGATGCGCAGGGCCGGCGAGGCGCTCGATCTCATCGAACGTCAGCATGCCCCTGGGGCGATCGGCCTTGCCGATCATGACGATGCGCTCGAGGCGCGGGAACTTCGCGAGCCTGAGCGGCGACCCCGCCTCTGCGGTGCCGAGTTCGGGCGCCAGGCCTTTCATCATGCCGGTGTAGTCGCTGGTCTTGAACTTCGGCGCCAGGATCAATGCGCGGCATTCCACCTTGTTGAGGGCGTATTCGAGCTCCGTCGTGCGGTAGGCCGGATTGATGTTGACCAGGATCGCACCGATGCGCGCGGTGCCGAACTGCGTCAAGATCCACTCGATGCAATTCGGCGCCCAGATCCCCACGCGGTCGCCGCGGCCGACGCCGAGCGCGAGCAAGCCCGCCGCCACCGCGTCGGAGCGCGCCTTGAGATCGTGCCAGCTCAAGCGCTCGCCGGTGGCGGCGAACACCGCGGCATCGCGGCCGCCCTGGCGCAGTACGGTGCGATCCAGCAGGCGTGAAACGGTCATGAATTTCAGCGCATCGCCGGTGGCTCCGGCGACGTAGGACGTGCCGCCATGCGGGCGCAGGTGATCGCCTGCCGAGGCGCGCAGCCAGTCCGAGCTGAAGGGGTTGTCCAAGGGCTCTAGAACTCCCGCCAGTCGCCGAGCTGCTCGAAGGCATGCGCCGCGCGATAGATCGTGGATTCGTTCCAGTGCTTGGCGATCAGCATCATGCCGACCGGCAGCCCCTGGCTCAGGCCGCAGGGAATCGTCATCGCCGGATGACCGGTGACGTCGAACGGCGCGGTATTGGGCAGCATCTCGAACGCGCGCTGGCAATACAGCGCCAGCGGCGCGTTCTGCTCGGGAATCGGCGTCGCCTTCATCGGCAGCGTCGGCATCAGCAACAGGTCGTAGCGCTGCAGCACATCATCGTAGCTCTGGCGCAGCAGGCGTGCGAGGTTCTGCGCCTTCGCATAGAAGTGGCCCCGGTAGTGGCGGATGAAGTATTCGCCGGCGAACATGGAAATCTTCAGCGTGCGCGACAGCTCGTTGGCGCGTGCGCGCCAGTTGGAATGCGCGTCGAGCAGGCTGGTGGTGTACAGCCCCTTCCAGTTGTACCCCATGCCGTTGCCGTGCATCATCTGCGCCTGCAGTCCTTCGAGCGCGATCGGCGTCCAGATCGCCGGGCCGTCGAGGTGCATCGGTATCGAGACGTCATCGACCGTGGCGCCCAGCGCACGCAGCCGGTCGGCGGCCTGGCGGACATTCTGGTCGACGTCCGGCTCGCTCGACGGATGGCCGAATCCTTCCTTCACGACCCCGATGCGCAATCCCGCCACGCCGCGGCCCAGTGCCCCGGTGTATTTGTCCACGCGCACGTCGTATTGGCGCGGATCGAGGCCGTCGAGTCCGGCGACGACTTCGAGCAGCAGAGCGTTGCCGGCCACCGTCGCTGTCATCGGGCCCGTGTGATCGATCGTCGCCTCGATCGGCATCACGCCGGTGTAGGGAACCAGCCCGTGCGTCGCCTTCATGCCGTAGCAGCCGCACCACCCCGAGGGCATGCGGATCGATCCGCCCTGGTCGCAGCCGATGGCCATCTCCAGCTCGCCGGCGCCGACCAGCGCGGCGCAACCGGAGGAGGATCCGCCGGCTGAGAATCCGTGCTTGTACGGGTTGTGCACTGGCCCGTGCGCGGAGGTATGGCTGCCGCCCGACAGGCAGAAATACTCGCAATGCGCCTTGCCGACGATGCTCCCGCCGGCGTCGAGGATGCGCGTGACGACGGTGGCGTCCACGTCGGGCACATAACCTTCCAGCGTGGAGGCGCCGTTCATCATCGGCACGCCGGCAAGGCACACGTTGTCCTTCAGCACGACGCGCTTGCCCGCGAGCGGCCCAGACGCGGCACCGCGCACTTCGGCCTTCACGGCCCAGGCGTTAAGCCGGTTCTCGGCGGCCCCGGGGCGGTACCCCGGCGTGCGCGGATACTTCACCGGCGGCAGGTTGTCCGGGAGCTGCTGCACCCGGTCGTACGCCTGGAACGTGCCTTCGAGCACCTCCATGTATTCCGCCACCTCGGCGTCGGACATGCTCATGTGCAGGGAGGAGACGATCTTCTTCATCTGCTCCAGGGAGGGTCGCTTCACGGAAGACATGGCTGCTCCTGCTGCGCTCGTAGCTGAACCGTTCGCGGATCGCGGCGGCTCGGGTGGAGAAACGGACGCCGCGGGCGCGGCGCGTGCGGATGAAAACGTGCTGCCCGGTGGAACAGCGGTGGGTCTGGCGGCAGGCTGCGGGTTACCGCCCGTTGGGCGTTTGTCCGGGCGGGCCTGGCTGCGTGTGAGGCGCACCGAGCCCATGCCGAGGGCCTGGATGAGTGCGCTGCCGACGCCCATCTCGCGTGCATTGAGTTCGCGCTCGATGCGTCCGCGCTCCATCACGGCGATCTTGGTGGCGACGTCCAGCACCAGATCGAGGTTCTGCTCGACGATGACCAACGCGAGGTGCGCGTCCCTGCGCAGGCGCGAAAGGGTTTGCCCGATCTCCTGGATCAGCGAAGGCTGGATGCCCTCGGAGGGCTCATCGAGAAGCACGATCCACGGGTTCGGCACCAGAGCGCGCGCGATCGCCAGCAACTGCTGCTCGCCGCCGGAAAGCAGGCCGCCGCGTCGATCGAGCAGCGGCGCGAGGCGCGGAAAGAGACCCACCACCCGGTCGACCGCCTCCTGCTCCGTTTCATCCGAGTCGCCGGTCCAGGCGAGACGCAGGTTGTCGAGCGTGCTCAAGCCCGGCAGGATGCCGCGGCCCTGCGGCACGTAGGCGAGGCCGCGGCGGCTCCGGGCGTGCGCCGGTTCGCGCGTCACGTCGGCCCCGTCGATGCTGATCAATCCCCCGGTCACGGGCAGCAGCCCGACGATCGTCTTCAGCAGCGTCGTCTTGCCCATGCCGTTGTGCCCGACGATGCCGAGCGCGTGCCCTGCGTCGACGCGCAGCGAAACGCCGTGCAGCACCGGCACGGAGCCGTAGCCGCCGCGCAGGTCGTGCACTTCGAGCACGGTTCTCCCCGAATCGCCCGGGGGATCTCCGTGAATACCTGCCGCCGCGGATTCGGGCATCATGCGGCACGGTTCCCGATGTAGACCTCGCGTACGCGCGCGTCGTTGAGCACCCGATCGGCCGGACCCTCGAGCAGCACCGCGCCCTGATAGAACACCGTCACGTTGCTGCCCAGCATGCGCACGAACTCCATGTCGTGATCGACCACGATCAGCGACGCGGTCTGGTTGATGCGGCGGATCACGCCCGCCAGCCGCTCGACCTCCGGCCCGGTCATGCCTGCGGCCGGTTCGTCGAGCAGCACCAGCCACGGTCGCTGCACCAGCACGAGCCCGATTTCGACCATCTGGCGCTGGCCGTGCGCGAGTTCGCCCACCAAGCGCCGGCTAAGCGCATGCAGTTGCAGTTCGGACATCGTTTCCTCGACCGCGCCGTTGCTGCCGGCCCATCCATGGACGCGCCGCGCTGCAAGCCAGAGATTTTCATGCACCGTCAGGCCGTTCATCACCGAAGGCACCTGGGTCTTGATGCCTACTCCGAGCCGCACGATTTCATGCGTCGGCCATCCGGTGACTTCGCTGCCGCGGACGAGGACGCGGCCGTTCTCGTGCCCGAGCCGATATTGGCCGGTGACGCACTTGAAGAACGTGCTCTTGCCCGCGCCGTTGGGGCCAATCAGGCAACGCAGTTCACGCTCGCGCAGCGAAAAGTTGACATGGTCGACCGCCACCACGCCGCCGAAGCGCATCGTGAGATCGAGCGTTTCGACGACGCCGCTCACGCCGGGCGATCTGACGCGGAGCCGAGCCTGCGGCGTGCGCCCGGTTTTCGGGCACGCCGCCGCGCGCGGGCAACCCACCAGCTTTGCAGTGTGGGAACGACGCCGCGCCGCACGCCGAGCACGACGATGATCAGCAGCAATCCCAGCACGAGCGAGTTGTCGATCACCGTCTGCTCGCCGAGGTAGAGCTTGACTGCGCCGAGCACCATGGCGCCGAGGATGGGCCCGAGCAGCGTGCCAAGTCCGCCGACCAGCACCCAGATCAGCACCTCGGCGGTCTGACGCAGGCTGAACACGCTCGGCGTCACGATTTCGGCCCAGTTGGCGAACAGGGAGCCAGCCAGTCCCGCCATCGCGGCGCTGAGCGTGAATACCGCGGTCTTCAGCGCAGGGACGTTGTAGCCCATCAGTTCGCAGCGCGCTTCGTTCTCGCGAATGCCCACCAGCAGGCGGCCGAACGAGCGCGCGAGGATCCAGCGCGAAAGCAGATAGCAGCCGAGCAGGGCGACCACGCATATGTAGTACGTCGGAACGCCGGCAAGCGACATCTGCGGGTAGCCGGGCACGTTCAGGGTCGGGAAGCCCGGAATCCCGTTGAACCCTCCGAGGCGCGCATCGCCGAGCTTGTACGCATCTCCCGCGGTAGCGCTCATGAAATTGAACAGGATTAGGGTCACCACGAGGGTAATCACGCCCATGTAGACGTCGCTGATGCGCCCGTAGAACATCATCGCACCGACCACGGCCGCGAACAGGGCCGGTACGAGGATCGCGAGCAGGAGAGGGACGCTGCTCTCGCCGATGTTCACCGCGGCGATCGCATACGTATACGCGCCAAGGCCGAAATAGGCGGCATGCCCGAAGCTGAGCAGGCCCGCGTAACCCCACATGAGGCCCAGAGACATGGCAAACAGCGCCCAGACGAGCAGCAGCGACATGGTGTAGGTGTCGAACACCAGCGGCAACAGCACCAGCACCGCCAGCGCGATCAGGAACCATCCCCATTGCATCTTTCCCGTCGAACGCCAGTCGCTCATGTGCCGCTGCGGAAAAAACGCCCGGTGATGCCCTGGGGCATCAGCCGCAACAGGATGATCGCCAGGGCGAGCATCGCGATCTCGCCGATGACGGGTGTCGAAGCGAACGACACCAGCTGGTTGATCACACAGAAGATCACCGCGCTCGACAGCGTTCCGGCGATCACCGCCGCACCGCCGGTAATCACGGTAATGAATGCCTTTGCGATGTACGCGCCCCCCGAAGAAGGCAACAGCCCGGTGAGCGGCGCCAGCACTCCGCCCGCCAGACCCGAGAGCGCCGCGCCCACGGTAAACGTCACCATGTAGACCTTGCCTGGGTCGTAACCGAGCGCAGCCACCACGTCGGGACCCTGCATCGCGCCGCGCGCGATCAGGCCGGCGCGCGTGAAGCGCAGCACCACCCACATGCCGATCAGCAGCAGCACGGTGATGCCGATGATGAACAGGTTGTAGCCGCCCATCTGGTAGCTGCCGAGCTGGTAACCCGGGATCGGCGCCGGTACGCTGACCGCGGAAGTGCCGAAGATCAGCGTCACCAGGCCGACCAGCAGCAGCGAGAGGCCCCAGGTGGCGAGCATGGTGTCGATGATGCGGCCGTACAGCCAGCGGATGATCAGCCGCTCTACGAGCAATCCGACCGCGGCGACTACCACCGGTGCGACGACCAGCATGGCAAAGTACACGTCCATGCCGGCTTTGGAGCAAGCGATCGTCGTGTATCCGCCGAGCATGACGAACTCGCCGTGGGCGAGGTTGATGACGCGCATCATGCCGAACACGATCGCAAGCCCGGCGCTGATCAGCGCCAGAAATGCGATCATGTACAGGATCTCGAGGACGACGACGCCCGCGTAGTCCACCGCGTCAGATCCGCCGGATCATCCGCCGGATCAGATGTTGACCTCGAACTGCTTGTTCTCCTTCGGGTTCTTGATCAGGTCGCAGTACTGCGCTGTGTCGGAAGGCGCGCGCTGCTTGTAGGTCTCCTTGATGGTCAGCTTCTGCCCCTGGACCTCCATCACGTAGATGTCGAGCGCGGCATGATGCGTCTTCGCGTCGAGCGCCACGACGCCGGAGGGCCCGTCGATCTTCGGGCCCGATTCGATCGCCTTGAGCACCGCGGCGCGATCGAGCGAGCCGGCCTTTCTCATGCACTCGGCCCACAGCTTGATGCCCTGGTACTGGGACACGGCAAGCTCGTGCACGATCTTGGTATCGCCGAAGCGCTTACCGAACGCGGCGAGAAAGCTCTTGTTGGCCGGGGTCTGGATTTCCTGACTGTAGTTACCCACGATCAGGATGCCATCGCCCTCCGCGGGCGACAGCGCAAGGTGTTCGTTGCCGACACCGAAGGTCGTGGAGGCGAGCGGAATGCGCTTGTTCATTCCCGAGGCCGCCCACTGCCGGTAGAACGACATGTGGGCGCCGCCGACCAGCGCGGAGATCACGAAATTCGGCTTTTCCTGCTGGATCTTCGCGATCGTCGAACCGAAGTCGGCGACGTCGAGCGGGAAGAAATCGGTCTTGGCCACCGTTCCCTTGCGCTGCCCGATGTAGTGGGCCAGCCACTTGGCGGTGATCTGTCCGTAGTTGTAGTCGGCGGCGACGATGTACACCTTGTTGCCCCATCGCTTCATCCCGACTTCGACCAGCGGCTCGTTCGCCTGCGCCGGCGTGGTGCCGGTGCAGACGGTATTGCGGTCGCACACGCCGCCTTCGTAAAGAATATTGTAGAAGTAAAGCGTGTTGGAGCGCGTGAACGTCGGGCGGATCGCCTCGCGCGACGCCGAAGTGATGCCGGCGTGCACGACGTCCGCCTTGTCCTGGCGCACCAGCTGCTGCGCGAACTTGGTGTAGAGCGCTATGTCGGACTGGCTGTCGTACTGGATGAGCTGGACCTTGCGCCCCAGCACCCCGCCTGCAGCGTTTATCTCATCGACGGCGAGCTGGGTCGTCATGACGATCGGCTTGCCGTAGATGTCCAGGTTGCCCGAGTTATCGAATATCGCTCCAAGCTTGATCGGCTTGCCCTGCGCGAATCCCCGCGTGGGCAGCGCTCCGATGGCCGCAGTGGCGCCAGCAGCCGCTAGAAAATCACGTCGCGAAACCGTCATGTGCAACTCCTCGTTGGTGGACCTGCGCTCTGGGGACGAACAGTGCTTCTTCGGACCGCTGCTACCGCTTGCCTTTGGCGTCTTTACCCGCTGACTCGCCGGCATCGGGCGCCTTGGGCAGCACGGCGGAAAAGTCGTAGCCGATGGAATCGCCGATGCTCTTCAGGGCCGGCAGCTGCACGGCCATCCCGAGGATGCTGTCCAGCACCTGGTTGATCGGGGGCCGGTTGCCCGCATCCTGGCCCGAGCCGCCGGCTCCGGCGGTGCCTGGCGCGCCGTTGAGGCCCGATACATGATGGATGCGGATGCTGTCGATCTTTTCCGCCGGTTTCATCATCTGCTCGAGAATTTCCGGCATCTTGTCGAGGCGATACCGCTCGAGCTGCAGCCTGATCAGGCTGTCGCTGCGCGTGTTCTCGGCCGCGATGAGCGCCGAGGTACCCTCGGACTCCGCCAGCAGGCGCAGCCGCTCGGATTCGGCGCGCGTACGCACCGCCTGCGCATCGGCCTGGGCCCGCTTGATGAGCACCGCGGCTTCGCTCTCGGCCTTGGCGGTGTCGACCTCGCCCTGCTCCTGCACGCGCAGGAGCGCGATCTCCCGGGACCGCTCGGCCATCGCGCGTTCGCGTTCGGTCTGCACGAACTCCTGGGCGAGGATCATCTCCGCGCGAGCGCGCTCGGCCTCCGCCTGCGCCTTGGCTTCCTCGGCGTGCTTGGCGGCGAGCCGGATCGCGCCGTCGATCTTGTTGGATTCGGAATTGAACTGGGCGCTGATCTCAAGCGCGCGCAGTTCGCGTCCCTTCGCGATCTCGAGCGACTTGGTCTCCTTCTCGCGCGTGATGCGCGCGTTTTCGCTCGCCACCATGGATTCCTCGCGCGCCTTGGCGGCTTCGGCGTCACTGGCCGCCTTGATCTTTTCGATCGCGAGGCGCTGGCCGATCTGCGCCTGTTCCTGCTGCTGCTCCAAGTTCAGGCGCTGCTTGGTCGCATCGAGCTGGGTCTGGCGCACGGCGATGTCGGCCTCGGCCTCGATCTCGGTGCGCTTCTTCTTGTTGGTGGTGATGATCTCGGAGAGCTTGCGCATCCCGACCGCGTTGAAGGCGTTGTTTTCGTCCAGCGCCGCGAATGGCGCCTGGTCGAACCGCGTCAGCGATACCGATTCGAGCAGAATGCCGTTCTGGGTCAGGTTTTCGCGAATCGACTCGCCGATGTGCCGGACGAACTCCGCGCGCTTCTCGTGCAGGCTGTCCATCGACTCGGCAGCGGCCACCGACTGCAGCGCGCCCACGAACCGGCCTTCGAACAGGTTGCGGATGCCTTCGGGATTCAGCGAGCGCGCGCCGATCGCCTGGGCGGCGGTGGCGACCCCGTCAACGCTCGGCTGCACACGGACGTAGAACTCGAGTTCCACGTCGACCCGGATGCGGTCGACGGTGATCAGCGATTTGTCGCCGGTGCGGCGGACCTCGACGCGATTGGT
>JBGOTT010000154.1:0-9045 GCA_041476585.1 Gammaproteobacteria bacterium | reverse complement strand
TTCAGTACGTCCTTGCCGCCGAACATCGCTTCGCCGCTCAGGCGCGCCGCTTCCAGCAGCCGCAGCAGCGACAGCGCGGTGACGGTCTTGCCGGATCCCGATTCGCCGACCAGCGCCAGCTTCCCGCCGGCGTCCAGCGAGAACGACACGCGGTCCACCACGCGGCGCGCTCCGAATTCGACGCAGAGCTCCCTCACCTCGAGCAGGCTCACTGTTCGTCCCCCTGCAGCACCTTGCGCGGATCGAGGGCGTCGCGCATAGCGTCGCCGATCAGGATGAGCAGCAGCAAGGTGATCACCAGCACGCCGAAGGTGGAGAGCGATATCCACCAGGCATCCAGGTTGCTCTTTCCCTGGTTGAGAAGCTCGCCGAGGCTGGGCGTATCGGGCGGCACGCCGAGGCCCAGAAAGTCCAGGCTGGTCAGCGCGCCTATGGCCCCGGCCATCTCGAACGGGATCAGGGTCACGACCGGAGTCAGGCTGTTCGGCAGGATGTGGCGGCGCATGATCTTCGCATCGCTCTGCCCCAGCGCCTTCGCGGCGCGCACGTAGTCGAGGGTCCTGTTCTTGAGGAATTCCGCGCGCACATAGGCGGCGATGCCGAGCCAGCTGAACATTGACAGCAGGATGACGAGCAACCAGAAGCTCGCTTCGAACAGCGAGGAGAAAATGATCAGCATGTACAGCGTCGGCATGGCGCTCCAGATCTCGCTCACGCGCTCCATCGCGATGTCGGTCCAACCCGCAAAGTACCCCTGGATGGCGCCGTAGAGCACCCCGAAGGCAGCGCACGTCGCGGTGACGAGCAGTGCGAACACGACCGAGATGCGGAATCCGTACAGCAGCCGCGCGAGCAGATCGCGCCCGCGATCGTCGGTGCCGAGCAGGTTTTCGGCATCGGGCGGCGCCGGGCTGGGAGCGCTTGCGAAGTAGTTGATGGTGCTGTGGTGATAGCGGTTGGGCGGAAACAGCGCCATGTTTCCCGGCTTGGCGAGATTCTCCCGGATGAGGGGATCCAGGTAGTCGGTCGGCGTCTCGAAATCCCCGCCGAAGGTGGTTTCCGGCAAGGTCTGCAGCAGCGGGAAATACCACCGTCCCTCGTAGCGCACGGCGAGAGGCTTGTCGTTGGACAGCACTTCGGCAAGCAGGCTGATGCCGAACAGGAAGGCGAACAGCAGCAGGCTTGCGTACCCGAGCCGGTTGCTGCAAAAGCGCCTCCACGCGCGGCGGGCCGGACTCTGGCGCGACACGTACGGACTCATGGCTTCAGTCGAAAAACCTGACGCGCGGATCGACCCAGAGGTAGCTGAGATCGCGCAGCAAGGTGGTGAACAGGCCGATGATGGTGAACAGAAACAGGCTTCCCAGCACCACGGGGTAATCGCGCCGGATCACCGATTCGTAGGACAGCAGGCCCAGCCCATCGAGCGAGAACAGGGTTTCGATCAGCAGCGCGCCGGTGAAGAACGCGCCCACGAACGCCGCCGGAAATCCGGTCATGATCGGAATCATCGCGTTGCGAAACACGTGCCGCCACAGCACGGTGCGCTCATCCACGCCCTTGGCGCGGGCAGTCAGCACGTATTGCTTGCGGATTTCCTCCAGCACCGAATTTTTCGTCAGAACCGTGATCACGGCGAAGCCGCCCATCACCATGGCGGCGACCGGGAGCGCGATGTGCCACAGGTAATCGGTGATTTTCCCCGCGAGGCTCAAATCCTGCCAGTTAAGCGATGTAAGTCCGCGCAGCGGAAACACTTGCGCGAACGAGCCGCCTGCGAACAGCACCAGGAACACGACGCCCAGCACGAAGCTCGGAATCGCGTAGCCCATCAGCACGATCAGCGTCGTGATCGTGTCGAAGCGCGTGCCGGCGCGCACTGCCTTCGCGATCCCCAGGGGCAGGGAGATCGCGTAAACGAAGAAAAATGTCCACAGGCCCAGGCTGATCGAGACGGGAAGCTTCTCCAGGATCAGCGGCCAGACGTCCTTGCTCTGAAAAAAGCTCTTGCCCAGGTCGAAGCGGGCGAACCGGCCCAGCATCTGCAGGAAACGCTCGTGCGCCGGCTTGTCGAAGCCGTACAGCTTCCTGATTTCCTCGACGCGCGCCGCATCGACCCCTTGACGCCCGCGATAATCGCTGCCGCTCGCCGCAGGACCCTCGCCGCCCCCCGCATCGCGGCCCTGCAGTTGCGCCACCATCTGCTCGACCGGTCCGCCCGGCACGAACTGGATCACGGCAAACGTGATCAGCAGGATCCCGAACAACGTGGGGATCATCAACAGCAGACGCTTTAGGATGTAGGACCACATCGTCGGTTCGCTCCTATTTTTTTCGCCACCAGGTGGAAATGACCCAGTCTTCCGCCTGGTAGTACAGTGGCAGCACCGCCGGCTGCTCGAATGTTCCCGCGCGGTAGGCCAGCCGGTAGGTATTGGAGTAGTACTGCGGAATGACGTAATGGCCGTGGCGCAACACGCGGTCGAGCGCTCGCAGGCGGGCGACGAGTTCGGGTCGCGTCCGGGAAGAAACCGCGAGATTGAGCAGCGCGTCGACGGCCGGATCCTTCACGCCGAGCAGGTTGTTGGAACCTTCCGTGGCCGCCGATGCGGAGCCGTAGCGGTCCAGCAGCTCGCTGCCTGGCGCCTCGTCACCCGGGATCCGGACGGTAAACAGGTCGAAGTCGAACACATCCATCCGCTTCTGGATCAGCGCGAAGTCCGCCCTGCGGTACTCGCCGCGAATTCCCAGCTTGGCGAGCGCCTGGAAGAAAGGCGTGATGGTGCGTTCACCGCCGCCGCTGTCGAGGTACTCGAGCGTGAACGCGTCGCCCTGCGCGTTGCGCAGCGCACCGTCGCGGTAAGTCCACCCCGCTTCGGCAAGCAGCGCCCTCGCCTTGCGCAGGTTCTGCCGCAGGCTGCCGGGGGGCGCCGTCGAAGGCGGTTGCGGAACCTCCTCGGTGAAGATCTTGGCGGGCAACTTGTCGCGCAGTGGCTGCAGGACGGCGAGCTCGTCGGGTCCCGGCAGGCCCCTGGCTTCGAAATCGCTGGCGTTGAAGAAGCCCCGCACACGCACATACGAGTCGTACATCAGCCGGCGGTTCATCCACTCGAAATCGTAAGCGAGGCCGAGCGCCTCCCGCACGCGCGCGTCCTTGAATTTCTCGCGCCGCGTATTGATCAGATAACCCTGGAAATCTCCCGCGTTCCTGAACTCGAGCTCGGCCTTGACCAATTCGCCGGAATCGAATTTCTTTCCGGTATAGGTACGCGCCCACTCGCGCGCGGAGAATGTCCGCAGGTAGTCGAACTCGCCCGCTTTGAAGGCCTCGGTCTGGGCGGTGGTGTCCTTGTAGATCTTGTAGGTAATGCGATCGAAGTTGTAGCGGCCCCGGCGCACGTTCAGATCGCGCGCCCAATAGTTCGGGTCGCGCTCGTAGGTGATGTCGCGGCCGAAGTTCGAGCGCCCGATGCGGTACGGACCGCTGGCGATCGGCGTGTCCATGATCACCTGGTCGAAGGGCTTGCCCGCGCCCCAGGCGCGGCTGAAGACCGGAAGGCTGCCGACCAGCAAAGGCAATTCGGCGCTGGCTTTCTTGAATTCGTAGCGGACGCTGCGCGGCCCCGTGACGACCGCCTGCCTGACATCCCCAAATACCACGCGGTATTGGGGCGCCGCCTGCTTGCTCATCAGCGTATCGAAACTGTGCTTCACGTCCGCGGCCATCACGGTCGTGCCGTCATGGAAGCGGGCGGCCGGGTTCAACTGGAAGGTGACCGAAAGCATGTCCGGCGCGGCTTCGATGTCCTGCGCAATCAAACCATAGGCCGTCGTCGGTTCGTCCATCGTGCCGGTTAGCAGGCTTTCGAAAATCAATGCGCTCAGACCGGGAGGCGCAGTTCCCTTGAGAGTGAACGGGTTGTACTTGTCGAACGTGGTGATGCGCAAAGGCGGGACCAGTTCGATCTCGCCGCCTTTCGGCGCATCGGGGTTGACCCAGGCGAAATGCGCAAACCCGGCCGGATATTTGACGTCGCCGAACTGGCCGTAGGCGTGCGCGGCCCACGCGGGCGGAGACAAAACGCCTGCGAGCGCGACCACGCATCCGATCAGGTTCAGTGGCGCCATGCCTGGGGCATCGAGGCGAGCAGCCTTCGCGTGTAGGGATGCCGGGGATTGGAATATATCTCGTCGGAATCGCCGGTCTCGACGATTTCGCCTGCGCTCATCACCAGCACCTGGTCGGCCATGTACCGGATCACGGCAAGGTCGTGCGAGATGAATATGAAACTCATCCGGTACTCGTCCTGCAGGTCCTGCAGCAGGTTGAGAAGCTGCGCCTGGACCGACACGTCGAGCGCGGACACCGATTCGTCGCAGATCAGCACGTCCGGTTTCATCGTGAGGCAGCGCGCGATCGCGATCCTCTGCCGCTGCCCGCCGGAGAACTCGTGCGGATACCTGAAGAACGAAGCCTGGGGCAGACCGACCTTTTCCAGCAACTCGAAGGCGAGCGCGCGGCGATCCGCTGCGCCGGTCCCGATGGCGTGGATCTTCATCGGCTCGATGAGGATCTGGCCGATCGTAAACCTCGGGTTGAGCGATGCATAAGGATTCTGGAAAACGATCTGGATCCGGCGTTTGTATGCCATCGCGGTTTCCGGCGGCATCGACAGCAGATCCCTGCCGTCGAACAGGGCCTGTCCGCTCGACGCCTTGTGGAGCCGCACCAACATGAGCCCCAGCGTGGTTTTGCCCGAGCCCGATTCGCCCACCAGCCCCAGGGTCTTGCCCTTTGCGAGCTTGAATGACGCATCCTTGACGGCCTTGAATTCCCTCCTGCGGAACAGCCCGTCGCGCAAATAAAAACTCTTCGCGAGATGCCGCACTTCGAGAACGATCTCCTCGTTTCCCAGCAGGCCGCGCGAGCGCTCCGGAATGTCCGTAACGCTGATCGACGGTTGCTTCAGGAAATCGTCGATGACGGGCAGGCGGCGCGGACGGCGCCCGAGCGGCGGCCGGCACGCGAGAAGGGCGCGCGTATAGGCATCCCGGGGCGCTTCGAATATCTGCCGCACGCTGCCTTGCTCCCTGATTTCGCCTTCGCGCATGACGACGACATGATCGGCGATTTCTCCCACCAGCGCGAGATCGTGCGTAATGAACAGCATCGACATCTGCCGCCGCCGTTGCAAGCCGGCGATCAACTCGAGGATCTGCTTTTGGACCGTCGCGTCGAGCCCGGTTGTCGGTTCGTCGGCAATCAGCAGCTTCGGCTCACAGGCGATCGCGATGGCGATCATGACGCGCTGCTGCTGGCCGCCGGACAATTCGAATGGATAAGCGCCGATCCTCGTTGCCGGCTCCGGGATACCGACCTCGCGCAGCAGTTCGAGCGCGCGCACCCGCGCCTGCCTTCTCGAGAGCTGCAGCCGTTTCGTCAGGACTTCTCGGAGCTGGAAGCCGACCGTGAACACCGGATTCAGCGAGCTCATCGGCTCCTGAAAAACCATCGATATGTCGACCCCCCGCAGCGAGCGCAATTCACGCGGCGTGATTTCGAGAAGATTGCGTCCTGCATAAAGCACCTGGCTGCCCGGACGCACCGTGGCATTCTCGCCCGGCAGCAAACCAAGCATCGCCAGCGCGGTCGCCGACTTGCCGCTGCCGGACTCGCCGACCAGCGCGACCGAGGCGCATCGGGGAATGTCGAAGCTGATGCCCCTGACCGCTGCGAGCGTGGTGGTCTCGCCGACGCGGAAATCGACCGCCAGGTCGCGCACGCCGACCAGGGCATCGGTTTCGTCCGAGGCGCTCATTTGATCCTCGGGTCCAGAGCATCGCGCAATGCGTCCGTCAACAGGCTGAACGCCGTGACCAGAACGGCCATCGCCGCGGTTGCAGCGGCGAGCTGCCACCATTTGCCGAGGATCAGCTCGTTCTGCGCTTCGTTCAGCATGCTGCCCCACGAAACGGTGTCGACTCCGACGCCAAAGCCCAGAAAGCTCAACACCACCTCGGACTTGATGAACAGCACGACGTGCAGCGAGAGCTGCACCAACACCACGTGGCTTACGTTGGGAAGTATATGCACGAACATGCGCCGCGCATCGGAAGCGCCGATCACGTCGGCCGCCCGGACGTACTCGCGCACCTTGTGCTTCATGTATTCGGCGCGGACCAGCCGGAATATCCCCGTCCAGCCCGTCAGACCGAGGATCAGGATCACCGTCGCGGTGCCTTTCTGGTTCAGCACCGCGGCAATGGCCAGGACGAGCAGCAGGTAAGGAATCGAGGTGAACACGCTGTAGAACCAGTTGAACAGGTCGTCCACCCATCCGCCATGGTATCCAGCCTGGGCGCCGAACAGCGTGCCGAGGAACGCGGCCAGTAAGGCGGCGGCGAGCCCCACCAGCAGCGAAGTCTCCGTGCCCTTGACCGCCTTCTTTAATACATCCCGGCCCCATTTGTCGCCGCCGAACGCAAGCGTCGCCGCCCTCGGCTCGGAATCGGACAGGCCGGCCAGCCCCTTCCTGATCTCGGCGAGCTCTTCGGCGAGCGGATCGACGACGTCTGTGTCGTCGGCCACCGGGCCGGCCGTAGCGTCAGGCGCCGCTGCGGCGGCTGGTGCGGCATCGGGCCCCATGACGCTCGGCGGCGCGTAGCTGACACCAACCTCCTTCGACCAGTCGCCCGCGATCCATCCGATCCGCGACGCCGCCACGATGGCGAAATAAATCACGACCACCGCGAGCGAGACGAGCCCCACGCGGTCGCGGCAGAATCGCAGCCATGCGAGCACCCATAGTCCGGGCGATCCGGCATGCCCCGGCGCGGGCAATGCGAGCGCGTTGGTGCTCATCGAATCGCGTTCCCGCTCACTCGAGCTCCACGCGCGGATCGATCGCCTTGTACAGGAGGTCGGCCGCCAGGTTCACGATCATCGTGACGATTGCCACGTAAATCGTCACCGCCTTCAGCACGGGAAAATCGCTGCGCTCGACCGCGAGGATCACTTCCCTGCCGATGCCCGGAATGGAGAAGAATCGCTCGATCAGGAACGCGCCGACCAGCATCGCGGGAAGCTGGATTATCACGTTGGTGACGATCGGAATCGCGGCGTTTCGCAGCACGTGCACCCACATGACGCGGGTCTCGCTCAACCCCTTCGCACGGGCGGTACGAACGTAGTCCTGATTGATCTCCTCGAGAAAAAAACTGCGGTAAAGGCGGATGTCGGGGGCGAGCGAGACGATCACGCCAACGATGACCGGCAGCGCGCTGTAGCGAAGCAGATTCTCCGCCAGGTTGTTGCCCCAGCCCTGCACCGGGAACCAGCCGAACTGGTAAGCCAGAACGTACTGCGCCACGATGATGTACACCAGGATGCTGACCGATTGGCCGACCGTGCAGCCGATCATGATCGCGCGGTCGGTCAGCGACCCGCGCAGGTAGGCAACGAGCATCGCCGCCGCCATCGCCAGAATCGTGCTGATCACGAGCAGCGGCACCAGCACCGTCAGCGACGGTCCCAGCCGGGTCGCGATGATCTCCGAAACCTTTTCGTTGGTCGCCCAGCTGGCGCCGAAATCGGCACCCGCGATCTGCTTCACGAAGATCCAGAGCTGAGCCGCGTACGGCTGATCGACGCCCAGCTGTCGCCGGATGTTCTCGATCTGCTCGGGATTGGAGATCTTGCCCGCGAGGAGGTAGGCAGGATCGCCTCCGACCCAATTGAACAGTGCGAACACGAGCAGAACGACGCCCAGCAGCGTCGGAAAGAACTGCCAGAGCCGGCGAACGGCGTACGCGAGCATTTCCCTATTTCCGCGACCCGGGATCCAGGTCGATGTAGAGCCATTCGGAAAACAGCACCGGGTGTTTTCTGTAACCCACCACGTGGGGTTGAAGCAGCACGTTCCGATAGCGGCTGTCGGCGAGTATCCAGACCGTATGGACCTCCATCAGGCGCGTCATCTGCCGGTAAAGCCTGTTGCGCTCCACGCTGTCGGGCATCGACCGCGAATTCTCGTACAACCGGTCGAATTCGGGCGACCGGTAACACGCGGAATTGGTTTGCCCGGTGTTCGGTCCGTAGAGCAACTGCATGAAATTGTCGCCGTCCGGATAATCGGCAATCCAGGCTGCCCCGCGCATCATCAGACGGCACTCGTGTCCCAGTTTGTTCAGCTCGGCGAAGCGGTCCTTGTGGATCTCCAGCCGCACGCCGATCGAGTCGAGCGAGCGCTTGAACAGCTCGTCGAACTGGCGGTCGCGCTCGGTAGGCATCGACGAGTAGCGGATCACCAGCGGCTTGCCGTCGGGCTGGGCGCGGTAGCCATCGGGTCCCCTCTTGTACTGGAACTTGTCCAGCAACGCGTTGGCCAATTGCGGATCGTACGGAATGCTGCTCCGGTAGCGCGGATCATGGCCGGCGACGCCGGGCGGAATCGGAAACTGCGCCCGCATGGCCTGACCCTTGCGGATGATGCGGATCTGATCGTCGATCTTGTACGCCATCGCGATCGCGCGGCGCAGGGCGATTCTCTCCTTGCTGAAACCGGCCAGCGGGTTCGGCTGGTCGCCGATTTTCTCCTGCATGTTGAAGAACGTATAGGTAATCTCGGGATCGACGCTGCGGTCGAGGCGGATGCCGCGCCTGACGAACTCGGGCCGCAACCTGCCGTCTTCAGTCATGAAGGTGGGCGCGACCTCCACCAGCTGATACTCGATATCCGTTTCCGCCCTCTGGAAGGCGAGCCAGCGGCTCTGGGTCTCGTCCATGACGCTGATCTCGACCGTCCCGATCGCGGGCAGCTTCCTGCCCTTCATCCTTGCCGCGATCTCGACGTCCAGAGGATCGTCGCCGGGGGCGAAATCCCAGATCTTGCCGCGGTAATCCGGGTTCGCCTCCAGCACGATCTTCGAGGATCGCGCGTACCGCTTCAGCAGATAGGGGCCCGATCCGACGGGGTGGGAGTTGGTATCGTCTCCATACGCCTCGATCGCCTCGCGCGCGACTGCGCCGACCAGAGGAAAAGCGAG
>JBGOTT010000153.1:0-9145 GCA_041476585.1 Gammaproteobacteria bacterium | reverse complement strand
CGGCTACATCGCCGACGAGATGAACATGGGATTGCACGAACTTGGGCCGCTGGCGATGAAGGCGACCAAGACCGTGCGCATCAACTCGACCTGCACGGTGTTCGCCGGCGCCGAGCTGCGCGACCGGCTGTCGCTGGGCGAAAAACGCGAGGACATCATGGCCGGGCTGCATCGCGCCCTCATCCTGCGCGCGAGGTCGATCCTGGCGCGCTCGGGCGGCGTGCGCGACGAATTCACCTTCACCGGCGGCGTGGCGAAGAACGAAGCCGCGGTGAAGTCGCTGCGCGAGCTGGTGCGCGAGAACTACGGCGAAATCACCCTCAACATCAATCCCGATTCGATCTATACGGGGGCGCTCGGCGGCGCTACATTCGCCTGGCGCGCGGTGCTCGAGGAAGGCAAGACCCCGGAAGCGAGGACCTGAACATGATCCACACCATCGGCATCGACATCGGATCGGGGGCGGTGAAGACCACGCTGTTCCGCAGCGACGGGAACTCAGTCGAGTGGCTGGCGAAGCGCTGCGAGCGCATCCGGCGGCGCGATCCCATGGAGCTTGCCCGGCAGGGCTTCGACGAGGTGCTCGAAGAGGCCCGGCTCGCGCCCGGTGACATCGCCTACACCGCCACCACCGGCGAGGGCGAAAACGTCAAGTTCGCCACCGGCCACTTCTATTCGATGACCACGCATGCGCGCGGCGGCGTGTACCTGGTGCCGGAGGCGCGCGCGGTGTGCGACATCGGTGCGCTCAACGGCCGCGCGATCTACATCGACGAGCGCGGCAAGGTGCTGTCCTACAAGATGACCAGCCAGTGCGCCTCGGGCTCGGGGCAGTTTCTCGAGAACATCGCGCGCTACCTCGGCGTGGCGGTCGAGGAGATCGGCGCGCTCTCCAAGACCTCGAAGAACCCAGAGAAGGTCAGCTCGATCTGCGCAGTGCTGGCCGAGACCGACGTGATCAACATGGTCTCGCGCGGCATCGCGACGCAGGATATCCTGAAGGGAATCCACCTTTCGATGGCCTCGCGGCTCGCCAAGCTGCTCAAGGTCACGGGCATCACCAAGGGCATGGTGCTGCTCACCGGCGGTCTGGCGCTGGATGCGGGCCTGCTTGCGGCGCTGCAGGAAGAACTGGTGACCGAAAAGATCACCGGGCTCACCGCGATGAACCACCCGGACTCGATCTACGCCGGTGCGATCGGCGCGGCGCTGTGGGGCGCGTTCCGTCACGGCAAGCTCGCGGAACTGCAATCGCGCGTGGCGGCCTGAACTGGAGGAGACGAACGTGGCCTTGATGATCAACGACAACTGCACCGCCTGCGACGCCTGCAAGCCGGTGTGCCCGAACGATGCGATCAGCGAGGGCAGCCCGATTTACGTGATCGACCCGAAGCGGTGCACCGAATGCGTGGGCGCGGAGGACGAGCCGCAGTGCAAGCTGGTCTGCCCGGCCGATTGCATCCTGGTCGATCCGGAATTCGAGGAAACGCCGGAGCAACTGCAGGCGAAGTACCAGGAACTGCACGGATGACCATGAACCTGCGCGAAACGCAATCGCCGTTCAGGATCCGCCCGCTGGCCGCCGCCGACCTCGAGCCGGTGGTCGAAATCGACGCGGCGGCGTTCGGCCGCCCGCGCCAGCCGTACTTCGAGCGGCGTCTCGCCGCGGCACAGCGCGAACCGGCGCTGCACTTGCAGATCGGCCTGGAGGACCGCGGCACCCTGGCGGGCTACGTGCTCGCGCGCAAGCTCGAAGGCGAGTTCGGCCGGTTCGATCCGGCGCTGCGGCTCGAGGTGATCGGCGTCGATCCGACGGAGCAGGCGCACGGCATCGGCGCACGGCTGATCGAGGCCCTGGAGGCTGAGGCCGCGGCGCGCGGCATCCACGAAATCCGCACCCAGGCCGCGTGGCGCGACCACGCCATGCTGCGATTTCTCGACCACCACGGCTTCTCGCTCGGCGACAACCAGGTGATCGACTGCGCGGTCGAAGCGGGTGCGTTCGGCCCGGCGGCCGAGAAGGCCTTCGCGGCGCCCGAGCGGAACCAGTCGCGCGAGCTCGATTACAGCGCGCGTCAGTCGAACGACCATGAGCAGATGGGGCGCGATGTGGCCGACGTGCGCACGCTCGCACGCGGCGACCTCGCGGACATGGCGCGCATCGACCGCAAGCTCACCGGGCGCGACCGCACCGGTTACGTGGCGCACCAGTTCGACGAGGCATTGCACGATTCCGCGATCCGCGTTTCTCTTGCCGCGCGCGTGGACGGCTCGGTCGCTGGATTCCTGATGGCCAAGGTGGATGCGGGCGATTTCGGCCGTACGGCGCCGGTGGCGGTGATCGACACGCTGGGCGTGGATCCGGAGTACGCCGGCCGCGGACTGGGCCGCGCAATGCTCTCGCAGCTGATGGTGAATCTCGCGGCGTTGCGCGTCGAGCGCGTGGAGACCGTGGTTTCGCGCAGCAATTTCGACGTGCTCAGTTTTTTCTACAAGGCCGGATTCGCGCCGTCGCAGCGGCTGGCGTTCGTGAAGACGCTCGCCTGAAAGGAGCGCCGCCGGGCGGAGTCAGCCGCCCGGACGCATCCTGTCGGCCGCGATGGTCAGATCGTGCCGGATCGCGGCGCGCCCTGTTTGAGTTCGTAATTTGCCTGGCAGGCCGTGCACCGGGTCGCCGCGGGATTCGCCCTCAGGCGCCGGAAAGGAATTTCCTCCTCGCAATCGGCGCACACGCCATAGTCCGGCCCATGCAGCCGCGCGCCCGCGGCTTCCAGCGCGCGCAACTCCGCGAGGTCGCGCTCCAGCGCCGCGACCTCGAGGGTCGTTTCCAGGTCGGCGACCGCATCGTCGTCGATTTCGGCCAGGTGGTTCGCGAGGTGGATGGTATCGGAGTCCCCGGGCTGCTTGAGCGCAGCGGCAATCTCCGCACGCAGCGCTTCGGCCCGCCTGGCGATTTGGCCGCCAAGCGCTTCGCGCTGCTCGATGGTCAGATAGCGCATCGCGATCACCTGCAGACCAGCACCGGGATGCTCGAGTGCGTGAGAACCTTGTTGGTCTCGCTGCCGAGCACCAGCGCAGAAAGGCCGCGCCGGCCGTGCGAGGCCATCACGATCAGGTCGCATTTCTTCGTGCGCGCCGCCTTCAGGATGCCGTTCCACGCCTGGTTGCTGGTGACGTGCAAGGTGGCGCATTGGACGACTTCGGTCTGCGCCTCGATCTCGACCACCGACAGGGCCTTGCGCGCCTCCTTCTCGGTGAGTTCCCTGTAGCGTTTGGGGGAAGCCTGGGGCATGTAGATCGCCGCCTCCCCGTAAACCGGCGGGACGTACTCCGGGATCACGTACACGCCGGTCAGCTTCGCGGCGAGGCTGCGCGCAAGGCGCGCGGCCGTCTTGATGGCCTTGTTCGAAAGCTTCGTTCCGTCGGTCGCTACGAGAATGTGCTTGTACATTTCATGATTCCTTCGTCTCGGGATCCGTTCATGCCGGATGGTGAGCGGCTCGATCCGGCGCGTGTTCGCCTGGATCGACGCCGATCGCGTGGCCGCATTGTGCCAGCTCGAGCAGGCGGTCGCGCGTCCGCAGCGTGATGGCGCGCCGCTCGACGGTGATCAGGCCGGCGGATTGCAGATGCGCCAATGCGCGCGACAGCGTCGCCTTGGTCACCCCCAGGCGCGACGCGAGCACCGTCTTGCTCGCCGGCAGGACCACCCGTACGGGGTCGCGGCCGGGCGGCGCCAGCGACTCGAGCATCGATGCGAGCCGTTGCACGCAGGTGTGCGACTGCGACTCCAGATCGGCGACGAAGTCGTGCACCCGCTGGCTGAGCGCGGCGAGCAGGCCGCGGGCGAACTGCGCGTCCTGGTCGACCATGCCGAGCACCGCTTTTGAGGGCAGAAACAGCAGCAACGAATCCACGATGGTCTGGGCGCTCAACGGGTAGGGCCGCGCCATGAACACCACCGGCTCTCCGAAAGTCTCCCCGGCGCCCACCAGCCGCAGCACGCGCTCGCCGTTCGAGGCGGGAACGTACAGCTTCACCATCCCGTAGGCGACCGCGTAGAAGCCATGCGCCGCATCGCCGCGCGAGTAAAGCACCGTGCCGCGCTTGGCGCGCAGCGCGTGCGCGGTGCGCGCGAGTTCAGTCAGATGCTCCGCGGTGGTATGCCGGAAAATCGGCAGGTTGCGCAGAATTCCTTCGATGCGGCCCAGATCCGTGCCCGACACGTGGCCCCTCCGATGGTGCCCGTAACGCAGGCATCTTGCCTTTGTCGCGGGCCGGCAATTTGACTTGGGTCAACCGCCTTGCGCACCTGCGGGGCTAGGTTTGCGGAAACCGGAGGTTCTGATCAATGACCTACCTGGTCCTCAAGGCGGTCCATGTCGCCAGCGTTGCGCTCAGCCTGGGCGGATTCTTCGCGCGAGGTCTGCTGATGCTCGCGGACTCGCCGTTGCTCGCGGCACGCTGGGTGCGCATAGCGCCGCACGTGATCGACACGGTGTTGCTGGGAAGCGCGCTTTGGCTTGCTATGCTGATCGGGCAGTATCCATTCGTGCACGGCTGGCTGACCGCCAAGATACTGGGTCTGCTCGCGTATATCGGCTTCGGCGTGATTGCATTGCGCCGGGGACGAACGAAAGGCGTGCGCGCCGCGGCGTTCATCGCGGCGCTGGCCGCGGCAGCCTATGTCATCAGTGTCGCTCTGACGCGCTCGCCGGTCCCCTTTCATCCGCATTGAGGCAGGTCAAGCGCCGCACCCGGCGCCACCGTTACAATTCGACGTGAACAGGCAATCTAGCCCAAGGAGCGCGCAATGAGAATCCTGCTGGCCGTCGACGGCTCGCCCAACTCGCTCGATGCCGTCGTGTCCTTAATCAAGCACATGGACTGGTTCCGCGATCCGCCGCCTGGAGTGCGTCTGGTGACGGTGCATCTGCCCGTGCCGAAGGTGGGAGGAATGTCGCAGATGGTCTCGCATGACATGATCGAACGTTATTACCGCGAGGAAGGCGAAAAGTCGCAGGCCGATGCGGTCAAGCTGCTGGAGGGCGCCAAGATGAAATTCAGCGCTGTCGTGCTGGTCGGCGACCCCGCCCAGATGATCGTAGCCGAGGCCGAGAAGGACCGTTGCGACCTGATCTACATGGGAACCCGCGGACTGGGCGCTATACCGAGTCTTTTCCTCGGCTCGGTCGCGACGAAAGTCCTGCATCTGTCGAAGGTCCCGGTCATTCTGGTCAAGTGACCGCTGCATGGCGGCGTCCCCCGCGCAGGCAAGCGTAGAGCTCGAGCTCGAGGGGATGACCTGCGCGGCGTGCGCCGCGCGCATCGAGTCCAATCTCAACAAGCTCGACGGCGTCGAGGCGAACGTGAACCTCGCCACCGAGCGCGCGAGCGTGCGCTTCGCGCCGCAGAAGCTCGACGTTGCCGCGCTGATCCAGCGGGTTCGCGACACAGGCTACGACGCCCACGTCGCAAGCGGAACGACGGTGCGGGACCATGCGGCGGAGCACTGCGCCGCGTTACGGGAGTTTCTGGTTGCGGCGCTGTTTACGGCGCCCTTTCTCGTCGAGATGATCGCGCACCTGTCGGGCCGGCACGGTGTCCTTCCCGGCACGCTGCAATGGGTGCTCGCGACGCCGGTGCAGTTCTACTGCGGCTGGCGGTTCTACGCGGGCGCATGGCGCAGCCTGAAGGGCGGCGGCGCGAACATGGACGTGCTGGTCGCGCTCGGCACCAGCGTCGCTTATGCCTTTTCCAGCGCCGTGCTGTTCCTCCGCTTGTCGGAGCATCTGTACTTCGAGGCCGGGGCGTCGGTCATCACGCTGGTGCTGCTCGGCAAGTATCTCGAAGCCCGCGCCAAGGCGCGCACTGCGCGCGCGCTCGAGGGCCTGATCCGTCTCCAACCGAAGACCGCTTGGGTCGAGCGCGAGGGCCGATTGGTGGAAGTGGACATTGCGACGCTCAAACCGGGCGATGCGTTCGTGGTGCGTCCGGGCGACGCGATCGCGGTCGACGCGCGCGTGAGCGGTGGAGAAACCAGCGTTGACGAATCCATGCTCACGGGCGAATCCATGCCGGTGGACAAGGCACCGGGCAGCCGGGTCTTTGCAGGCACCATCAATGGCATGCAATCGATCAACTGCGTCGCGACCGGAGTGGGGCGCGACACGCTGCTCGCCGGGGTGATTCGCCTGGTCGCCGCAGCCCAGGGCTCGAAGCCGCCGGTGCAAAGGCTGGTGGACAAGGTGGCGGCGGTTTTCGTGCCGGTGGTGGTCGCGATCGCGGCGGCGACGTTCGTGTTCTGGTGGTGGCGAAGCGGCACGATCGGCGCGGCGCTGGTGCCCGCGGTGTCGGTGCTGGTGATCGCGTGCCCCTGCGCGCTGGGCCTTGCCACGCCGACCGCGCTGATGGTCGGCGTCGGCCGGGCGGCACGCGCAGGCATCCTGATCAGGAATGCCGTGGCGCTCGAAGCTGCCGAACGCATCGATACGCTGGTATTCGACAAGACCGGAACGCTGACCCGCGGTGAACCCTCGGTCACGGACGTGCTGCCCGCGCCCGGTGCCGAGCCCGAGGCGCTGCTGCGCATCGCAGTGACGCTTGCAAACCGCTCGGAACATCCGCTCGCGCGCGCGATCCTGCTTCACCCGGCGGCGGCGCGGGTGATGCCGGCGGCGGCCGGGGAATTCGTTGCACACGGCGGCCGTGGAATGTCGGCGACGCTCAACGCAAGAGTCGCGCGCCTCGGTTCGCCCGAATTCCTGAAGGAAGCCGGCGTGGTCTTTGAGCCAGGAGACCTCGAACGGCTGCGCGCGCAAGGCAAGAGCGTGGTGGGCGTGGCCGATGGCGCGCAGTTCCTCGGCTGGATCGCGCTCGCCGACACGCTCCGCGAGACGACGCCGGCGGCGCTCGAGCGGCTCGTACGCATGGGCATTACTCCGGTGATGCTGTCGGGCGATCATGCGGCCGCGGCGAAAGCGATCGCCGAGCAGCTCGGCATCGCGCGCTGGAAGGGCGACGTACTGCCAGAGCGGAAGGCTGCAGAGATCGATGCGCTGAGGAGCGAAGGGCGCCATATCGGGATGGCCGGCGACGGCGTGAACGACGCGCCTGCGCTCGCCAAAGCCGACGTCGGGTTTGCGCTCGCGAGCGGAAGCGGGGCGTCGCTCGATGTCGCCGACGTGACGCTGATGAAGAACGACCTTTCGGGCATCGCCGATGCGATCGAATTGTCGCGCGCGACGCTCGCGAAGATCCGGCAGAACCTGTTTTTCGCGTTCATTTACAATGTGCTCGGCATCCCGCTCGCGGCGGCCGGATTGTTGAACCCGGTGATCGCGGGTGCAGCGATGGCGCTGAGTTCCGTTTCGGTGGTGTCGAACTCCCTGTTGCTGAACCGATGGAAACCCGGCTGAAGGAATTGTGATGGAAAAAGTGGAATTCAAAGTCGAGGGTCTGCACTGCGACGGGTGCGTGACGAGCGTGACGCGCATGCTGAATTCCGTGCCGGGCGTGGAGTCGGTCGATGTCTCGCTCGCCGATGGCAAGGCGAACGTGGGATTTGATCCGGAGCGCGCGGGGCTTGCGGATTTCAAGCGCGCGGTCGAGCGGGCCGGGTTCAAGGCGCCGTAGCGCAGCGTATCCGGGCGATACGCTGCAGCGTTCGCGGCGTATTCGGGCTTTGCGGTGACAGGACATTCGCCAATGCGTTGAAATGGCGCCGGTATTGACGACGCGTCGCCGGTGGAGGGCAGATACGCGACAATTCGGAAGGTGAAATCACGTTCGGTGGCACGATGCCAGTACACGCAGTGACGATACGTTGACGATGCACGGTTAGAGCGCGACGGTGGCATTCGACCTTGGCGGTCATGCGCATATGCATCCGCGAAGCCGCTCGTTCTTAGGGGAGGGAACATGGCTGCACATCTCGTTCCACGGCAACTGGGTGATGGAGTGCGGCGGCGCCAGGTACTTTTAGGTATTACCGCCTCTACCGTCTTGCAGGGCATACCGCTTTGTTTGCTCGCGCAACCGGGCGCCAAGATTCCCGTCATCGGCCTGCTAGATGCGGGCAAGCGACTGTGGTGGTGGAAGGCTTTCCGGCAGCAGATGGACGAGCTCGGGTATCTGGACGGGAAAAGCATCCTCTACGAGGCACGCTACGCGCAGGGACATCTGGAGCGGCTAGATGCGCTCGCAGAAGAGCTTGTCCGCCGACAGGTCGCAGTCATCGTGACCGCCGCGACAGCCGCGACGCAGGCGGCCAAGCGCGCCACTGACCGCATCCCTATCGTCACCGCGACCGGCACGGGTCATGTCAGCCTGGGATTCGCCGCGAGCCTCGCGCGGCCGGGGGGCAACGTCACTGGCTTGTCGACCCTTTCGTCCGATCTCACAGAAAAGCGGGTCGAGCTGCTTCGCGAGCTTCTCCCCAAGTTGTCGCGGCTGGCGGTTCTCTGGCAGTCCAACAACCCTGGGTCGATCGCGGCGTTCAGGGACATTGAGCGCTCGGCCGAGACGTTGAAAATCGCGCTACAAAACGTCGGCGTCAGGAAGTCCGAGGAACTCGCCGACGCATTCTCGGCTGCGGCGAAGGGGCGCGCGGACGCGTTGTACGTGATCGGGGGACCGCTGACCATCGACGAACGTGAGCAGATTGCCGCACTCGCGCGCAAGCACAAGTTCCCGACCATGCATTCCGTTTCTGAATCGGTCGAGGTGGGAGGCCTCATTTTTTACGGTGTTCATACTGAGGACTTGTTCCGGCGCGCTGCGGTCTATGTGGACAAGATACTCAAAGGCGCCAAGCCCGGCGAGCTGCCGATCGAGCAGCCGACCAAGTTCGAGCTTATCGTCAACATGAAGACGGCCAAATCACTGGGGATCAAGATTCCGCAGGGCGTCCTACTGCGCGCGGATCGGGTGATTGAATGACGGCCTTTGACCGACGGCGGCCTCTCGACATAGTACGTGTCAAGTGCGGGTGCCACCGAACAACGGCTTTCAGGACGACGCGCCGCGAGCGGCGCGCGCCTGAAGCCAGACGTGCGTGCCAGGCATGGCACAGAGCGAGTCGGGTGGAAATCCCGATGCCAGGTATAGGAGGAGCCGAAGGCTAGGAGAAGGGCAAGGGCGTCAT
>JBGOTT010000152.1:0-9169 GCA_041476585.1 Gammaproteobacteria bacterium | reverse complement strand
TCATGTTCCTGCCGAACGGGATCTGGCCGACGCTTGCGCGCAGGCTCGGCATCGCGAGGCAACGCTGATGCCCCTGCTTGAGATCTCTGGCCTTTCAAAATCCTTCCGCGGCCTGCACGCGGTGGCGAACGCATCGCTCGGAGTCCCCGAACACGCGATCGTCGCGCTGATCGGGCCGAACGGCGCCGGCAAGACCACCATCTTCAACCTGGCGGCCGGGGTGTACGCGCCCGATGGCGGAGAAATCCGGTTCGCCGGCAGACGCATCGACGGATTGCGGCCGGACCAGATCTGCGCCGCGGGCATCGGGCGCACCTTCCAGATCGTCAAGCCGTTCGCCGGCCTCTCGGTGCTCGACAACGTGATCGTCGGCGCGCTGCAACGTTGCAGAACCGTGAGCGATGCGCGCGCCCTCGCCGCGCGCGTCCTCGACCAACTGGGCCTGGGCGCGAAACGCGATCTGCCCGCTTCCTCGCTCACGCTGCCCGACCGCAAGCGGCTCGAGGTCGCCCGCGCACTCGCCACGCGGCCGCAACTGTTGCTGCTCGACGAGGTGATGGCGGGCCTGCGCCCGACCGAGTGCGACCAGATGGTCGAGGTGTTCCGCGAGCTCAACTCGCGCGACGGTCTCACGATCCTGCTGATCGAGCACGTAATGCGCGCGGTAATGGCGCTCGCGCGGCAAATCGTGGTCCTGCACCACGGCGAAATCATCGCCCGCGGCGCACCCACTGAAGTGGTGCGCAATCCAGCAGTGCTCGAGTGCTATCTCGGCGAGGACGCTGAAGTCTGATGGCCCTGCTCGAAATCTGCGATCTGGACCTCTACTACGGCGATGCGCAGGCGCTGGCCGGGGTGACGCTCGAGGTGCCCGAGGGCGAGATCGTCGCGATCGTGGGTGCGAACGGCGCCGGCAAGAGTTCGCTGATCCGCACCATTGCGGGCATCGAGCGGGCGCGCGCCGGGAGCATCCGCTTCAAGGGCAGCGACATCACGCAACTCGAGTCGCACCAGACCTGCAACCTCGGCATTGGCCAGGTCGCGGAAGGGCGCCAGATCTTCCCCTCGCTCACCGTCGCCGAGAATCTCGAAATGGGCGCGACGCTTTCGCGCGCGCGCGCCAGAGCGCGACAGGCGATGGATGAGGTTCTTGACATGTTCCCGCCCCTCGCCGAGCGCAGGGACCAGATTGCCGGCACGATGTCGGGCGGCGAACAGCAGATGCTCGCCATCGGGCGCTGCCTGATGGGTCAGCCGGAGCTGATCATGTTCGACGAGCCCTCGCTGGGGCTTGCGCCGACCGTGGTGCAGGAGGTGCTGCGCACCATTCGCCTGCTCAACCGGCGCGGCATGACCATCCTGCTGGTGGAGCAGAACGTCGCAGTCTCGCTCAAGCTCTCGCAGCACGCCTACGTGCTGGAGAACGGGCGCATCGTGATGTCGGGCTCGGGCGACGCGCTGTTGCACGACGACCGGGTGCGGCAGGCGTATCTCGGCTTGTAGCGCCGTTACGGGCTAACGCGAGCAATCAAGCGATAAGAACTTTCATCGGCCCGCATCCCGCGGCTGCTGTTGGAGTACCTGCGGCAGCAGCGCACGAGAAGCTCGTCGCGATCGGGAATGTGTTTGCAGCGCAGTTCGACCCACACGGCGCCCGGCATTACCTGAAGGTCCCTCTTCAGTCCCAGGTACATCTTCCCGCAGTAGATCACAGTGCCACTAGTCGCATCGTAGGTCATCTTGGCAAGCGAGAGCGGCGCCCGCAGCATGTATCCGACGACCATCTTTCTCCTTTCGACGTCATCGGCCGCGACGCGCACCTGTTTGTGAACGGAAACACGGGCGAGCGCCGCCCCCAGATTCCGGTCTGACTGCAGCGGCGCTCGCTGTCATCCAGAGCGGTTTTCTGCTACGGTTCGATTTTCCTGCTCGGAAAGCCTCCGCCCACTCTGCAACGCGCACAACCCACAGGATCAATGGTGGCAGTGCGCGATTGACAGAGCACGTTGGAATGCACCGCCCACCGAGCATCAGGGCCGGAATTCGACCCGAGTTTTGATCATTCGGCTCCACGCGACGATGCAATCAATGTGAAAGGGGTGCCGTATGCCATTGGAATCCCGAGCGCAAAGTATTGGTACTCACTGCCTCCCAAATGCTGAGGGTCAACCGGATGCGGAAGAAAAGCCGCCGACCATTGCGTCCGAACTAGAACGCGCGGCGATGCGCCGTTCGACCTTTGGCGTCAGACGGCCCGCTGAACATGAAAGCGAACAATGGGCTTTGGCATTCTCCGGTGGCGGTATCCGCAGCGCCACCTTCTGCCTGGGAGTATTGCAAGGGCTGGTGAAATCAGCGCCACCGTCCCCGGAAGTGGGCGGCGTGGCCGGCCGGCCGGAGAATAGTGCCAAGAGCCTGCTGCCGCATTTCGACTACCTGTCGACAGTCAGTGGTGGCGGCTATTGTGGAAGCTTTTTCGGCAGTCTGTTTGCCTCTGATCGCCTCGACCCCACGCGAAAACTCGACGATCGCGCACTCGCCCAGCAGGCCTATAAAGTCTTTGAAGCAGAACCCCCGGGACGATTGCGCAGCAATGTCGTATTCGATCCGGCAGCGCCGGGAAAGGGGCCTCTGGCGTGGCTACGGGAAAACGGTCGCTACATGGCCCCAACGGGCTCCGGCGACATGGTCTATGCAATGGCGCTCGCGATTCGCAACTGGTTCGCCATGCACTACGTATTAGGCACCGTCATGTTGACGGCGTTCACAATGCTTGCATTGATTCGAGCCTTGTTGATCGAATATCTGCCCGACTCTCTCTCGCCCCCAAGTTATCAGTGGCACGAAGTCGCATTACTTCAAACTGCGCAGTGCAATTATTGCGCAACATCGATCTGGTGGAGTCCGATCTGGTGGCTCCTGTTGCCATTGTTGGCGCTTTGGCTGATTCCCGCCGGCATTGCATTCTGGCTTACGCAACCGCCCGAGGGCGGCAAGGTCAGCGTTCCCGCGCAGTGGCGCTCATTTGCGCCGGAATCATCATTCTTCATCGGCTTGATCCTATGCGCGATAGGAATGAGCGGCCTCTCCTATTTGAGCCACGATTGGAAACGCGTCGTCGTAGCCTTGATTTGCGTCGGCGTCATCACGATTTTCGGTTCTGTTTGGCATTTCATGACGACGTCTACGGCATACGGACGCGCAACAATAAGCGAACAACGCGTTACCTTAACGCGTGGCCTGGCTCGTGGCTTCCTTTGGCTTGCCGCCATCGTACTGCTGGCAGCAGTCGACACCACCAGCCAATCGCTCTACGCAAACCTGAGCCAGGTCACGGGATGGCT
The DNA here is from genome assembly GCA_041476585.1 of Gammaproteobacteria bacterium. Classification (GTDB taxonomy): domain Bacteria; phylum Pseudomonadota; class Gammaproteobacteria; order Burkholderiales; family SG8-39; genus JADGRQ01. The sequence goes on along the minus strand of JBGOTT010000152.1, from coordinate 5,825 downwards.
GACCTCTACGGCCGGCACCGGCGCAATCGTCTGGATCGTGCGCCATCTCGCGACCACGCTTGCGGAAAAGGAACGCGAGGGCTTGCTCAGCAAAATACCGGTGAACGCCATCATCACGGTCACCGGGTTGGTCTTGCTGTTCCTGGTCGCCCTTTTCTGGTCGATGCTGGTCATGTGGATTCAGTGGCAGGGAACCGCGCCCAATAGCGAGTTGCTTACCAGACTTGGATCCCATCGTGAAGTGCTGATTGTGCTGGGGGCCACTGCAATTCTGGCACTCGTACTCACCTGGATCAGCAGTCAATTCCCCGGCTTCCTCAATCTCTCCACCCTGCAAGGCCTGTATAGCGCGCGCCTGACGCGCGCCTACCTAGGCGCCAGCAATGGTCTGCGCTTCGCGTCGAACAATGCAGCATTGCGAAGTGTTGCCGAGCCCGCGCCCGGCGACCACATAAGCCACGATGAGTATTACAAAAATCCGCTGATGCCCATCCACATCATCAACGTATGCGTAAACCAGAACAGCGATCCAGCCGAACAACTGGTGCAGCGTGACAGAAAAGGCAAACCATTGGCGATCCTGCCCGGCGGCTTTTCGCTCGACGGCAAGTTTTGCAACTTCCCGCGAAAAGACGAAAGGAGCGAACTGGATGAAGAACTCACGATCGGCGAATGGGTCGGTGTATCAGGCGCGGCTTTCTCCACCGGACTAGGGCGTCGAACCACGTTGGGTTATTCGCTGTTGATGGGATTGGCAAACGTGCGATTGGGCCGGTGGTGGCGATCCGGAATTACCAGCGAAGCACCCGACAGCCGGGGCAAAGACGTGCGTGAAACATTCAAGACTCAGGCCTACCTGTTCGATGAATTGTTCGCCACCTTCTACGGGACCCGCCGTCCGCTCCAGTATCTTTCCGACGGCGGCCATTTCGAAAACACGTCCGCTTACGAATTGCTGCGGCAGGGCCGAAACGTTCGCTTGATCGTCCTGTGCGACTGCGGCTGTGATCCCAAATATGAATTTGACGATTTGGCCAATCTCGCGAGGCTGGTGCGGATCGACTTTGGCATCGAGGTGGAGGTTGACCGCGAGGCCGCAACTACGGAACACCTGCAAGATATCTTCGGCACGCCCGAGGATTTTCTGCCAACCCATGACAATGAATCCGGCTCTAAAAACGCGACCAAGTGCGCACTACTATTGAAGGTATTTTCCAGCGCTCAGGGCTCCCGCGAGATCCGTAAACCGGACGCGTACATCATCGTTCTTAAACCGCGCCTTATCCCAAGCGTAGCAATCGATCTCGCGCAATACCGTTCCACTCACCCAGCTTTCCCGCAAGAACCCACCGCCGATCAGTTCTACGACGAGGCCCAATGGGAAAGTTACCGGCGCTTGGGCATGGAAATCGCCCGTCGCGTGTTTGGCGTCGAGGATGAACGTGAAGCGTATCGGAAGGCGCTTTGGAAGCGGGTGCTCATCTCGAAATGAATTGCAGTTCTTACCTGCTCAAAGAATGAGCCTTCGAAGGCGTGCCCCGCTCCGTAGCGATTCCGAGTACATCTGCGGTGGCCACATTGTGCTACCCGGGTTATCCGATTGCAATCTACCCCATGGCCCAGTTGCTTGGCATATCAATCATTTAGCGGGCGCACGCTGTCGGGCTCGGGCGAGCAACTGTTGCACGACGACCGGGTGCGGCAGGCTTATCTCGGCCTGTAGCCACAGTTCCTAGTCTTTCGTCCGGTAGTACCTCGGCAGTGGCGCGCCCGCCGGGCGCGATTTCCTTACCTCCTCGAACAGTGTGCGCGCCTCGTCGACCCGCCCACCTCTGACCGCCGCGTCCGTCATGATCTGCCACAGGATGTCGCGCTGCGCGTGGCTGCCGCCGAGCCGCACGATCCCGTGCCGCGCAGGAAACAGCGTATCCACTGCGGCGTTCCACTCGCCGCGCCGGTGCGCGCGCACCGCCCGCGCTGCAGGGATCGCGACTTGCGACACGATTTGCGCCTCGCTCGCGCCGGAGCCCTCCGCGTAATCGCGCATCGCGTCGAGAAGTGCATCGCATTTCCCGAACCGCCCGTCGGCGGCCAGCGCCATCATCCAGTGTGATACCGTAAACAGCACGACATGGTCGCCGATGCGTTTTTCCGCCTTGTCGGCAAGCTCCTTCCAGCGCCCGCCCACATCGACGCCGAGCAGTTCCAGCCGCATCAGCAGCGCGGCGGCGTTCTGCACATCGATATACAGATCGGGCTGCGCCTGCACCAGCGGCGAGGACAGATCGCGGACTTTGCGGTCGTAGGCCTCGAGCGCTGCGTCGCTGTTGTTTCCGTCGAGCAGGAACAACGCGCGGTGCCACGCAAGGTGGAACTTGAAGTTGGTGGCGAGTTCGGTTCGCGCCTCATGCGATTCGACCCATTGAGCACCTTCCGCGCTGCGCCCCTGCATCTCCATCACGTGTGCAACTGCATGCACCGCCCACAGATCGTCCGAATTTCCGTCGAGCGCCGCGCGTCCCTGCCGCTCGGCAAATTCATAGTCGCCCGCTTCCTCGCATCCGAAGCTGTGCATGCCGAGCACGTAGCCGTATCCCGGCACCGCCGCTCTCCACCCGGGCATCACGCGTTCGACCGAGGCGCGCATGCCGCGCGCGTCTCCCTGCGTCCAGAAGTACGCGAAGTGCGCCAGCCTCATTGCAATCAGGTCCGTCGGCCATTGCGCGAGGATCGCCTCCCACGCCGCGATTGCCTCGACGTTTTGCGCTGCGCGCCAGGCTGAGAGCGCGCGCAGGTGCAGTTGCTCGCGTGGATTGCCCCGTGCTGCGGCGCGCACAGCATCGAGGCAGTCATCCACCATCTCCAGAGCGTTTGCGTTCGACAGCAGCATGCCCAGGTAGCCTTTCATTACGCGCGGCAGCGGCGCGGCGGGATCGGCCTCCACCGCGGCGTTGACCTGCGCGCCCATGTCGGCGCGGAAAGCGAGATAGGATTCCGCGGTGCGATCCAGCGCCGCGACGCACTCGGCCGAGCTGCTGGTGACCGCGAGACCGCGCGCGTCGTTCACTTCAGCTTCGAATAGGCGGTCGGGGCGAGGAAGCTGTTCGTGATCGAGGCGACGATCGGGCCATTCTTCTCCGTTTCGGCGCGCTTTTGCAGCCACTCGGGATCGGCCATGAATCCGTTCCAGATGCGCTCGCGCTCGGCCATGTCCTTCCACTCCAGCAGGTAGACGAGGTCCTGGTTGCTCTCGCCGACCAGCACGGTCCAGAAGCCGACCGGGCGAATGCCGTGCCGCTCCCAGATCTTGAGCGTGGCGGTCTCGAAGCGCTTGTTTAGGTCGGGCAGCCGGCCGGGGACGCAGTGGTAGATGCGCATTTCGTGGATCATCGAATTCCTTTCCGGGGTTGAGCAGCGGTTGGCAATCTACACGACAAGGGCCTGCCGCAGCACGCGCAGGTAATTGCCGCCGAGAACGGCGTCGATCTCGGCATCCTTCAGCCCGCGCTGCGCAAGATACTCCGCAAGCCGGGCAAACTCCCGGTAGCTCGGCACGACCGAGCGCGGCACGCCGAACATGTCGGTCCCGATGCCGATGTGGGCCGCGCCATACGCCTGGACCGCCCGCTCGATTGCATCCGCGTAGAGGTCGAGATTCGCATACACGGACCGATTCGGCCACAAACCGATCACGCCGCCTTTTTCCGCAAGCCGTTTCGCAAGCGGCGCGTAGATTCCGCGTGCCGCGATCCCGCCTCGCGACGGGTTTGGTAGACGGGCGCTCACGTGTCCATGGGAGTAGATCACGGGTTTCGAGGAGATTTCGAGCGCATCGTCCATCCCTCTCGCAGCGCAATGCGCGACGTCCACCAGGATGCCGAGCCGGTTGCATGCGCGAACCACGTCCTTGCCGAATGCGGTCAGCCCGCCGTGCTCGGGCTCCTCGGTCGCGATATCGCCGATGGCCGAAGTCCAGTAGAAATGGACCAGCTGCAGATGCACCAGTCCGTGCGCACGAATTTTCTCGACGTAGCCAAGGTCGCCCTCGAGGAAATCGGCACCCTCCGAGCAGAGCACGACTGCCGGCGTGCGTTCCGCCACGACCCGGTCGAGCAGTTCCACGGACGTGACCGCGGCCAGCCCATCGTCCCTCACCCGTCTCGCGCGCAACGCAAGACCGGCTTCGAAATTCTTTCTCAACTCGCCCGGCTTCGCTTCGCGGATCGAGGCCAGCCGGTTGCCGACGTTGCGCAGCAGCAGCATGTCGGGCACGACCTTCTCGGCGATGACCAGCATTCCGCCCTCGGCCATCGCGTCGCGGAAGCTCGCCGGACCGCGCGGGAATCCGAGGTGGCAATGCATGTCCGCGAAGCGCGGCGGCGGCCCCTGCCCGTTCGCGGGCAACGGCGCCAGCGCAAGCGACGCTGCGAACGCCCCTGCCGATTCGAGAAAACGCCTCCTGCGCATGGCTCCTCCCCGCAAGCCGGATTTGTTGCAATGCTGCGCCCGACGGTCAGACCTTCATCGTGAATCATGGAGGTCCTCTGCGAACTGGATGTCCTCATATAATGCCATGCAATGGATCGTCCTTCGCCGACGCCCGACGCGTTTGCACCCGCGATCGCCGCGCTTGGACGAGCGGCATTCGCCAGCGAACTGCTCGCGGCGCTCAATCGGGCAGTTCCCGTCGATCACGTCTGCCTGATGCGAATCGAGGATCGCGCGCGGCCGCCAGTGCTCGAATCGGCGAGCTGGCGCGGCGGCACGCATGTCGCCGAGGTGCAGCGCGCCTACCTGGGCGGCCTGTATCGCTTCGATCCGAACCTGGGTCTGCCCGCCGGACCGGGTGTCGCAGTCCTGCATCTGCGGCGCGATGCGCTCGCCCATGCCGAATACCGCGAGGCTTGTTACGCCCGCGCCGGGCTGCTCGAGCGCCTCACTGTCGCGAGCGCCGAGGCCGGCCAGCTGGTCCTGCTCAATCTGTACCGGCTCGAGGCGAGCGGAGTGTTTTCCGCAGGCGAAATCGAGGTCGTGGAAGGGCTGTCGCGCTTTCTCGCAGCGCTCGCGATCAAGCATGCGAACATGCTCGGCATGCTGCTCCGGTCGCGCGATCGCACTGACCGTATCGCTGCGGTCGCGGCGCGCCTGCACGCGCTCGATGGCCGGCTGACGCGACGAGAGACTGACGTCCTCTCCAGGGCCCTCCTCGGCGTGACCTCGGAAGGCATAGCCCTCGACCTCGGTATCGGCCTCAACACAGTCCTCACGTACCGCAAGCGCGCTTACGCGCGGCTTGGCGTGAGCAGCCAGGCCGAACTGTTCTCGCTTTGCCTGTGACCGCGCACTGTCCCAAGCGCTTGGGACAGACACCGGAGGCTTGAACGCCCATCCTTTCCCCAATGCGAACGACCCGGGGAGAATGACCATGGACGATCAAACGATTGTTTACGCGCTGCCCAACCGCACCACGCCGGGCAATCCCGTACTGTTCAACGAGGCGATCTGCGACGGCTGCAACCGCTGCCTCACGGTCTGCCTCGAGGACGTATTCATTCCCAATCCTCAAAAGGGCAAACCGCCGCTGATCCTCCATCCCGACGAATGCTGGTACTGCGGCCCCTGCGTGGATGATTGCCCGCTGCCGGGCGCGATCCGACTGAACCACCCGCTGCAGCAGCGCGTGCGCTGGAAGCGCAAGGCCTCCGGCGGACATTTCAGGGTATAGGAGGCGATCATGGGCATCGCACACGAATCAGGCAAGGTGCTGCGCTGGCCGTACGCGGTGCGCTACGGCAGCGAGCGCAGTTACCAGGCAGATGTGCTGG
>JBGOTT010000151.1:0-9386 GCA_041476585.1 Gammaproteobacteria bacterium | reverse complement strand
CTGCTCGTAGGATCCGCCCACGTACGAGTTCCAGATGAAGAAACCCAGCCCGCCGCCGCTGCCCGCCTGCTGGCTGCCGCCGCCGGAAATCATTTCGGCGGCCACCACCACTTCCCAGGTGATGCCCATGCCGACCGCAGAGCCGACCATGATCGAGGGCAGCGTGCCGGGCAGGATGACGCGCCTGAAGATGTCCCAGTTCGACGCGCCCATCGACTGCGCGGCCTGGAAGTAGCGCACGTCGATCGACTTCGCCCCGCCGACCACGTTGATGACGATGGTGAAAAACGCGCCGAGGAACGTGACGAAGGTGATCGACAGCTCCTGCGTCGGCCAGAAGATGATCGATGCGGGCACCCAGGCGAGCGGCGGGATCGGCCTCAGCACCTCGAACACCGGGAAGCCGATGCCGTGCGCGGTCCGGCTTACCGCGAGCAGCAGCCCGAAGGGGATGCCGACCAGCATCGCCGCGATGAAACCGCCCGCGACGCGCAACAGGCTCATGTACCAGCTCTGCCAGTAGCCCGCCTGGCCGAGAACGACGGCCCAGGCCTTGAGCACCGCAGAGGGCGCCGGCACCGCGCCGATCCAGGGCAGGTAGTCCTTTTTGAGCCCGATCGCGCCGAGGAACTCGCGCAGCGGCGCGAACGTCTCAAGCGCCATCCATTGCTTCGAGCGCGCGCCGATCTCCCAGAGGATCACGAACACCGCGATCGAGACCACCCCGCGCCAGAACGCCCGGCTCGCGAGAATCTTTTCGACTTTGCCCGCCATTGCTCTAGCCTTCCTTCTCGCCCGCCTGGAATGCCTTGATCGCTTCCTCGTGAACCGCGTCATTGGTCTCCTCGATCAACTCGCGGAAACGCTTCGAGGTGAGCACGCCGTAGTCGCGCGGGTGCGGGATGTCGACCGTGAGGACCTTCTTCGGCCTGCACGGCCGGGTGGTCATGATCGCCACCTTGTGCCCGAGGAAGATCGCCTCCTCCAGATCGTGCGTAATGAAAAAGATTGTCACCTTGTTCTTGTAGTAGATCTCGAGCAATGCCTCGTGCATCACCGATTTGGTGAGCGAGTCGAGCGCCCGGTAAGGCTCGTCGAGCAGCAGCGCCTTGGGGTCGTTCATCAGCGCGCGCACGATCTCGACGCGCCGGCGCATGCCCGAGGACACCTCGCCGGGATAGTTGTGCTCGACGCTGGAGACGCCGGCGTCGGCCATCATCGCGCGGCCCTTGCCGATCGCGTCGCGGCGCGAGAGCTTGCCCTGCATCAGGGGGCCGAAGATCACGTTCTCGAGGTTGGTCTTCCACGGAAACAGCGCGCCGTTCTGGAACACCACGATGCGGTCGGGGCCGGGCTCGGCCTTGGGCTTCTCGGCCGAGCACAGCGTCTCGCCGTCCATCTCGATGCGGCCCGAGGTGATCTCGTGGAAACCGGCGATCGCGTTGAGCAGCGTGGTCTTGCCGCAGCCCGAGGGACCGACGATCATGCAGATCTCGCCGGCCTCGATCTCCAGCGAGCAGTGGTCAACGGCCATGACCGCCGCGCCCTCCGGGTCGTAGATCTTGACCACGTCGTCGATCAGGATGCGGCCGCGCGTCACGGCGGCGGATCCGGGGTCGCGCATGTCCATTGCCCTATCGCTCTGCCAGTGCAAGCTCGCGCACGCGCCACTCCATCATGTAGTCGCCGGCGACCCGCACCATCGCGCTGGTCGCGTAGCCGACCACGCCGAGCGTGACCATTCCGATCACAATCGTCGGGTAGCGCACCATCATGTAGGAAGTGTTGATCACGTAGCCGAGCCCGTACTGGCCGGAGACCATCTCCGCGGCCACCAGCGAGAACCACGACACGCCGATCGAGATCTGCAGGCCGGTAAAGATGAACGGCAGGGCGCCGGGAACGATCACGTGACGAAACACCTGCCAGCGGTTTGCACCGAGGCAGTCGGCCGCCCGCAGGTAGGATTCGTCGATCGACTCGACGCCGAGCATGGAATTGAGCGCAGTGGCGAAGAACGAGGCGAGGAACGCGAGGTAGATCACCGCCGACTCGGTGGCGATGAACATCACGATCGCGAGCGGCACCCAGGCAAGGACCGGGATCGGCCGCAGCAACTCGAATACCGGGAACACGTATTCCTTGAACTTGCGCGACCAGCCGAGGAACAGCCCGAACGGCACGCCGAGCAGCGTGGCGAGGAGGAACGCCTGCGTCACGCGCCAGATCGAGACCGCGATGTGCTTGTAGTACTCCTCGGTGTAGATCGACAACCCGTAGGTCGGGGCGGGGTTCAGCCACTCCTTCACCACCGTCGTGATCCCGGGCATTTCGCGGAAGCGCGGCAGCTTCCACACCTCGACGAACAGATACCAGGCGCCGAGGAACAGCGCGAAGCCGATCAGCATCAGGTAGGGGCGCGGGCTCTTCAGCCACAGCGACACCCGGTAAAGGGTCAGGTTGAGGCTGGACATCTCCTCGGTGAGCGGCGTCCCCGACAGGCGCCGCACCTTCGCGAGCAGCGCAGGCACGGTGAAGTCGCGCTGGATCATGGTCGCAAAGAGTTCCATGACCGTACTGCCCTCGAGCGGCTCGGACTCGAGCGCTTTCACGAGGTCTTCAGTGGCGATGCACAGGATCTCGCTCGGTTCGAGCGCGGTGGCGCTGGCGAAGCGCCGCGTCTGCCCGAGCAGCAAACCGGCCCAGCCGAACACGCCGCCCCTGTCCATGCGCTTGAGCGACTCCTGCGCGCTGATCCCCGGCCCGAATACGTGCTCGACGCGGCCCGAGACCACGACGTAGATGTCGTCGGCCGAGTCGCCGGCGTTGTAGATGCGCTCGCCGGTTGCGTAGCGCCTGGACCTGCCAAGCGCCGCGACGCGCCGCAGCAGCGCGTCCGAGGCGTTCTGGAACGGGATCGTTTCCCGCAGGACGGGGGTCGCGTCGCCGGGCGCGGCAATCTGTGCGATCTGCATGTCTCCTTCAGGCTGCGTCGGCGGGCCGGCAGGCCCGCCGCGCTCGCGCCGCAACCTCAGTTCTTCGGTGCCTGCGAATCGGGCAGGGCCTTCACCTCGCCGATCGGTGCCTTGAGGTTGCGCTCCTTCAGGATCTCCTCGGTCCACTTCGACTCGATCGCCTCGGGGCGCAGCTTCTCGACGTTGATGCTCTTGATCGAGAACAGGAACGCCGACGCGCGGGTGATCAGTTCGAGGGCCTGCGGCGTGAACCCGTAGTGCAGCTGGTTGCGCACCGCCTGGCCGCCGGAACTGGCGTCATAGTTGCCGTACAGCGAGTACCAGAGCACGCGCTCGCTGAAACCGGTGGTTTGCTCCTTCGCCATCCTGACCACCTCGAGATGGTTCTTCGGGTCGGCGAGGAACAGCTGCGCGTCGAGTTCGGCCTTCAGCCAAGCCCTGACGACGTCGGGGCGCTGATTGATCAGGTCGGCGCGCATCGCGAGGAACCCGCCGTCGTTCTCCTGCACGCTGGAGCCCGAAGCGATGCGGCGCGCGAGGCCCTCCTGCACCAGGCGCGAGGCGGTCGGCTCCCAGATCACCGCCGCGTCGATCTTGCCGGCCCGGAAGTTGGAGGTGATCACCTCGATGTTCTGGTTCAGGTACTCCTTCGGGTTCACCGCGAGCTTCTTGAAGGTGGCCTGCGCGTAACGGTCGGTGCACGAACCCTTGGGCACCGCGACGGTCTTGCCGTCGAGCCATTTCAGCGCCTGCGTGGCGTCCTGGAACTTGGGTGCGTCGTTGCGCGCGAGGAAGATGTTGCACTGGTCGAACGCGAGGCCGAGGTTGGCGACCAGGCGGACGTCGGCAACGTCCTGCTTGGTGGTGGACACGATCGCCGGCATGTCGCCCATGTATCCGATGTGCTGCTTGGCGGCGAGCATGTTGTTGACGATGATCGCGCCCTGCAGGCCGATCTGGAATTCGACTTCCGAGCCTTTCGGCAGGTAATTCTCGTAGAACTTCTTGCCGCGCATCACCACGCCGGACCAGGACTGCGTGTAATAGGGCTGGTAGCCGACCACCAGTTTCACCGGCGCGCCCGGTTTGCCGTAATCGACATCCGCTGCGACAGCCGCAAACGCGATGAACGCTCCACATGCGGCGGCGATCGCCGCAACCGCAAATTGCCTCCATTTCATGACTTCCTCCTTTTGGTTGAGCTGCGCCCCCGCGCCTGTTATTGTTGTTGCAGTCGTACCCCGGCGCAAGCAATAAAGTTGCCTGTATATCATTTCGCGCCCGAGGACGCGAGGTAACGTGCGATCAGCCCGGCAAGCCGCCGCATGACAACGTAACCGGCTGCCGGGTCCTGTTCCAGTGCTTTCAGCACGTCTGTGCCAGTGATGCGCAGCAGCGCAGAAGCCTCCAGACAGCGGGCGCTGGCGATGCGCACCGGGTTTCCCTCGAGCAGCGCCGCCCAGCCGAAGACCTCGCCCTTTCTCAGCATGAAGCCGCCGGGAGAAGTTCGGTCGTCGCGGCCGACCAGGAACGACACGCGTCCGGTGTCGAGCACGAAGATGTCATCGGCCGGGTCCCCGGGGCGGTACAGCACGCTTCCGCCCTCGTAGGTCTCGCGCCGGGCCAACGCGGCCAGCTTCGCGAGGGTGTCGGGGGAGATCCCGTTGAACAGCTCGCCGACGTCGAGCGCAGTGGTCTGATCGCCAAGGTAGATTGCGTCGCCTTCGAGCGCGAGCGGATATTTCTCGAGCGGTACTTCGGCGATCCCGATCGGTGCGCCGGTGCGGATGTCCCACTGCCATAGATGCATGTGGCAGGTGAGAACCGATCCGTCATACAGGCCTTCGCACAGCGGAACGTCCTGGTGCGGGCAGACCGCCTGGTAGCCGAAGAATTCGCCCGCGGCGTTCGCCACCAGCAGCTTCAGCCCGCCCTCGGCCTCGATTTCCCGCAGGCCATTGACCGGCACGTCGGTCGTGCGGCATACATAGCGCTTGGTCATTGCGGCGTCCGGCGCTAGCTGAACTTGTCGTAGCGGATGTTATCCGCAGTGAGCTTCGCCTCGAGAAGCAGGACGCGCAGCGCCGCGTCCACCGCCGGCGGCGGGCCGGCGACATAGGCGCGCACGTTCCGGTACTTCCCCGTCATCGCCCGTTTGGCGACCTCGTGCACCAGGCCGCGCGCGAACGCAAGCGCCGGCCAGTCGCGCGCCGCCGACCCGGGCACGTCCGCGTCCGAGAGGGCAATGGTGATCGCGAGCCTCTCCGGACAGCGCGCGCACAAATCCGAAAGTTCCTGCAGGTAGAACGCGTCGCTCAGCGCGCGCACGCCGAAGAACAGCCAGCCTTGGCGCCGCTCGAAATGGCGCTCCTCGACCGCGTGCGACAGTATCGACATCATCCCCGCGATGCCGGATCCGCCCGCGATGCACAGGATGTTCCTGTCGACGCCGGGGTAGAACGTTGCCTTGCCGAGCGGGCCGAACAGCGCCAGGCGGGCGCCGACGCGGTCAGCGCCGAACAGCCAATCGGAGAAACCGCCGCCCGGCTTTCTCTTCACCACGAAGTCCAGGCGCCGCGCGCCGCGCTCGTAGTTGACCATCGAATAGGCGCGGTATCCTTCAAGGCCCGGCGCTGCCACGACGATGAACTGGCCTGCGTCGAACTCGCGCGGCTGGTCGAGCTCGAGCGCGAATTGCATCACGTCGTGGGTCAGCATCCTCGCGCCGCGCAGCACGCCTGCGCACGCCGCCGGCGCATACGCGCCGGGTTCCGCGGCGTAGACGAACTTCGACACCTCCAGCGTGAGGTCGTCTTCCGCGGCACACTGGCACATCAGGAATTCACCCAGCTCCGGCTTGACGAATTTCCTGCCCGGTGCCTGCGGCCAGCCATCGCGCAAGCGGCCCGAAACCGCTCTCGCCTTGCAGGTTCCGCAGGTGCCGGTGCCGCATTCGTAGGGCAGCTCTATGCCGGCGCGCAGGCCCGCATACAGCACCTTTTCCCCGGGCTGCGTATCGAACTGATAGCCGCGGTTGCGCGCGTTGACCTGGACCCGCATCAGAACGGGACGTGATACCCGTAGCCGAGCAGGCGTGTATCGAGCCGCACCATGCGCTTGCCCAGGCTGGGGGCCGAGCCGTTCAACTTCACGGTGTCGTGAAAGCGGCCCACCGCGAACAGTTCGGTCGCGCCGCCGTCGAGCTGGGTGCGAAACACCTGGAGCGCCGACACCACGCTCGCCTCGTGCTTCGCGTCGTCCATCTCCACCGTGTACACCGTCGCGTGGCGCGTGATGGGCGAGTGGTCGCTGTTGTGGCGCGGCAGGTTCGTGAACAGTGTCTCCATGCCCTTCCTATCGTGGTCGAGCCATACCATGTCCTTGCGGATCTCCGGGCTATAGGTCGCGATCGTGTAGTGGAATTGCGCATCGCACAGTTCGAGGAAGCCTTTCCAGTCCTTCGCGTCGAGCGCGATGCAGGTGCGGTAGACCAATTCCTCGATCGCCTGGCGCTGCTCCGAGTTCACCATGCGGCGCTCCTGCGATCAGGCGACCGCGCGCACCGGCTCGGGCTTGCCCTCGCGGTACGGGTCGTAGGCCGGACGTCCCATGCGGCGCGACCACTCGGCGTAGTAGTGGCGCATGCCGACCTCGTCGTGGATGGTGTTGTTCTCCTCGCGCCCCTGGATCACCCAGCGGCTGTCGCTGCCCTGGCGCATCGCGCGGCCCTGTCCGTGCACGCCGAGCAGGTCTTCGTGCAGGTTCCTGCCGAAAGGGCCCCAGATCATGTTGTGGTCGTAAACGCGCTGTCGGCGTTCCTCGGGCGTGTCGCGCTTGAGGCCGAGGCCGCGGAACTCGATGATCACCTCGTTCGGCCCGAGGGGGATCGCGGTGTCGATGCGCATCACCGAAGTGCGAAGGTTGTAGGTCATGCCCGGAAACAGGTCCACCATGAACCAGCCCCCGCGCGCGAGACCCGGCCAGCCCACCGCCCGCTCCTGCGAGCCCTCGTACTTGTCGTAGCGGATCTCCATCGAGCCGACGGTCGCGTGGCCGTTCGGAAAGCCGGTGTAGCGGCGGTCGAAATAGCCCGGCTGCATCATCCCGGTGATGCGGTTGAAGTAGTGCAGGAAGTCGTGATAGAACTCACTGTTGGTGTCGTGCCACAGCTTGAAATTCGTGCGCACGTGGGCCTTGTGGAAGTGGAACACCTCCATCGGCTCGTGCATGTACGGCTCGAGGATGTCCATCGCGCTGCCGACGAACTCCCGCAGCGGCATTGCGTCATCGTCGATATTGACCCAGACGAAACCGCCGTAGCCGGTCTCGCATCTGACCTCGCGCAACGCCGCATCGTCCTTGCTGAAGCGATCCTGGTAGCCCTGCTCGCCGCGCGAGATGTCGACGCAACTGCCGCGCGTGTCGAACGACCACTGGTGAAAGATGCACGTCATGCGCTTGGCGTTGCCCGCGGGGTCGTAAAGGATCGTGTTCCCGCGGTGCGGGCAGATGTTGTAGAACGCGCGCACCTTCGCGTCGTCGCCGTGCACCACGATCAGCGGTACGCCCGAGGGGTGGGTGAACAGGCGGTAATCGAACTGACCCGGGATTTCCGATTCGTGGCAGGCGATGATCCACGACGGCTTGAAAAGCTTCACCTTCTCCTCTTCGAAGATCTGCGGATCCGTGTACAGGCGCGAATCGACGAAATGAGTCTGCGGAAAGTTCGGCTTGGCTTCCCACTGCGCCGCGCTCTTGGCCATCTTGCGCTCCTTGGTCTGTCGATGTTGCCGCGCGGCGCGCTACTTGCAATTGCTCATGCAGCGCACCGCCTTGGTGTCGGGACGGTCGTCCACGATGAAGCCGTTGCGGTTCGGCATCACCACCCTGGGCAGCGAATTCGCGTCCATCACCGCGTCGGCGGGGACCAGTCCGTTGAGGTTGAGGAGGTACGCCGATGTCGCGTACACCTCGTTCGCCGTCAGCGATTGCGGCTTGTCCATCGGCATCGCTCGGCGGATGTAATCGAACAGAATCGGCGCGTACGGGTACATGCTGCCGGGCGTGAGCACGCGCGCGTTGGTCGTGAACGAGCCGATGCCGCCGACCATGGTTCCGTAGACCGTGCCGCCTTTGGCGTCGGCGCCGTGGCAGGCGACGCACTTCGCTTCGTACACGATTTTGCCTTCGGCGACGCTGCCGCGCCCGGGCGGCAATCCGCGGCCGTCCGGGGTGCGGATGTCGATGTTCCACGCGACGAGGTCCGCCTCGCTGATCGGCTTGCCGAACCCGGCCGAAGGCTTGGCCGGCGCGGACATGCTGCCGGGCTGCGTGACGCAGCCGGCTGTCGCGAGCGCAGCTGTGGCCGCGAGCAGCGCGAGCTTAGCCGGGGATCGCATTTTTCACCTCCCCGTTTGCGGCGACCGACCAGGGCTGCACGCCGTTGTGGTGCTGCACGAAGCCCGCAATCGCGCGCACTTTCTGAATGTCGGCGACCCAAGGCTGCACGTACCCGGTGGAATCCACCGCGCGGCTCACAATCGTCGCCGGGCCGCCGTTCCAGTTCCAGCGATAGCGGAAGCGCGTGAGGCATTTGTCGAGCACCGGCTCCTCGAGCGTCGCCTCCTGCCAGTTCTTGCCACCGTCCACCGAGACGTCGACCGCGGTGATGCGGCCGTTTCCCGACCAGGCGAAGCCCTGGATCTCATGCGGGCCGGGCCCGGGGAGCTTCATGCCGCCCGAAGGCCGCGTGATAACGGACTTGCACTCCATCACGAAGCTGAACTGCCGCCACTTGCCTTCCGGCATCGGATCGGTGTAGCGCGCGGTCTCGCTGCGGAAGTGCCACGGCTCGTCACCGACCTTGATGCGGCGCAGCCACTTCACCGCAACGTTGCCTTCCCAACCGGGAACGAACGCGCGCAGCGGATAACCGTTCTCCGGCCGCAGCATCTCGCCGTTCGACGCGTAGACAAGAAGCACGTCATCGAGCGCCTTATCCAGGGGGACCGAGCGCGTGTGGGAAGAGCCGTCCGCACCCTCGAAGGCGACCCACTTCGCGCCCGACAGGAGACCGGCTTCGTCGAGCAACCATGACACCGGGATTCCGGTCCATTGCGCGCATGACACGAGCCCGTGCGTCTGCTGCACCGTCGTCGACGCGGGTTTCAGCCAGTCGGTGAGGCCGTTGCCCGAGCACTCGAGGAACTGGAAGGTCGACACCGATGGGTAGCGCATCAGGTCATCCATGCTGAACTCCAGCGGCTGTTTCACCATGCCGTGGATGGCCAGTCGATGGGTCTTCGGATCGATGTCCGGCGTGCCGGCGTGATGGCGCTCGTAGATCAGTCCGTTCGGCGTGACGATGCCGTGCTGGTCCTGCAACGGCGTCATGCTCCAGTCGGAAAAATT
>JBGOTT010000150.1:0-9540 GCA_041476585.1 Gammaproteobacteria bacterium | reverse complement strand
CTGCCGCGCGCCCGGCCGAGCGCGTCGAGCTCGTCGATGAAGATGATTGCCGGCGCCTTCTGCCGCGCCTGCTCGAAAAGATCGCGCACCCGCGCCGCGCCCACGCCGACGAACATCTCGACGAACTCGGAGCCCGAGATCGAGAAGAACGCCACGCCCGATTCTCCCGCCACGGCACGGGCGAGCAAGGTCTTGCCGGTGCCGGGCGGTCCGACGAGCAGGATGCCCTTGGGGATGCGGGCGCCCAGGCGCCCGTAGCGCCTCGGGTCCTTGAGGAATTCGACGACTTCCTGCAGCTCGGCCTTCGCTTCGTCGACGCCCGCGACGTCGGCGAAGGTGACGCCGGTCTGTTTCTCCACGTATACCTTGGCGCGGCTTTTCCCGATGCTCAGTAATCCGCCGAGTCCGCCCTGCTGCCCCGCCATGCGGCGCGCGAGGAAGTACCACACGCCGAAGAACACGAGCGCCGGAACGATCCACGACAGAAGGTCGCGCAGCAGAGTGCTTTCGTAGTTCCGCGTGTAGGGCACGCCGTATTTCGAGATGCGCTCCGCGACATCCGGCTCGACGCGGTTCGCTACCACGATTGCCTTGCCGTCTTCGGCCTTCTTCAGCTTGCCGATGACCTGGCGATCGCCGACCGTTACCTCGGCAATGCGTCCGTCGGCGAGCATTTTTTCGAACTCGCTGTACGGCACGACTTCCAGCGTCTGCGCCTGCTGCCACCATTGCTGCACGAGCAGCATCGCTATCAGCGTGAAGGCGAAGTAAGCCAGATTGAATTTTGTCTGCTTTTCCATGGCGCCCCGGTAATAGGGAGAGAGGGTAGTGCACGCCGCCGCACAAGGTTTGACGCAGGTCAACCCGCCCGGAGCAACTGCGCGGTTTCATGGCTTCATGGACACCCGTACACAGGCGCTCGAGCGGCCCGACGAGAACCAGCAGATCGCCACGCAGTTGCGCGAAGGATCGGATTTGCTGCGCTCTCAGGGCGCCAATCCGTTTCGGGTAGGCGCATACCGCCGGGCTGCGGACACGATTGCGCAGCTCGATCAACCTTTGCGCGAAGTGTTCGACTCGAAGGGCCGTGCGGGGTTGCAGGCGCTTCCCGGTATCGGCAGCGGGATCGCCTCGGCGATCGCGGAAATGCTGGTGACGGGGAGCTGGAGCCAGCTTGCGCGCCTGCGCGGCAGCGCAGATCCGGAAGCGCTGTTTCGCACGGTTCCGGGAATCGGCGAAGAACTCGCGGAGGCACTTCACCGGGCACTGCAGGTCGACACGCTGGAAGAGCTGGAGAACGCTGCGCATGATGGCCGGCTGGAAGCCGTGCGCGGCGTCGGCGCGCGGCGTGCCGCTGCGATCCGCGCTTCGCTCGCAAGCATGCTTGGACGGCGCGTCGGGCGCGCCCCGCATGCGCCAATGCCCGAGCTGCCCGACGTCGCCATCCTGCTCGACGTCGATGGCGAATATCGCGGCAAGGCTGCCGCGGGCAAGCTCCCGACCATCGCGCCCAAACGCTTTAATCCGGAGGGCAATGCGTGGCTCCCGGTGCTGCACACACGGCGCGGCGTCTGGCATTTCACCGTGCTTTATTCGAACACGGCGCGGGCGCATGAGCTCGGCAAGACGCGCGATTGGGTCGTCGTCTACTTCTACGACGGCGACCACCAAGAGCGCCAGTGCACGGTGGTCAGCGAGACCCGCGGCGCGCTCGCGGGCAGTCGCGTGGTGCGGGGCCGCGAGGCCGAATGCCGCGCAATCAATCTACGGAGGTCGGCATGAACGTCGGTGAACTATGCAACCGGGAGGTAATTCTCGCGTACCGCGACACGCGGCTCGTCGAGGCGGCGCGCCTGATGCGCGAGCACCACGTCGGCAGCGTGGTCGTGGTCGTCGACCGGCTTTCGGAGCGGGTGCCGGTCGGAATCCTCACCGATCGCGATATCGTCGTCGCCGTTATTGCGAAGGAGCTCGATCCGCGCACTTTGACCGCGGGCGAGGTCATGAGCCGGGAGCTATTCTCGGTTCGCGAGGAGGACGGCATTGCCGACGCGCTGCGCCTGATGCGTGAGCGCGGCATCCGGCGCTTGCCGGTGCTGACGCACAGCGGGGCGCTTGCGGGCATCGTTACGATTGACGACCTGCTCGAGCTCGTCGCAGAGGAGCTGGGCGATTTCGTGCGCACAGTAGACAGCGAGCGCGTGCGGGAAACGCGGGTGCGGCGCTAGGCCAGCAGAGAGGGCGATGGCGCCAATGCTCCTCGCTCCACACGCATAACGATCTCAGTCAGCTTCGCGTGGCTCGGCGCCGGCACGCCTACTTCGGCGCCCTTCGCCGCGATGAAGCCGTTCATCGCGTCGATCTCGGTGCGGCGTCCCTTGAGTATGTCCTGCGCCATTGACGGTCGCTGAATGTCGCCGCGCGGATTGGCACCGGCCTTCGGGACGATCGCCGCCTCGACCTCCGCGAGCGCGCGGGCATCGCCCTCGGCGGCGAGCGCGAGGCGCTCCGGATCGATGCCGCGCACCTTCTCCAACTGGTAGCCGAGCGCCTGGCCGACCCGGATGGCTTCCCCGGCGAGCCGGATCTGGAAGCGCCGGATGGTTTCGTTCCGCAGGCAATCGCCGGAGGTGAGCCCGGTCGCGGCGGTGACGCCGTTGCCCATGCCGTTCTGGACCAGCTTCGACCAGCGCTCGCCCCACAGGTTGGTGGTCGCCTTCGCGCTGTCGATCTGCCCGAACCACCCGACCAGTTCCTCGATGCGGCGCGTCACGCGCCCATGCGGCTCGCCCGCGCGAAACACGGTGTGTTTGTCGCCGCCTTTCGCGACCGTCCTGCGTATGCGCCCTGCTTCGTACAGGTCCACCGAAATCATCGAGGCGACCACGCCGACGGTGCGTCCCCAGCCGACCACGCCCGCGATGGTTTCCTCGTTCAGGCAGTTCTGCAGCGACACGACGAAGCCTTCCGGCGACAGATAGGGCTTGATCAGCATCGCGGCCCAGGCGGTGTCGTAGGACTTGACCGCAACCATCGCGACGTCCACCGGCCGCCGCGCGAGCGACTGCACCTCGGTCAGGTGCAGCGTCTTTGCCCGCGTCACGGTGAAGCGCTCTTCGGGGGTCATGCCGTCGAGCTCGAGGCCGCGCGAGCGGATTGTCTCCACGTGCTCCGGCCAGGGGTCGATCAGGGTCACGTCGTGCCCGAGATGCGCGAGCGTCCCCCCGACATAGCCGCCCAGCGCCCCGGCGCCGACAATTGCGATCCGCTTGCTCATTTTCCCCTCCTCCGAGATGATACCAATTGAAGGAGCCCAGCCATGACGCAAGCCGTGACCCAGCTGGAAATCGACCAGCGCGTATTTGACCTGTACGACGAGTACTGCCACGGTCGCATCGACCGGCGCGAGTTCCTGATGCGCGCGAGCGCGCTGACGATTGGCGGCCTGGCGATGGCGCAGGCGCTGCTGCCGCGTTATGCACAGGCGCAGACGATCTCCTTCACCGACCCACGGATGAAGGCGCAGTACGTGAATTACCCTTCGCCCGGCGGCAACTCGGGGCAGATGCGCGGTTACCTGGTCCAGCCGGCGGGTCAGGGGCCATTCGCGGCAGTGCTGGTCATCCACGAGAACCGGGGCTTGAATCCCTACATCGAGGACGTGGCGCGCCGCGCCGCGGTGGAAGGATTCCTCGCCCTCGCGCCCGACGGTTTGTCGCCGGTCGGCGGTTATCCGGGCAACGACGATGACGGCCGCGCGCTGCAGGGCAATCTCGACCAGGGAAAATTGCGCACCGACATGCTCAACAGCGCGCGCTTTCTCAAGTCGCACAAGCTGTCGAACGGCAAGCTCGGCGTGGCGGGCTTTTGCTGGGGGGGCGGCGCGACCAATTTCCTGGCGGTCGCGCTGGGGGCCGACATGCAGGCGGGCGTGCCGTTCTATGGCGCTGCAGCCGAAACGGCCGGCGTGCCGAAAATAAAAGCACCTTTGCTGATCCAGTATGCCGAGACCGACGCAGGAATCAACGCAATGTGGCCGGCTTTCGAGGCGGCGCTGAAGGCCGCCGGCGTTGCGTACCAGATGCACACCTACCCGGGCACCCAGCACGGCTTTCACAACAACTCGACACCGCGTTACAACGAGGCGGCGGCGAAGCTGGCGTGGGAGCGGACGATCGCTTTCTTCAAGAAGAACCTCGCCTGATGATCAACGTCACTGCGCTCGCGGGCGCGCTCGGCGCCGAAATCGGCGGCGTGACACTCGCGACCCTGCGGGACGAGCAGACCTGGCAGGAGATCCTTCGCGCGTTTCTCGATCATTCGGTGATCGTGTTTCGCGACCAGGCGCTCGCGCCGGAAGACCTGATGCGCGTCGGCGCGCGCTTCGGCGAGCCGTGCTTCTATCCGTTCGTCACCGGCATGGACGGCTACCCGTACATCTTCGAGGTCGTGAAAGAGCCGGAGGAAACCAGCAATTTCGGCGGCAACTGGCATTCCGATACCACCTACCTCGAGCAGCCTCCGCTCGCGACCCTGCTGCATGCGCTCGAAACCCCGAGCCACGGCGGCGATACGCTGTTCGCGAACACGCGCGCCGCCTACGACGCGCTCTCCGAAGGCATGCGTCAGCGGGTCGACGGTCTGGTCGGCGTGAACAGCGCCGCGCTCAAATATGGCGGCGGGCGGACCGCCATGCACAAGAACATCGGCGGCATGAAGGTCCACGACACCGACTCCGCCGACCAGTACGAAGCGGAACACCCCGTGGCGCGCACCCATCCGCAGACCGGCCGCAAGGCGCTGTACGTCAGCCGCGGCCACACGATTCGATTCAAGGACATGAGCGAAGACGAGAGCCGCCCGTTGATCGAATGGCTGCAGGTGCACCAGACGCGGCCCGAATTCACCTGTCGCGTGCGCTGGGCGCCGGGGACGCTGACCGTGTGGGACAACCGCTGCACCCAGCACAACGCGATCAACGACTATCACGGCCAGCGGCGACGGATGCGGCGGCTGACGGTCGGGGCGCAGACGCCGCTCTAATTCAGGGTTGAAGAAATTCAGGCGACGGTGCTGAGTGCGCGCTGCAGTTCCAGGCGCGTCGCGCCGGCGGCGAAAAGCGCGCGCACGATCAGATCCAGCGAGACCGATTGATCTCCTGTCTCGATTTTGGCGACCCGCGACTGGCTGGAGCGCATGCGTTGCGCAAGATCGGTCTGCGACAGGCCGTGCTTCCTGCGGGCCTCCCGCACTGCGGCCACAAGCGCGAGTTTCAACTCGACCAGCGCGGCTTCCTGGTCACTCAGGCCGAGAAATTCGCCGGCCGATCCTGCCTTCCAGCCTGCCGCCCGCAGTCGCTTCAGTTTTCCGGTGTTCATCGCTTCATCTCCTTGCCACGCGCCGCCGTCAGATAATGGCGCAACCTGTTCTTACATATCTTCATAACCGAATCCGGCGTCGTCCGGCTGGTCTTGGCGAAGACCTCCAGGATCATGACCGCGTCAAAGTCCAGGAAATACACGATGCGCCAAGTGCGCGTCTCGTCCTGCACCCGCAACTCGTGGCAACCCTTGCCGATATCCGGCATCGGGCGCGAGTGGGGCAGGGCGATGGATTCGCCACGCTGGAGGCGGCGCAGCGGCACGCCCGCCTCGATCCTCGCCGCCGAAGAAAACGGCGGCGTCTTCACTTCGCCATGCAGCCATAAGAGCGGCTTGTCAGCCTTGCGCACTCAGCCAGTATATGTCGGATATGACATATAGTGCAAGGACCGTGCGCCTTGGGCGGAGGCGCCGCTGTAGGTTACGCCGTCAACCCCATGGCACCCAACACAACGCGATCAACGACTATCACGGCCAGCGGCGGCGGATGCGGCGTCTGACGGTCGGGGCGCAGACGCCGCGGTAGCAGGATGTTCAGCGCGGGCTTTCCGCGTGACTCAAAGGCCGAAACTGGCGCAGCCCGCTACTTCCTCAGATGCACGAACCGCAACTGGCTCTGCACCAGATCCGGCACCACCACGGTCAGCCCGCCGGCTTGCGGAAAGACGCAGAAATCGGCCGGTCCCTTGAACTCGGTCGCGAGCTTCTGCATCCCGGTCTTCTCGCTCCACCTGAAGAGCGATCCGGAGTCCCAGTCGGTGGCGAGCACCGACCCGTCCTGCATTTCGTACGCGCCGTCCAGCCTTCCAAGCGGAGCTGAGAGCGACTTGATCTGTCCGCTGACGCCCAGCGCAAATATCGCCCGCGGCTTGTCAGGCGCGACGAAGCCGACCATCAGCAGCATGCCGTCGCGCATGGGATAGAGCCCGTTGGGATTGACCCCCGCGCCCTTGAACACCGTCGTGACCTTTGGGGCGCTTCTGGAGTTCAGGAAATCCGCAGGTTCGATCCTGAACAACTGGTCGCTGCGGTTGTCGCTCACGTAGAGCACGTTTCCGGCGACGGCCAGGTCGTTGGCGAACTCGATGCCGGGCAGGGCAAGCTTGCGGCCTTTCTTCGTCTTCAGGTCGAAGATCCAGACGACGTCGATGTCGGTGACCCAGAACCGGTCGCCCTTGACCCAGTTGCCCTTGGGCTTGTTCAGGGCTTCTCCGCCCGCCGCGGGAAGAAACTTCTGCTCCAGCACCTTGCCGTTCAACGCCACCTTGCTGATCCTGCCCATGCCGTCTTTCAGCGTCGGATCGAGTTTCGGCGAGCCGAATTCGCTCACGTAGAGCACCTTCGCCTTCGGGTCCCAGCCGACCGACTCGGGGAACGCAAAACCGCCGACGGTTTGCTCCGAGGTCACGCGCAGCGCGCCCTGGGCGGACGCTTCCGGGGAGACCGCGACTTGCGCCACGGCCAGGGTGGCCGCCAGGGTCAGGTACACCGATGTTCTCTTGTTCATACGATCCTCCTTGATGGTCAGCACGGGAAGTATGCCCCGATAATCTGGGTCATGGCGACCACCTATCCCGTCCTGCGCTGGAAAATCGGCGCCGCCACCATCACCCGCGTCATCGAGATCGAAGGCTCGTCGCCCGGCACCTTCTTCTTCACGGAGGCGACGCCCGAGCGGCTGCTGCAGCACGCCTGGCTGAAGCCCCATTTTCTGACCGAGGACGGCCGCGTCATCGCCTCGATCCACTGCTTCGTCATCCAATCCGAGGGGCGGACGATCGTCGTGGACACCTGCGTCGGCAACGACAAGCCGCGCGAAGTGAAGGCATGGCACCTGCGCCAGGGCAAATTCCTGGAAGACCTCGGCGAGGCCGGCTTTCCGCGCGAACGCGTCGACACCGTTCTCTGCACCCACCTGCACGTGGATCATGTCGGCTGGAACACCATGCTCAAGGACGGCAAATGGGTGCCGACCTTTCCGAACGCGCGCTATCTGATGGGAAAGAAGGAGTGGGAGCACTGGTCGGACGAACCGGAGGGCCCCGACCGCGACGTGCGCAACGATTCCGTGCGCCCGATTCTGGAGGCGGGCCTCGCCGACCTCGTCACCATGGACCACCGCATCACTTCAGAGGTGTTTCTGGAGCCCACGCCCGGCCACACCCCCGGCCACGTCAGCGTGCGCATCTCGTCGCAGGGCGAGGAAGCCGTCATCACCGGCGACCTCATGCACCACCCGGTGCAGTGCGCGGAGCCTCTCTGGGCCAGCCGCTTCGATGTCGATCCCGATGCGGCGCGCAGTACCCGGCGGGCATTCCTCGAGCGCCATGCGGGCCGGCGAGTGCTGGTGCTGGGGACCCACTTCGCAACACCGACCGGCGGGCGGATCGTTCGAGCGAATGGCGAATTCCGCTTCGAGCCCTCGACGCGCGCGTAACCGGGCGAACGGGGGTGTCGCGGCGCAACGAGCGAAAGCGGGCCAGAAAGAAACTCTGGACGTGGCGCGAGCGGGCCTTGGTATTCGCGCGCCTCGGGCGCTTCTCTGACTTGCCCAGGGATCTTCGGACCAATCAGAGCTGGAGAACGGCTCCCGGGTGGGTGGAATCGAACCCGCGTCCGGAGCGCGTGTTACTCAGACACTATTTCTGAGCACTCCACGAGTCTCTTAGAGTGACTGTCCGATTGAAAATCGACGGATTGGCGTGATCGACTGCAAAGTATCCGTGTCTCTCGAACTGAAACCGCTCATTTGCCTTTGCTTCTCTCAGCACGGACTCGAGCCGCGCGGTAATCACTTTCTTCGAATCCGGATTTAGGTGATCGAGACCTTCAGGGTTTGGTAGTTTGAATAGCCGGTCATAGAGCCGAACTTCCGCGGCGAACGTGTGTTTTACGCTTACCCAATGAATATTTCCCTTCACCTTGTACTTGTCCGCCCCCGGCGTGCCTGAACGGGAGTCTTCGTAGTAGGTGCAGCGCACGGTGTCGGTGGCTTTGTCGTAGCCGGTGCACTTGATGACGTAGCCGTAGCGCAGGCGGATGTCGTTGCCGGGAAAGAGGCGGAAGTAGCCTTTCGGCGGCGGGTCCTGGAAGTCCTCGCGCTCGATCCAGAGTTCGCGCGAGAACGGAACGCTGCGCTTTCCCCACTCCGGCTTCTGCGGATGGTTCGGCACTTCGCAGATTTCCTCCTTCCCGTCCGGATAATTCTCGATCAGCAGCTTGACCGGATCGAGCACCGCCATCCTGCGCGGCGCGATCTCGTTCAGGTGCTCACGCATGCAGTCTTCCAGGATCGAGAAATCGATCCACGAGTCGGATTTCGAAACGCCGATCCTTTCCGCGAACCGGCGAAGCCCCTCCGGCGTATACCCGCGCCGCTTCGCCCCCGCGAGCGTGGGCATCCTCGGATCATCCCAGCCGTCCACGTGGCCTTCCTGGACCAACTCGATCAGCTTTCTCTTCGAAAGCACCACGTAGGTGAGGCGGAGGCGTGCGAACTCGATCTGTTGCGGCAACGGCCGCTCCAGCAGTCCGCCTTCCGCCAGTCTCTCCAAAAGCCAGTCGTAGAATGGCCGCTGGTCCTCGAATTCCAGCGTGCAGATGGAGTGGGTGATTCTCTCCACCGCGTCCTCGATCGGATGCGCGTAGGTGTACATCGGGTAGATGCACCACTTGTCCGCGGTGCGATGGTGCGTTGCGCGCTTGATGCGGTAGATCGCGGGATCGCGCATGTTGATGTTGGCCGACGCCATGTCGATCTTTGCGCGCAGCACGTGCGCGCCGTCGGCATGCCTGCCGTCGCGCATTTCCCGGAACAGCCGCAGATTTTCCTCGGGCGTGCGGTCCCGGTAAGGGGAGTTGCCGCCGCCTGAAGTTAGGCTCCCCCGGTTGGCGCGCACTTCCTCCGCCGACTGGCTGTCGACATAGGCGTGACCCGAGGTGACCAGGTACTCCGCAGTCTTGTACATGAAGTCGAAGTAGTCGCTGGCGAAGTACAGGTTCGGGGATCCGGCGCCGTCCCAGCCGAAGCCCAGCCACTTCACCGCATCGATGATGGAATCGACGTATTCCTGCTCTTCGCGCTCGGGGTTGGTGTCGTCGAAACGCAGGTGGCATATCCCGCCGTAATCACGCGCCAGGCCGAAATTCAGGCAGATCG
>JBGOTT010000149.1:0-9589 GCA_041476585.1 Gammaproteobacteria bacterium | reverse complement strand
CAACGGTCAAGTGAGAACAGGCCGGATTGTACAGCGCAAGCGAGCGTGGGACCTGCTCGCCGTCTTCCGAGTCGTCGATTGACTTGCGCGAGGGTTACTTTGCCTTCGGATCCGACGGTCCGACACGTCTGGGAGCCCCTCGGGCGCGTCGTCGGACATCTCCTATTTGCTGACCGCTCCGTAACTAAAATCGTCGAAGGCGGTGATGCTGTCCGCCTTGGTCCAAACGCCTACCGCGCCGGCGCCCGCGATGTGACCATCCTCCTGCTCGATGTAGGGCTTGCCATCGAGAAGCACCTTGATTCGCGTGCCGGCAAACTCCACCCGCAATGTGTGCCAGAGATTGGGCGGTACAGGAGCATCCACGTACATGATCGTGTTGCGCCTGCCGCCCGCCGTGTAATAGAGCGACACGTTGTTTTCCAATGCGTTCCCGCGGGCGACGTAGTAGTTGTCGCCGTTCTTCCAGCGCCATACGACGCCCCCGGCCCGGTCCTCCTTGCCCTTTTCGGACTTGAATTTCACCTCGGCAAAACCGTCCGTAAGCGACGCGCTCTTCTTCACGCACCAGGGAAACGTCCCCGATCCATTCTGCCTGAGCACGTTGGGCGCGCTCGGGGCCGAAGCGTCTCCATCCACCGCCCACCGGGGGCTGCCCTTTCCGGTAACGCCGCAGGACCAACCGGCGGGCACGGAACCCGGCTTGTCCTGATCGAAGTTGTCCGTTTCCGCCAATGCGGCAGTGGTTGAAAACACCGTTAGTGCAACCATGATGATTCCTCTCATTTCTTGCTCCCATTCATCGATAGGCTTCCGGATTCCATGTGTGAACTTCGTCCTGACCCTCCTTGCACCATGCGTAGAGCGCGTCGTACAGCACGATGCCGTGCTTCAGCATCTCGTGGTCGTCGGAGAAGATGCGCGCCAGGCCGAGCGACACGGCGGCGAGCCCCGGCGCCTGGGCAGCGAGATCCAGTTTCCCGGTGTCCGCGCCGCGAACGATCAGCGCAAGCCGCGCGAGCGCTGGATCGCCGATTAGGCGGTAGTGCTTTGTGAAGGAGTCGAAACTGCAGAGCTCGCCCTCGTGCGTGAAATGCACATCGGGAACGTCGTAGGGCACGGCGTCGCGCGCCTGCGCCACTTCGCGCACCTGCTTGGGCGGCACGTACAGAAATTCCGCGTCGCGATCGATGAAGCGCGCGATCAGCCACGGACAGGCAATGCGGTCGATCTTTGGACGTTCGCGAGTCACCCAACGCGTGGCGCCGCCTGCGGGCTTGCGGTCGAGCGGGCCCTCCTCCGCCTTCCAGACTTCGATTCCGCCTTCCAGGTAGCGCGCCCGGATACCGTGGTCATCCAGCGCCTTTGACACGCTCTGGCTGACTTCGTGGCCGTGCGCACAGTACGCGACGACGCTGCTCCCCCGCGGCAGTGTTTTCACCCAGTTGCCGACAGCGTCCGGGTCGCGGCGCAGCGCGCCGGAGATCGTGTCGGTCGCTTCGCGATAAGCGGGCTGCCGCCTGACGTCCAGCACGATGGGAGCTTTGCGCTCGCCGAGTGCCGATCGCAGCTCTGAAAAAGTGATTGCGTTCATGTGTACCTCGCTTGAGATTGAGGAAAAGCTTCCTATGTCTTCATCATCGGATAGACGACCAATCCAACCACCGCGGCAAGCCCCACGATCGCGGGCTCGGGAAGTTTCTTGACCTTCCAGAGAAGCAGAATCATGATCACAAGGATTGCGACGGTCGGCAAATCGCTGATCGAGCGCTTGCCAAGGACGATCACCGCGCCCGTAATCGTGCCGATGGCGGCGGCCGTGACGCCGTCCACGAACGCGACGATTCCGGGCTTCTTGCCGTGCTTTCTGAAGTACGGCGCCGGAATGATCGTGAAGAGATAGCAAGGCAGGAAGGTCGCAAGGGCAGCGACCACGGCACCCGGAAAGCCCGCAATCAGATAGCCGATGAAACCTACCGTGATAACGACTGGACCTGGCGTTATCATTGCGACGGCCACGGCGTCGATGAACTTCCGCTCGTTCAGCCAGTGGTACTCGTTGACCACGCCTCCGTAGAGGAACGGAACAATGGCAAGACCGCTGCCGAAGACGAAGGCGCCCGCTTCGGCGAAGAAAACTCCAATCTGAAGCAGCACGGGCCAATCGACGACCGAGGCCACGCCCGAAGCGGTCGGGAGCTGCGCGGCCATTGCCATGCTCGCGGCGCCGCCTTTGCTGAACCAATTCTGCGGCGGCGCTCTCACCAGCCACACGAGCACGCCCGCAGTCAAGAACAGCCAAGCGATTTCGGACTCCGTGACGATCGTGACGGCCGCCGCTGCCAGGTAGATTGCCCATAGAAGACGGTCCTTGGCGATGCTCTTCGTGGTGAGCTTGTAGGCGCTGATGGCGATGATGCCGATCACGGCGGCGCCCACCCCGTAGAACACCGCCTGCATCCATGTGAGACCGCCATAAGCGACGTAGGCCGCTCCGAGCGCCACGACCATCAGGAACGAGGGCACAACGAACGCGATGCCGACCAGCGTCGCGCCGAGAATCCGGTAGTGCACGAAGCCAAGGTAGATCGCGAGCTGCGCGGCGAGCGGGCCGGGCATGAGCTGCGCGAGCGTCAGGCCCTCCTTGTAGTCGCTCTCGGAGATCCACTTGCGCTGCTCGACGAGATCCCGGCGCATGTAGCCTACGAGTGCGACCGGGCCGCCGAATCCGAAGGTGCCGAGCCGCAGCACGTACAGCACCAGGTCCCACAGGGAATACGCGGGAACGGGTAAATCTGTTACGGGGTGATTCGTTTCCATCCGTCTACGCCTCTCGCAACTGATGCGACAGGCAGAACTTGGACGGATGGCCGTCTTGGGAATGCCGGGAGTCTGCTCGCCCCGACGTAAACATTCTATATCACGAACAGTGCGGTTTCAATCGCCGTTTCCTCTGCTACTTTGCCGGGAAGCCGTAGTGCACTGGACCGTGCTTACATAGCCCGAACGCTGGTCAGGCGCCAGTTTGATCGCCCAATCTTTTCGATCGGACCGGACACAGAGGTCAACCAACCTGCTCGCCCTATGACTGGGGGTATGCGACCTGACAGCCAGGGCGCACGCGTTCGGAATTGGCGCTGAAAGTGCTACGTTCTGCGCTCTTCTGAATAGCGGATCGATACGCCAAAGTGAGCCGTGCAAGCCGCTCACGGCGAAGAACACCCCTTGTTTCGCGGAGTACGCCAAAGCCGAAAACCCGACGTCCTTGCCCACATCTTCGTCGAGCACTGGCTCATACTTGCTGGCCGCGAAGGTCGTAGGGTCAACGCGCCATAGCGTCGGAACCACGTTGCTTGAGATCACCGCCTCGCCTTTGGGACCCAGGGCGAGATCCGGCGGGCAGCTATATGGTTCCTTGACCCAAAGCCAGTCCGGCAACAGGACATGCGCTAGCTTCTGCCGCGTCTTGACGTTGTGGAGCTCGACGCCGTTCCAAGTCAGTACCCAAAGCCGTTCTCGCGCAGAATCCATCTGAACACGCAGCACGGGCCGCTCGCCTCCGTACCAATCGGGAAGAATATGCTCAGCGAGATGATCCCGCGACTCGCTTTGAGATTGTGTTATCCCGGGCTCTCGCCCAACGCCGGAAGCCGAACCTGCGTTGCATCCTGCGACGGCAATCACGATCACCGGAATGCCAAAGACCATCGCTACCCTGCTCTTGCTGATCATCCTGTCCATACACGCTCCTATCCGGGGGAATGGGAGCAGCGCTTGAGACAGGTCGTCTTTGTGGACCGGGTGTCTGCGGAATGACCCGGCTAGGCGGCTTAGCTGCCTTAGCAGCGAGGCGCCTACCTTGATGTGAAATCCCCCACCTTCGACGTGCACGCCGAGAATCCCTGCGGCTGCCATCCTTTCCTCGGCATGCAGACGAAAAGCCTTCTCGACCGCGTCGATACATTCGGGTTGACCCAGCAGCCCGGCAACGTCGGATCGGGTGAGAAGCAGAGTGCCGCGCGCCCGTGCGCTCGGGACGACGGCGAGGGGAATTGGACCAATTCTGTTTTCCATGCGCGCTCCTATCCCGTAAGGGATGGAACAGCACTTGGAACAAAATCGTCCTTGAGGACCGGGTGGCTGCCTACAACCCGGCTGAGTCGCGCAACATTTTCGCGAACTCACGTGGCCGCCACTCTAGAGCTGAACGGTTCTCTCTGTCAAGTAAATTTGTCGCCAGGGCGGCGCCAATCGGCTATGACTTAGCCACGATTGGCAGATTAGTCCGTGTATTCAATAAGTTGTATATTGTAGAGATTGCCACTATAATGTAGCATATATAACATGAATTCAAGAAGCTTCAGCGCCCTTGTATTGAGCCTCCCGTCCAAGAACAAAACGGTGCGGATGCGTATCTGGCGAGCCTTACACGGCATCGGTTGCGGCGTTCTTCGAGACGGCGTGTATTTGCTTCCTGCCGGAGCCGCCCAGGCATCGAGCTTCGTCGAGCTCGAATCAGATGTGAAGGCAGCCGGGGGGTTTGCAATGACTGTCGAGCTAAATCTCAAGACATCCAGCCAATTCGATTGGGTTCGCAAGCTGTTCGATCGAACGAGTGAGTATGCATCTCTGGTTGCTCGGATCAACGCGGCGAAGAATTCCGTCACCCGCCTGCGACAGCCTCGATCGGATACGCTCGTGAAGCGGCTACGTCGCTCGCTCCAACAGATCGTCAAGACCGATTTCTATCCAGGACAGGCCAACAGACAAGCTCAAGACGCGCTAGCGGGCTTGGAGAGCGCCACGCGGAGCCTTTCCTCGGATGAGCCGCATAGGGCGAAAGGCAGAATTCGGCGCCTTAGTCCCGCGAGGTATCACGGGCGAGTCTGGGCCACGCGGAAAAGTCCATGGATAGACCGCTTGGCAAGTGCGTGGCTTATCAAACGCTTTGTCGATCGTAAGGCGCGGTTCAGATGGATCGACAAACCCAAGGATCGGCCCAAGCGCGCTCTTGGATTCGATTTTGACGGCGCTGACTTCACGCACGTCGGCAATCGAGTGACGTTTGAGGTGTTGCTGTTGAGTTTCGGTCTGGACAGTGATCGGGCACTGAACCAACTCGCCGCGACCATTCACTTTCTGGATATCGGCGGCATCCCCGTCGCCGATGCCAAAGGGCTTGAGATGGTTCTGAAAGGCGCACGGGATAACGCACGAAGCGATGACCAGTTGGTTCTAGCGGCGGCTAGAGTCTTTGACCACGTATATTCGGCTTACCAGAGCGCGGAGGTGATTCCTCTGGTTACGTTTTCGTCACGGCAGAAAGAAAAAAGGGCCTAGCGGTTTGCTAAGTCCTTGGTGGAATTTGGTAGGTCGTGGCGGATTCGAACCGCCGACCAACGGATTAAAAGTCCGCTGCTCTACCAGCTGAGCTAACGACCCGCGGGGACACGACGAAAAGGGCGCGATTTTACCGGCGACGGCTCGTTTCAGTCAATGAAATCGCGGATTCAGGCTCAGATTGCACCGGTTTCGGCTCAGGCTCGCGCATCATTCTCCAATACTGGAATTTCATCGTCGCTGCCGAACCGGCGATGATCGCGACAAACGTGATGATCGAGCCGAGCGCAAGCGTCGAAAACCCCGAGATCCCCTGCCCGACCGTGCAGCCGAGCGCGGTGATGCCGCCAAATCCCATCAACATGCCGCCGACGATGTGGTTGGCAGTGTCCGGGGCATCGCGAAAGCTTTCCCAGCGAAACTGCCGCGTAACCAGCGCATACGCCGCCGAGCCCGCGATCACGCCGATCGCCGAAGCGATGCCGTAGGTCACGATCTTCGACTTGTCGGTCCAGAACATCAGCAACTCGAGCGTGTAGGCCTGCGGCGCGACGAAACTGAACGACTCCATGCGGCCCGAGTTGGTTGCGACGAAGGCTTCCTGCAGCGTGTTCGGGTCCTCAGCCAGGTATCCCAGAGCGCCGCTCACGTACCAGCCGCCGACCACCACCAGTCCGGTCACGATGCCTCCCAGCGTGTGGTCGAAGCCGGCGCGAAAATCTTCGCTCAGATAGACAAATAGCAGCAATCCGCCGCCGATCGCCGCGCTGAGCGCTCCAACGCAGATGTTCTTCTCGAGGCCCGTCGCGCCCGCAAGCATCGACGGCAGGTCCTGCCCGGTGGGCAACAGCACCGCAACCGGTTCCAGGACCGCAACGCGAAACGCGCCGAACACGCCCTTCAATGTCATGTACGCCGCGATTCCGAGGAACACGAACACGATCACCGACTTCAGGTTGCCGCCACCGATGCGGATCAGCGTCTTGGAGCCGCAACCCGAGCCGAGGGTCATGCCGATGCCGAAAACGAAGCCTCCGACGATGTATGAGAGCCAGGTGAAATTGGGGGTCTGGTAGAGGGATTTCGACAGGTCGACGAGGCCGGCCAGGTGCAGCGCATTCGAGCCGATGATCGCCACTGCGATCGCGAGCAGCCACATGCGCATGCGGTTCAGGTCGCCCATGTTGACCCAGTCGGACACTGCGCCCATGGTGCAGAAATTCGTCCTGTTGCCGATCGCGCCGAAGATGAACGCAAGGATGAAGGCGCCGCCGGTGACGTACGGC
The DNA here is from genome assembly GCA_041476585.1 of Gammaproteobacteria bacterium. Lineage (GTDB taxonomy): Bacteria > Pseudomonadota > Gammaproteobacteria > Burkholderiales > SG8-39 > JADGRQ01. The sequence goes on along the minus strand of JBGOTT010000149.1, from coordinate 2,963 downwards.
GCCAGCTGCGCGGGCGTGGCTTGGTTCATGGCGGCTTCTAATCTACCTCAACTGCGTCTGGTAGCGGGTGACGTCGGCAATGCCGGCATCCTCGAACCCCTTGCTGCGGATGCGGCAGGCGTCGCATTCCCCGCACGCGCGACCCTCTTCATCGGGCTGGTAGCAGGTTACGGTCCGGTCCATCTCCACACCGAGCTCCAATGCGAGCCGCACGATCTGCGCCTTGGCCAGATCGATCAACGGGGCGCGGATCTCCATCCGTCTCCCCTCCAGCGCGGCCCGGGTCGCGAGATTGGCCATTGCCGCGAACGCGCGCAGGAACTCGGGCCTGCAATCCGGGTAGCCCGAATAATCGATCGCGTTCGCGCCGACGAAAATGTGCTGCGCGCCGAGTACCTCGGCCCAACCAAGAGCGAGGGAGAGCAGGATGGTGTTGCGCGCCGGAACGTAGGTCACCGGAATGCCCGGCTGGACGCCCCCGGTCGGCACGGCGATCGAGCGGTCGGTGAGCGCGGAGCCGCCAAACATCGTCAGATCTAAATTGACGACCTTGTGCTCGCAGGCGTCGAGCGACCTGGCAATTTCGCGCGCCGCGGCGAGCTCGGCCCGGTGACGCTGGCCGTAGTCCACGGAAAGCGCATGACACTCGAAGCCTTCGCGCCGCGCCCACGCGAGCGTGGTCGCGGAATCGAGACCGCCGGACAGCAGGACGACGGCGCGCGCGGCAAACCTCTAGCGCTTTGCCGCAGGCTGCGCGAGGCGCTGCTTCGCGCTTGCCGCCGCGGAGCTCGTCGGATACTTCACGATCAGAGCCTCGAGCGTGCGGCGCGCGCCGCGCGCATCGCCCGACTCGGACTGCGCCGATGCCATGTTCAGCATGGCGTCGGCCGCCTTGGGGTTGTCGGGCCAGTTGGCGAGGACCTTCTGCTGCGCGGCAATCGTGTTCTTGTAGTCGCGCTGCGCATAATAGGCATTGCCGATCCAGTACTGAGCGGATGGCGCGAGCGGACTGGCCGGATAGGTCACCAGAAACCCGTTGAACGCCGAGATCGCAAGGGGATAGTTGGCGAGCTTGAACTGGTTGAGCGCCGCTTCGTAAGCCTTGGTTTCCGTCGCCGCGGGCTCATCGGGCCCCGCTGCAGGCTTTTCCGCACCTGCGGCGGGCTGCTCCTTCGCCTGCTCGAGCTTGCGCAGGCGCGCATCGATATCGACGTACAGGTCCTTCTGGCGCTTGTCGGCGTTATCGGCCTGGTTGGCAAGCAGTTCGAGTTGCCCCCGCATCTTCGCCAGATCACCGCGCAACTGCTCGATTTGCGAGGCCAGGTCGAGCAGCGCGCGCCGGTCGCGCGCTTCGGCTTCGACCCCTTCGAGCCGCTTTTGCTGCGCATCGACCAGCCTCTGCAGATTGGCGATCTGCCGGCGCGCCTCCTCGTCGTCGAACAGGCCGGCGCGCGCGCTCGCCGCGACGAGCGCGAGGACGATCGCAAACGCAACGGATCGAAGCATCAATACTCGCCGGCGTAAAGAATGTCGCCGCGCCGGTTCTGCGCGTAGGCTTCTTCGCTGCTTCCCTGGGCGCGCGGTTTCTCCTCGCCGAGGCTCACCGATTCGATCTGGTCCTCCCTGGCGCCAAGCAGTATCAGCATCTTCTTCATCGCGTCGGCACGGCGCTGGCCGAGCGCAAGGTTGTATTCGCGGCTGCCACGCTCGTCGGTATTGCCCTGGATGAGCATTTTCGCGCCGGGATTGGCGCGCAGGTACTGCCCGTGCGCCTCAACCAGCGCCTTGTACTCGTTCTTGACGTCGTACATGTCGAAATCGAAAAACACGCTGCGCCTGGAAAGGATGCTGCCGGGGTCGCGCAACGGGCCCACCGCGGGCTTCTTGCCCGTCAGGTCAACGCCCGCGATCGGCTTCTGCCCTACCGACTGGCTGTCCGCGCCGGGGCGCGCCTGGGCCGGTGTGCGATCCTCGACGCCCGCCGCGGGCTGTTCGCTGGTGGGTGTGCTCGAACAGGCCGCAAGCACTACGGTTGCCAGAATTCCGATGAGAGCTGTACGCATGGTTCGCCTCCGTGATTATTCCTTGATGAACGGTCCCCACGCCGGCTCGCGCACATCGCCCGACGCCGTAGTGAGACGCTGTTTGACGCGGCCGTCGCTCGACACCGCCGAAAGCACGCCGCGGACGCCGATCACGGTTGCCAGCATGATCATGCGCCCGTTGGGCGAGAAGCTGGGCGATTCGTCGCGATCGCTGTCGGTGAGGATCTGCACCTGTTTGCTTGCCAGATCGAGCAGTGCGACCTGAAATTTTCCGCCGTTGCGCGCGATGTAGGCCAGGTTCTTGCCATCCGGGCTGATGCGCGGAGACACGTTGTAGGCGCCCTCGAAGCTGACGCGCTGCGCATCCCCTCCGCCCGCCGGAATGCGGTAGATCTGCGGGCTGCCGCCGCGGTCGGAGGTGAAGTAGATCCACTGACCGTCCGGCGAAAACTGCGGCTCGGTATCGATGCCATCCGAGCTGGCGATGCGCCGCACGCCGCTGCCGTCGGCGTTGACCATGAACAGCTGCGAGCCGCCCTCCTTGGAGAGCACGACCGCGAGCTTCGAGCCGTCGGGCGACCAGGCCGGCGCGCTGTTCGAGCCCTTGAAGTTCGCCGCCACCTGGCGCTTGCCGTCGAGCAGCGAATGCACGTAGACCACCGGCTTCTTGTTCTCGAACGACACGTAGGCGAGGCGCCGGCCGTCGGGCGACCAGGCCGGGGCCGAGTTCGAGCCCTTGAAGTTCGCGGCCACCTGGCGCGGCTTGCTGCCGTCGAGCCAGTGGATGTAGACCACCGGCTTTTTCTGCTCGAACGATACGTAGGCGATACGGCTGCCGTCCGGCGCCCACGAGGGCGAGATGATGGGCTCGTTGGAGCGCAGAATGAAGTCGGCATTGGATCCGTCGGCATCGGCAAT
>JBGOTT010000148.1:0-9624 GCA_041476585.1 Gammaproteobacteria bacterium | reverse complement strand
GGCTGACGCAAACCGGTCACGGTTCGCCGCGGCGCCGCAGTTCGCGCAGCAGTTCGTCGAACTCGCGCGTGGTGCGGGCACGCAGGAAAGCCGCCGAGGCCGATCCTTCGCATATCGCCGCAAGCTGAAGCGCCGCCTGCTCCGATCCTGCGAACACGGCGACCACCAGATCGGCCTCCGCCACAGCCGAGAGCAGTTGGGAAGTGAGCGAGCCGCGCGCAACCTGGAACGACCACTTGAGCGGCGCGTTTTCGGCGAGCGCGGCGACGAGGCGGCGTGCATCCTCCGCGTGCAGCCTGAGCGATCGCTCCATCGCGGCGACGTCGAGTTCCCGGCGGATCGCGGACGGATAGCCGATCTCGCGCGCGCCCGGCATTGCCGCCAGGTGGAGCAGGTCGATGTCCTCGACGAACAACGCAAACAATTCGGCCTGCAGCCGCGAGGCGAGCGCGGCCACCGCCTGCAGCGCCGCCTTGCCGGGGGAAGACGCGTCGAGCGCGACGACGATGCGCCGCGCCCTCAAAGCGGGGGGCGTTTGCGCCATCGCTGGTTGCGCGCCTCGTGTGCGCCGGTCAGGCGCGCGCGCTCGGCGAAATCGATCAGCCGCTCCTCGACCCTGCGATTGAGCACCTCCGCCGGGATGCCCGTGAGGATCTCCATTCCCTGGTCCACGTTCTCCGCGACATGGATATCGAAACGCCCCTCGGCCACGGCGGCGACGACGTTGTCGCGCAGCATCAGATGCTTCACGTTTGCGGCGGGCATCAGCACGCCCTGGCCGCCGGCAAGCCCGCGTCCCAGGCAAAGATCGAAAAACCCTTCGATCTTCTCGTTCACCCCGCCGATCGCCTGCAGGTCGCCGTGCTGGTTGACCGACCCGGTGGCCGCAATCGCCTGCCGGATCGGCACTTCGGCCAGCGCGGAGAGCAGTGCGTAGAGTTCCGCCGACGATGCGCTGTCGCCCTCGACGCTCGAATAGCTCTGCTCGAACACCAGGCTCGCCGCCAGCGACAGCGGCCGCCGGATCGCATAGCGCCCGGCCAGGTAGCCGGAGAGGATCAGCACGCCCTTGGAATGAACCGGCCCGCCAAGCTCCACCTCGCGCTCGATGTCGACGACCTTGCCGCCGCCCATGCGTACGCGCGCGGTAATTCGGTGGGGCATCCCGAACGCGAAGCCTCCCAGTTGCAGCACCGCGAGGCCGTTGACCTGCCCGACGCGCCCCCCATCGGTCGAAACCAGCAAGGTTCCCTGGAGCGCCTCGTGCTGCAGCCGCTGCCGGATCCGATCCATGCGGCGCTCCTGCGCCTCGGAGGCGCGCCGCACGTCCTCTACGGTCGCGACCGGATGCCCGGCCTCGTTCGCCCAGTAGTCGGTTTCCCGCAGCAGGTCGGCGAGGCCACGCAGCTGCATCGAGAGCCGCCCGGCGTCGCCCGCTTGTCGCGAGGCCTGCTCGATGACCCGCTCCACCGCCGCGCGATCCAGCGGACGCAGTTTTCCGGCGCGGGCGAGCATGGCGATCATCCGCGCGAGGGCGAATTCGCTTTCCGGCTCGCGCGGGGTGTCCTCGTCGAAATCCACCGCCACCTTGAACAACTCGCGGAACTCGGGATCGTATTCGTACAGAAGGTAGTAGAGCAGTCGCTCGCCGACCAGCACCAGCTTGATGTCGAGCGGGATCGGCACCGGCTCGAGCGAAACGGTGCTGATCAGGCTGAACGCCTGGGCAGGCGATTCGGCGCGGATCTCCCGCGAGCGCAGCGCGCGCTTGAGCGCGTCCCAGGCGAACGGTTGCGACAGCAACTTGAGCGCGTCGAGCACCAGATACCCGCCGTTCGCGCGATGCAGCGCGCCGGCCTTGATCAGCGTGAAGTCCGTGAGCAGTGTGCCCATCTGCGCAACGTGCTCCACGCGCCCGACCAGGTTGCCGTGGTTCGGATTGTCCTCGTACACCACCGGCGCACCCTGCGATCCGGAGTGATCCACCAGCACGTTGACCTGGTAGCGGCGCAGCGGCGAATCGCCGGACTCGGGGTGCGGCAGCGGCACGCCGAACAGCGTGGGCTGCTCGCCATCCTTGCTCTGCCGGAAAAAGTCGGCGTGGTCGAGTACGTCGTCCTGCACCTCCGAGAGGTATTGCTGCACTTGCGGCAGTTCGCGATATTCGCCCTTCAGCTCGTCGATCAGGCTGTTGACGGCCGTGCGCGTTACCTGGCGGTTCAGTTCGCGCAGCTTGCGTTGGGCCTCGCGCCGCCATTTCGGCACCTCCTCGATCACCGCCGCGAGCTCCTGCTGCAGCGCCGCGATCAGGGTCTGGAGGCGCTGCTGCTCGGCTTCCGGCAGGGCGCGGAACTGCTCGGGCTCCATCACACTGTCCTTTTGCATCGGCGCAAAGGCGAATCCCGCCGGGGTGCGCAGCAGCGCGACCCCGTCGTTGCGCGCCTTCTCGCCGATCGCGGCGACCGAGCGCTCCTGGTGCTCGTTGAACTCGGTCTCGATCTCCAGGCGGCGCGCACGGTACTCGTCGGTTTCGAACGACCCTGGGATGCCCGCCTCCAGCTCCTCGATCAGGCGCCGCATGCCCTGCGCGAGCCGCGGCGCGCGCCCGGCGGGCAGCTTCAGGCAGCGGGGTTTGTGCGGGGCTTCGAAGTCGAATACGTAGCACCAGTCCGCGGGCACGGGTTCGCGCGCGGCGCGCTCGCCGAGCAGCCGGCGCACGGCGGTGTGCCGTCCGTGGCCGGCCGGGCCCATCGCGAACAGGTGGTAGCCTTCGGCGCGGATGCCGAAACCGAAGCGCATTGCTTCCAGCGCCCGCGGCTGCGCCAGCATTTCCACGGGGTCGCGCAGCTCTTCGGTGGTCGCGAATCCGGCCGCGGCCAGGTCGCAACGGCGCCGCAAATCGGCGGGTGCGACCCGGCGCGGGAAGGACGCTTCGATCATCGGGTTTGCGATCGACTTTGCAGAATCCCGCACCGGGCGCGCCTGCGGCCGGATGGGGCCTACATCATCTCCGGCGCGGCGGCGCGTTCCGGCTGCGGCATCTGCGCGATCATGCAATCCGTGGTGAGGATCAGGCCCGCGATCGATGCCGCGTTCTGCAGCGCCGCCCGCACGACCTTGCACGGGTCGAGCACGCCCATCTTCACGAGGTCGCCATACTCGCCGCTGGCGGCGTTGTAGCCGAAGTCGCCGGCTCCGTCGGCCACGCGCTGTACCACCACTGCCGGCTCGCTGCCGGCATTGCGCACGATCTGGCGCAGCGGGTCTTCGAGCGCCCGCAGCACGATCTGGATCCCCGCATCCTGGTCTTGGTTGGCGCCGCGCAGCCCTGCGAGCCGCGCCTGCGCGCGCAGCAGCGCGACGCCGCCTCCCGGGAGTATCCCTTCCTCGACCGCGGCGCGGGTCGCATGCAGCGCGTCATCGGTGCGGCTTTTGCGTTCCTTCATTTCGGTTTCGGTGGCCGCCCCGACCTTGATTAGCGCGACGCCGCCGCCGAGCTTGGCGGCGCGCTCCTTGAACTTTTCCTTGTCGTAGTCGCTGGTTGCCTCGTCGTGCTGCTGGTCGATCTGGGCCACGCGCGCCGCGATGCGCTGCGGATCGCCGGCGCCGCCGATGATGGTGGAGTCTTCGCGGTCGATCTCGACGCGCTTCGCGCGCCCGAGCGCTTCCGGCTTGGCCTTCTCGAGCGTCAGGCCGGCCTCCTCGGAGATCACCATCCCGCCGGTGAGGATCGCAATGTCCTCGAGCATCGCCTTGCGCCGGTCGCCGAATCCCGGCGCCTTGACCGCGCAGGTCTTGATCACGCCGCGCAACGTGTTCACCACCAGCGTCGCGAGCGCCTCGCCCTCGACCTCCTCGGCGATGATCAGCAGCGGTTTGCCGCTCTTCGCCACGTGCTCGAGGATCGGCAGCAGTTCGCGGATGCCCGAAATCTTCTTGTCGTGCAGCAGCAGATAAACATCCTCGAGGACGACAGTCTGCTTTTCCGGGTTGTTGATGAAATACGGCGAAAGATAGCCGCGGTCGAACTGCATCCCCTCGACCACCTCCAGTTCGCTGGCGAGCCCCTTGCCGTCTTCGACCGTGATGACGCCTTCCTTGCCCACTTTCTCCATCGCCTGCGCGATCATCTCTCCGATCGACGCATCGTTGTTGGCCGAGATCGCGGCCACCTGCGCGATCTCGATGCGCGTTGCGCAGGGTCGCGCGGTGCGTTTCAGTTCTTCGACGACCTTCTCCACCGCCTGGTCGATGCCGCGCTTGAGGTCGATGGGATTCATGCCGGCGGCGACGTATTTCATGCCCTCGGTCACGATCCCCGCGGCGAGGACCGTCGCGGTGGTGGTGCCGTCGCCGGCGACCTCGGCGGTCTTGGCGGCGACTTCGCGCACCATCTGCGCGCCCATGTTCTCGAACCGGTCCTCGAGTTCGATCTCCTTGGCCACGATGACGCCGGAATTGATGACCGTAGGCGGGCCGAACGAGCGCTCCAGCATCACCGTGCGCGCCCTGGGGCCGAGCGTCACGCGCACCGCGTCGGCGAGCTTGTTCATCCCCGCCAACAGTTTCGCGTGCGCGGCGTTGCCGAACAGCAGTTGTTTTGCAGGCATCGGATCCTCCTGTTCGGCCGCGCGCGGCGATCGCGCTCCAAGACACCATACGACTGCGCGCTGCGGGTGGTTTGACGCAGATCAAACGGCGCGATCGCGTGGTCGAGGAGCCTCAAGGCACAGCGCGGCTGTAGATCTGGCGCTCGCGCGAGGCGAGCAGCGGCACCGCTTTTTCGACGTAGCGCTTGAATGAGGCGCCGGCCTGGTGCTGCTGGAACGCCGCTTCGCTGTCGTAGACCTCGAACAGCATCAGTTTCGTCTTGTCCTGCGGATCGACCAGCACCTCGAACTGCCTGCAGCCGGGTTCGGCGCGCGCCGCCAGCGCGTTGACCGTCACTTCATGCATGAACACTGCAACGTTTTCCGGCTTGATGCGGATATGGACCACCAGTACGAAACTCATGCGACGTCTCCTTTGCAATGCGAACAGGGTGTAGGGCGCGATTATCGGGCAAGCGTACGCCTTCCGAAGACGGGGTCCTTCGGCTATAATCCGCGCCCTCGCGCCCGTAGCTCAGCTGGATAGAGTACCTGGCTACGAACCAGGGGGTCAGGGGTTCGAATCCCTTCGGGCGCGCCAGACATTCCAAGGGCTTACAGCGACGCAGGGCCTTTTCATTTCTGCGCCCGTAGCTGATTCGTAGCCACGCCCTCCGATGCAACCAGTCTCAAGCTCGATGCGCGGTCAGCCGCACTCAACGGAACCGCAATCGCCTTACGCGCCTTAGCCTGGTCCGGGTGAATCCACGAAGTACGCCGCGCTAAATCCACCTGCGACCACTCCAGGCCCGTCACGTTGGACCGTCGCAACCCGGTTTTCAACGAGAACCGCACCATCGCTGCAAGATGCTCCGGTAACGCCGCTATGAGTCGGTCGGCCTCATCCCGAGTGAGCCAGCGCACGCGCCGCTTAGGTTCAGGCAGCATCCGCACACGTGGCACCCGGTCAAGCCATTCCCACTCATTCGCAGCCCGACGCAGCACCGCCCGGATAGCTGTTTACCGCTTCGTTACATTGCTTTTCGACCTTGCGTTACTGCAAATGAAGAAGGCGGGCGCCGCAGTTCGTTGATTTAACAAACCGCAGTTTTCATCTTGCCAACTACAAACCCGAGCGCGCCTTAGCCCGGTGTGCCAAAAGGGGCCTTCGGATTCAAATATTTGCGTGTGCCCGGGACGGATAGCCGCGAACTGGCGTAGCCAATACGTATCCCCGCGGCCGCACCACTGGGTAGAGAGGATGCTTCCCTCTCGATGACCGCTTTCGGCCAAGAGCAGACATCCGAGACTATTTGTGGCGCCGCTCGTACTTTCCTTACTGTCGAATTCAAATTGCAGGTAGTTCAAGATTCTCCGCACCTCACTCGATTATGCGGTCGGCGCGCACGAGGATCGACTGCGGTACTTTTATGCCGAGCTCGCGCGCCGTTCGCAAGTTGACAACGAGCTCGATGCTACGCGGGAGCTCCACAGGAAGCTCCTCGGGCTTCGCTCCACGCAGGATACGGTCCACATAGGGCGCCAGACCCCGGTAAATGTCGCGCAGGTTCGGGCCGTAATTAAAGAGAAGGCCGCTATCCGCAAACGACGACCACCCCGAGACCGCGGGCAGCCGCGCTGCCGCCGCGAGCCGGGCGAGCCGCTCGCGGTTCGTGAACATCGTAAAGTCGGGAAACACCACCACCGCATCACATTTGGCATCGCGCATCGCCACAAACGCCTGGTCGATCTCGGCGGGGTCCCGGATCGGGAAATAAGCCACCGAGATGCCCAACTTTCGCGCTGCCTCCTCCGAGGCCGCGCGCTCGGTTTGCTCGCCCGGATGCTGCGGCCGGGCGAGGATTCCGATGCGACGGATGCCCGGCAGCGCCTCCTTGAGGAACTCGATTCGCTTGCCGACGAGCTCGCTCGCGAGGTAGCTTATGCCCGTGAAATTGGTGCCGGGGTGGGCGAGGCTCTTTACGAGCTTCGCTTCGACCGGGTCGCCGCTGAAGGCAAACACCACCGGAACGCCCGTTCCGAAGCGCAGCATGGCGAGCGTCGCGAATTCCTGGGTGACCACAACTTCCGGCTTCGCATCGGCGATCGCACGCACGATGCGCTCGAAGTCCTCCGGCGCGCGAATGGAGCTGTAGCGGTCGATCGTCAGGTTGCGACCCTCCTCCCAGCCCGACTCGCGCAAACCGGTCTGCAGCGCGTCTAGGTACGGCAACACTGTTTCGGGCAGCCCCACCCCGAACCACGCAATGCGGCGCTTCGCACTCTGGCCGCGACCGATTCCAGGCAGCAGCGCAAGCGCCACGAGCGCCGAAACCACAGTCCTGCGAATCATATTCATTCGATTCCCCTCCGGTCGTCGCGAAGCAGCGTCAGCATCGGGGATAGCAGGCGCAGAGCGCGGTAAATCCCAATTGCTAGTTAGCCTACACCCTGAACGGCTGCTTCGGGTCGAAAGCGGTCACTAGCGAACGTCAGGGTTCGGCTAGCGGGGACCCCTCGCCACCACTCAAGTAACCGCTGGCCCGAGGATCCCTGGGCCGGTCAGCAGTGGTACTGTGCTTACGCCCGCCGGGGACTTCGAGTGCACGATTGCCCGCGATGCTGCAACCGCGAGGGAACGCAATGGACCTGCTCTACGACCTGCTCTACGAATATGTGATTCGTTTCCTGTGGCTCGCATGGGTCGTTTACTGGTTGCTCTCGGCCTCCAAGGTCAAGGCTACCGCGCGGGAAGAATCGATTGCCTCTCGCGCCGCGCACCTGGTGCCGATGTCTGTCGCCCTTCTCCTGTTGTTTGCGCCACCCAGCTTGCCATGGGGATTCCTTGGCGAGCGGATGCTTCCGGGTGGGCCGGCCACGCACTGGATCGGCGCCGCCGTCGTGGCGGCGGGTCTCGCCTTCGCCGTATGGGCGAGAGTCCACCTCGGAAAGAATTGGAGCGGAACGGTCACGCTCAAGAGCGATCATGAGCTCATTCGCAGCGGGCCTTACCGTTTCGTCCGCCACCCGATCTACAGCGGCGTGCTGCTCGCCGTGGCGGGGACAGCGATCGCGCGCGGGGAATGGCGCGCACTGCTTGCCGTATTGATCCTGTTTGCCACCCTGTGGTGGAAACTCCAACTCGAGGAACGCTGGATGGGCGAAGCGTTTGGCGAGGATTATGCGAAATATCGATCCGAGGTCTTCGCATTGATCCCGTTCGTGATCTGACGGAGTGCGACATCGCGGCGCGAGCCCGGTAACGCGGGCGCAAGCTTTGAGGACCGGGGCGAACAGAAGGTTAAGAACATCGCCGATCCGGTGCGGGCGTACCGGGTGAAAGCTGAAGTGAGTACAACTTCGAAGCCCAGTCCAGTGGTGGAAGAGATCGTGCAGAAAATTCGGTTCTGCAGTGCCGCAGACGGCGTGCAGTTGGCTTTCTCATCAATAGGAAGAGGGCCACCGCTGGTCAAGACGGGCAACTGGATGACTCACCTCGAATACGATCTGGAAAGTCCGATCTGGCGGCATTTGTGGACGGAACTGGCGAGAGAACGCACCCTCGTCCGGTATGACCCTCGCGGTAACGGTCTGTCGGACTGGGACGTTGATGAGATTTCCTTCGACACGTTCGTAAGTGATCTGGAAACCGTGGTCGACGCCGCCACGATTGACAGGTTTGCGTTACTTGGTATTTCGCAAGGCTGCGCGGTTTCGATCGCGTATGCGGTGCGCCATCCGGAGCGCGTATCGCACCTTGTCCTGTACGGTGGCTTTGCGCTGGGCCGGAACCGTCGTCCGCGGAACGAGAGCCAGAAGGAGCAGGACGCCGCTATGTTGACTTTGATGCGGCTGGGGTGGGGTCAAGACAATCCTGCGTTCCGGCAACTTTTCACGTCACGGTTCGTGCCGGACGGGACCAAGGAGCAGGCGGACTGGTTCAACGAACTGCAGAGAAGGGCGACGTCGCCAGAGAACGCCGTGCGATATATGGAGGCGACTGGCGAGATTGACGTGACGCAACTATTGCCGCAGGTTAGGGCGCCGACGCTTGTATTGCATGCCCGCGACGATGTCGTTGCACCCTTTGATTTCGGTCGCCGCTCGGCTGCTGGAATACCGGGAGCGCGGCTGGTTCCCCTGCAGAGCAAAAACCATTTGATACTGGAGCATGAGCCCGCGTTCGATCGGTTTCTGGAGGAGGTGCGGCTTTTTCTGAAGTAATTGGTATAAGGAACAGGGAGATCGGGCAACCTATCAACTGCGAAGAGTGTTCAGGAACTGCAGACGGCGTTGCACGCGAAAGACGGCGTGAAGTCTTGTCCGAGAGCCGGATGCGGGAGATCTGCATGTCCGGTTCGATGAGCGGGGTGTGGAAACGGAGCTACGGCGAGATTGCTCGGGCACCGCCAGACGAAAGGGGCGGCCACAGACAAACCGGACCAACTGCCACCGCGCCGCATCTCGACTCTACCAAAAAGCGGTCATTCGCAACGTCCTACCATTAACCTCGGGAGCACACGCGAGACTCGGCCTTCGCGATACTGCGGCGCTCGACCTTAGCGCGGCGGCGGCGCGACTAACGCCCGGGCGGTTGGGGTGCTACCTGTTGCCATCCCCCGGGACATTGCCTCACATACGGGTAATACCCGTTTGAACTCGGGCAGAAGTACCAGTAGTTGCTGGCCTGCTGCACCGGTGCCGGGCCTTGCTGAGGGTACGCAGGCTGCGAGTACTGCTGCGGTGCCGCGTAGGCCGGCGCGTAACCGTAATCTGGAGCGTAAGCATAAGGCGGAGCGTAATAGGGCGGGGCGTAATAGGGCGGGGCGTAATACGAAGCCGCGAGGAGCGGGACGCCAATGGCCAGGCCGAGCCCGACGCCAAGCCCGAAGCCGCCGCCGCGAAACCCGCCGAAGTGCCCGCCACCGTGGCCGCCACGAGCATCGGCAAGACCAGGTGCGGTTGCCGCCGCCAGTACCGCCGCCAATAAAACTGCCTTGAGGAATCTCATTTGCTGTTCCTTCCCGCCGATGGC
>JBGOTT010000147.1:0-9694 GCA_041476585.1 Gammaproteobacteria bacterium | reverse complement strand
GAACCTTTCTGCGATGCAGGCCGATCTGTTCATCGTGCGCCACGCACAGGCAGGCGCGCCGCATCTGGTCGCGCGCCACGTGAAGCCGCACGAGCACGTGATCAATGCCGGCGACGGGCGCCACGCGCACCCGACGCAAGGACTGCTCGACCTGTACACGATCCGTCACTACAAGAAGGACTTCAACGGGCTCACGGTGGCAGTGGTCGGCGACATCCTGCATTCGCGCGTGGCGAGGTCGCTGATCCACGGACTCAGCATCCTCGGCGTACCCGAGGTGCGTGTGATCGGTCCGCAGACGCTGCTGCCGGCGCGGGTCGAGGCGCTCGGCGTGCGCGTGTTCCACGACATGCGCGCCGGCCTGAAGGATTGTGACGTGGTGGTGATGCTGCGGCTGCAGAGCGAGCGGATGCGCGGCACGCTGCTGCCTTCCGCGCAGGAGTTCAACAAGCACTACGGGCTCACCGCGGAAAAGCTCGCGCTTGCGAAATCGAATGCGATCGTGATGCACCCTGGCCCGATGAACCGCGGCGTGGAGATCGACTCGTCGGTGGCCGACGGCCCGCATTCGGTGATCCTGCCGCAGGTCACCTTCGGCATCGCGGTGCGGATGGCGGTGATGTCGATCATCGCGGGCAATTGATGAGCATGGGAATGCTCCTTAGGGCTCGGGAGACGCGTCTCCCGAATGCCTATGCGCCTCCCCCGCACCCCCCACCCCACGGTTCTTCTAGATGCGAATCCTGATCGCCAACGGCAGGATCATCGACCCGGCGAGCGGCCGGGACAAGGTCGGCAACCTGCTGGTCGACGGCGAGCGCATCGTCGCGCTCGACGCCGAGGCCGAAGCGCGCTCGCGCGCCGACCACGCCAGCCGCGTGATCGACGCCAGGGGCCTGGTGGTGGCGCCGGGACTGGTCGATCTCTCAGCCCGGCTGCGCGAGCCGGGCTTCGAGTACAAGGCTACGTTGGAATCGGAGATGGACGCCGCGGTGGCGGGCGGCGTGACCAGCCTCGCCTGTCCGCCGGACACCGATCCGCCGCTCGACGAGCCGGGCCTGGTCGACATGCTCAGGCGCCGCGCAAAGGCGCAGGCGCGCGCGCGCGTCTATCCGGTCGGCGCGCTCACCGTGAAGTTGAAGGGAGAAGCGCTCACCGAGATGGCCGAACTGGCCGAATCGGGGTGCGTCGCTTTCTCGCAGGCGAACGAACCGCTTGCCGATACGCAGGTGCTGTGGCGGGCGCTGCAATACGCTGCGACGTTCGGTTTTCCCGTCTGGCTGCGCGCCGAGAACGCGCACCTCGCGCGCGGCGGCGTGGCGCACGACGGCGAAGTGGCGACGCGGCTCGGTTTGCCGGGGATCCCCGCGTTCGCCGAGACGATCGCGCTCGGCATGCTGCTGGAACTGGTGCGCGCCACCGGCGCGCGCCTGCACCTGTGCCGCATCTCAACCGCCGGTGCGGTCGAGATGTTGCGCCGGGCGAAAGCGGAGAAACTGCCGGTGAGTTGCGATGTCGGCGTGCACCATGTGCACATGTCGGAGATGGATCTCGGCTTCTTCGATTCGCATTGCCGCCTGATCCCGCCGTTGCGCTCCACGCGCGACCGCGATGCGCTGCGCGCCGGCCTCGCCGACGGCACCATCGACTGCGTGTGCTCGGACCACACGCCGGTGGATGACGACGCCAAGCAGACGCCATTCGGCGAGGCGGAGCCGGGCGCCACGGGGCTCGAACTGCTGCTGCCGCTGGTGCTGCGCTGGGCGGAACAGGAAAAGCTGCCGCTCGCGAAGGCGCTGGCGCGCATCACCAGCGACCCGGCGCATGTGCTCGGCATCGACAAGGGCCGCATCGCCGTCGGGGCGAGCGCCGACCTGGTGGTGTTCGACCCGGCGGCACCGGTGCGCATCACTGCGGAGGGCTTGAAGAGTCAAGGCAAGAATTCACCCTTTCTCGGCTACGAGCTCGCCGGCCAGGTGCGCTGCACCCTGGTGGCCGGCAATCCGGTATACGAGTCCGGCGCACGATGAGGCCGGCCAGACTCATCGCACTCGCGCTAGCGTCGCTCGTGGCCGCGTGCGGCACGAGCCCGCCCCGCGACACCGCGGGCCCGCAGCTCGACGAGGCGCCGACACGCGCCGGAATGTCTCCGGGCCCCGGGGTCACCCCGCCGCGCCGCGGCGCGTATTACAAGGACGACGGCCCCGGCGAGAACCCGCCCGCCAACCTAGAAGCGGTAAGCGACGCGGTGCCGAAACGCGAGCCTCTGAATCCCTTTGCCAACCGGCCCTACGAAGTGTTCGGCAAGACCTACGTGCCGATGGTGAGCGTAGAGACCTTCAGGCAGCGCGGCCTCGCCAGCTGGTACGGCCGCCGTTATCACGGATCCAATACTTCGAGCGGCGAACCCTACGATATGTATGCGATGACCGCCGCCCATCCGACGCTGCCGATCCCGAGTTATGCGCGTGTCACAAGTCTCCTCACCGGCAAGATCGTAGTGGTGCGTATAAACGACCGCGGGCCGTTCCATTCCGAGCGCATCATCGACCTGTCCTATACCGCCGCATCGAAGCTCGGTTTGCTCGCAGCCGGAAGCGCCCTCGTCGAGATTCAATCCATTCTTCCCGAAGCGAACGTGGAGCTGCAGCAAACCCCCGTCGAACTCCCCGCCGCCCAGCGCGACGCGCCGTTGAAGCCCGCGCCTGCGGTCGCGATGAAGGGTATTTTCCTCCAGCTCGGAGCGTTTGCGGCCGAGCAGAACGCGGAAGCTTTTCGAATCCGCATCTCACGCGATCTGGCGTGGCTCTTGGGCACCATCCAGATTCGCCTGGTGGACGGGCTATTCAAGCTGCACCTCGGGCCATACCGTACGCAGAACGAGGCGCGCGGCGTTGCCGAGCGCATCCGAGTCGATCTGAACGTCGCTCCCGTTCTCCTGCTGGTCAACTGAAAAGAGGAGGTTTCGGCGCCCACTTCGGATCCCCCGCCTCCCGCACCGCTATACTTCGCGCCTTTTCGGCGGATCAAACATGCGTTTCTGCTGCTTTCTGTTCGGATTTCTATTCATCGCCGCCGGTACGTTCGCGCAGGCGGGTGCGCCGCAGCCGCCGTCGGTGATCGGCAAGGCATGGCTGGTGATCGACGTGACCAGCGGCCAGGTGCTTGCCGCGGAGCGCGCCGACGAGCGTTTCGAGCCCGCTTCGCTGACCAAGCTGATGACCGCCTATCTGGTGTTCGCCGCGGTGAAGGAGAAGAAGCTGGTGCCGGTGCAGACGGTGCCCGTCTCGGAGAAGGCCTGGCGAGCCGCGGGTTCGCGCATGTTCATCGA
Source organism: Gammaproteobacteria bacterium (assembly GCA_041476585.1). GTDB lineage: Bacteria > Pseudomonadota > Gammaproteobacteria > Burkholderiales > SG8-39 > JADGRQ01. The sequence continues at coordinate 6,363 of JBGOTT010000147.1, read as the reverse complement.
ACCGAACCGGCCCGTCACCGTGGATGAGCTGATCCGCGGCATGGTGGTCCAGTCCGGTAACGACGCATGCATCGCGATTGCCGAGGCCGTGGCCGGCTCGGAGGAGGCGTTTGCGCAGGTGATGAATCGCGAAGCCGACCGGCTGGGCATGAAGTCGAGCCACTTCGTCAACTCGAGCGGGCTGCCTGATGCGCAGCACTACAGCACTGCCCGCGACCTCGCGCTGCTCGCGATGGCGCTGATCCGCGACTTCCCGGAGCCGTACGCACAGTACTACTCGATGCGCGAGTTCCGCTACAACAACATCACCCAGATGAACCGCAACCGCCTGCTGTGGCTCGATCCGAGCATCGACGGCATGAAGACAGGGTACACCGAGGCCGCAGGCTATTGCCTGATCGCCTCGTCGAAGCGCGGCCCGCGGCGCATGCTGTCGGTGCTGCTCGGCTCGACCTCGGAGTCGGCGCGCGCCCAGGAGTCGCAGAAACTGCTCAACTGGGGATACCTGTTCTTCGACAGCGTGAAGCTGTACGACAAGACCCAGACGGTGCGCGCGATCGAGGTGTACAAGGGCGCCGCTCGCGAGGTCAAGGCGGGGGTAGCGAACGATCTCTACGTGACGGTGCCCAAGGGGAGTGCGGACAAGCTGAAGGTGGAGTTGCAATCGCAACAGCCTCTCAGCGCGCCGATCGCAGCGGGCCAGCGCCTGGGCGCGCTGCGGGTGGCGCTCGAGGGCAAGCCGCTGGGCGAATACCCGCTGATCGCACTGGAAGCGGTGCCGGCTGCGGGGATTTTCGGGCGGGCCTGGGATACACTCAGATTGTGGATTAAATGAGGTGACGCGATGGTTTTCCTGAATGGCAGGTTCCTTCCGATCGAAGACGCCAAGGTGCCGGTGCTCGACCGCGGCTTCATCTTCGGCGACGGCGTGTACGAGCTGGTGCCGGTGTATTCGCGCGTGCCGTTTCGAGTCGAAGAGCACCTGGCGCGGCTCGAGCGCAGCCTCGCCGAAGTGCGCATCAAGAATCCGTACACGCGCACGCAATGGCGGGAGATCATCGATCAGCTGATCGCCGAGCAGCCGTTCGAGGATCAGGGCGTCTATTTCCAGGTCACGCGCGGCGTGGCCAAACGCGATCACGCGTTCCCGGCGGGCGTCGAGCCGACGGTGTTCGTGATGTCCAATGCGCTGGTCAATCCGGCGCGCGAGCTGGTGGAGAAGGGCGGCGCAGCGGTGACGGCCGTCGACAATCGCTGGCTGCGCTGCGACATCAAGTCGATTTCCCTGCTCGGCAACTGCATGCTGCGCCAGCTTTCCGCCGACGCCGGCGCCACGGAGACGATCATGTTCCGCGACGGCAAGCTGACCGAGGCTTCCGCTTCGAACGTGTTCATCGTAGCCGAAGGCGTCATCATCGGGCCGCCGAAATCGAACCTGATTCTGCCGGGCATCACCTACGACGTGGTGGCGGAGATCGCGCAGTTGCAGCACATGCCGCTCGAGTTGCGCGACGTGGCGGAAGCCGAGGTGCGCTCGGCCGACGAGGTGTGGGTCACGTCCTCGTCGAAGGAAGTGCTGGCGATCGTCACGCTGGACGGCAAGCCTGTCGGCGACGGCAGGCCCGGCCCCTTGTTCAAGCGCATGTACCAGGGCTACCAGGACTTCAAGCGGACCGTGATGCGGCAGCGCAAGCAGACGGTCGCGGCTTGAGTTGGCGCGTGGATCCGGCGCCGCAAGAGAGGGAATCGCTCCTCGCGTTTCCGTGCGAGTTCCCGATGAAGATCATGGGCCGCAGGGAGGGCGGGTTTGCGCAGGGCGTGATGCAGATCGTGCTGAAGCACGCGCCCGATTACCAGCCGGCGAGCATGGAGATGCGCCCGAGCCGCCAGGGCAAGTACCTGAGCCTCACGGTGACCATCAATGCGCGATCGCGCGAACAGCTCGACGCGCTCTACCAGGAACTCTGCGACCATCCCGCGGTGGTGATGGTTCTGTGATGGGCCCGGCGTGCGCCGACGTGCTCGTGAAGCGGCTCGGCCGCGTCGAGTACGCGCCGACGCTCGAGGCGATGCGCGCATTCACCGCGCGGCGCGGTCCCGATACGCCCGACGAATTCTGGCTGCTCGAACACCCGCCGGTGTACACGCTGGGGCAGGCGGCGGATCCCGCGCACGGGCCCGGAGAGGCTGCGCGGATTCCGGTCGTGCGCGTGAACCGCGGCGGCCAGATTACCTATCACGGCCCGGGCCAAGTGGTGCTGTATGCGCTGGTCGATCTGGCGCGGCGCGGCATCAAGGTGCGCGAGTTCGTGCGCATGCTCGAGCGCGCGGCGATCGATACGCTCGCGGCGCATGGTGTGCGTGCGGAATGTAGGCCCGGCGCGCCCGGCGTGTATGTCGCGGGCGCGAAGATCGGGGCGCTCGGTCTGCGCGTTTCGCGCGGCCGCTGCTACCATGGCCTCGCGCTCAACGTCGATTGCGACCTCGCGCCGTTTGCGGCCATCGACCCGTGTGGTTATCCCGGCCTTGCCGTCACCAGCACGCGCGAGCTCGGAATTGCCGCAGGCACCGCGGTGCTGGGCGGAGAGCTCGCTTCGCGGCTGTCCGCGCAGTTGGCCGAAATGCCGGAGCATGTGGATGCGTGAAGCGGGCGTGAAGGAGCGAGGCAAGGCCAAGACGGCGCGAGTTCTGCTGAGAAGCGCGATCAAGATCGTGCCGCAGCCGGCGCTCGCGAAGCCCGACTGGATCCGCGTGCGCGCGGCGAGTGCCAGTTCGCGCTTCTACGCGATCAAGCACATCCTGCGCGAGCAGAACCTGCACACGGTGTGCGAGGAGGCGTCCTGCCCGAACATCGGCGAGTGCTTCGGCAAGGGTACCGCCACGTTCATGATCCTCGGCGACATTTGCACGCGCCGCTGCCCGTTCTGCGACGTCGCACACGGACGGCCGCTGGCGCCGGACGCAAGCGAACCGGCGCACCTGGCCGAAACGATTGCCAGGCTTAAGCTCGGCTACATAGTGATCACCAGCGTGGACCGCGACGACCTGAAGGACGGTGGCGCGAAGCATTTCATCGATTGCATCCGCGCGGTGCGCGAGGCCTCGCCTGCCACGACGATCGAGGTGCTGGTGCCGGATTTCCGCGGCCGGCTCGAGGCGGCGCTGCAGATCCTCGGCGCGGCGCCGCCGGACGTGATGAACCACAACCTCGAAACGGTGCCGCGCTTGTACCGCCAGGCGCGCCCGGGAGGCGACTACGCGCATTCGCTTGCGCTGCTCGAGCGATTCAAGTCGCGCTTTCCAGCCGTGCCGACCAAATCGGGGCTGATGGTGGGGCTGGGGGAAACCGATGACGAAATCCTCGCGGTGATGCGCGATCTGCGCGCCCACCGCGTCGAGATGCTGACCATCGGCCAGTACCTTGCGCCCTCGGCGCACCATTTGCCGGTCGTGCGCTACGTGCATCCGGATACGTTCACGATGTTCGAGCGCGAGGCGCATGCGATGGGTTTCAGGCACGCCGCGATCGGCGCGATGGTGCGCTCGTCGTACCACGCCGATCAGCAGGCACACGCGGCGGGCGTTACGGCCGGGAAAGTCTAGGCCGGGTCGGCGACCATTCGTTCGAGCAGCGCGTGGAGTTCGGCCCCGTCAGGCTCGCCGAGGTACTGTTTCACGATGCGGCCGCGGCGGTCGAGGATGATGGTGGTGGGCGTAGAGCGCACGTCGCCAAAGCCGCGCGCGATTTCGCCCGAGGTGTCGAGCGCGACGCGAAACGGCAGCGCATTCTTCTGCGCGTAGTCGGCGACCAGGTTGGGGTGGTCGTAGCTCATCGCCACCGCCACCGTCGCGTACCCGCGCGGCGAAAACTTGCGGTGCGTCTCGATCAACATCGGCATTTCCGCCAGGCAGGTGACGCAGGAAGTCGCCCAGAAATTGACCAGCACCACCTTGCCGCGCAAATCCGATGTAGCGAAGTTCTCCCCCGAAAGGGTGGCGAAGCGCACCTCGGGGGCGGTTTTCTCGCGGGGAAGCGCGACGACCGCTGCCGCGGCGATTGCCACGAACGTGATTGCGGCGATAAGCTTGGGCTTCAAATTCACAAGGAGCTTCCGATGAGGGTGCGCATTCTCCCGCTAATCGCGGCCGCTGTCATGTTCTGCGTCAATCCGATTGCCGCTACCGCGCAACTCGACAAGATCACCAACCAGGACGCAACTTCGGGATTGAGGGCGGCGCTGGAGAAAGGTTCGGCCGCAGCGGTCGACCTTCTGGGCAAGCAGGACGGCTTCCTCGGCAACCAGAAGGTCAAGATCCCGCTGCCGGAATCGCTTGCCAAGGTCGACAAGATGCTGCACAACGTGGGCATGGGCAAGTATTCCGACGAACTGGTGCTGTCGATGAACCGCGCGGCGGAAGCCGCGGTGCCGGAGGCGAAGCCACTGCTGGTCGACGCCGTGAAGAAATTGACCGTGCAGGACGCGAAAGGCATCCTCACCGGCGGCCAGGATTCCGCGACACAGTATTTCAAGCGCACGACCTCGGATCAACTGCGCACGCGCTTTCTGCCGATTGTGAAGAAGGCCACCGAGAAGGTGAAGCTGGCCGAGAAGTACAACCAGTATGCCGAGAAGGGCGTGAAATTCGGCCTGGTGAAAAAGGAGGACGCGAACCTCGACAACTACGTGACGCAGAAGGCGCTCGACGGCTTGTTCCTGATGGTCGCCGAGGAGGAGAAGAAGATCCGCGAGAATCCCGCGCAGGCGGCGAGCAGCATCATCCGCAAGGTGTTCGGGGCGCTGAAATAATTTTTCTAACCTTCGCAGAAAAACGCGACCAGCTCCGCCGTATCCGCGCGCGACTGTCCGAAAGCGATCCAGCCGTGGCCGCGCAGCGTGAACTCGTCGCGCCTTAACACGACCTCCGGGTCGCCTTCGACCGTGATGAAGGTGCCGTTGGCGCTGTGGTCGGCGAGCACGAACTTGTGCATGCGGCGTTCGACCTTGCAGTGCGCACGCGACGCCTTGGCGTCTTCGATCACCAGTTCGGCCGATTTGTCGCGCCCGAGCGCGAGGGAACTGCGTGCCGTGTCGAGAATTATTTCCGTCGCGCGATACCTGAGGCGCAGCGTCGGATTGCGCGGCGCGGGCGCCGCCTGGGCGCTTACCAGAAAGGTCGAATCCTCGCTCTGCTGCCAGATCACTTGGCAGAGTTCCACCTCCTGCTCCTTGCCTTTAACCGGGACGGAATAGAGCCGCCTGCAGGAAGCCTTGAGCACGGGGCTCAGCGCCTCGATCGTTTCGGACGAGGTGATGATCTGGTCTTTCTCGGCCAGGCCGGCAAGGCGCGCCCCGACATTCACTGCATCGCCGAACAGTTCGCCGTCGCGCTCCATGACCGGGCCGAAATTGAAACCGATCCGTACGCCCAGCCTGGTTCCAGCCACGGATGCGAGCTGGGCGAAGCCGCTTTGCATTTCCATTGCGGCGCGCGCAGCGGCGTCGGCCGAAGGAAACACCGCCAGAATCTCGTCGCCGACGGTCCTCATGACGCGCCCGCCGGCGCTCTCCGTCTTCTGCTTGAGCAGCGTGATGCACCGGTGAATGGCGGCGGCTGCAATCGTGTCGCCAGCCATTTCGTAGAGCCGAGTGCTGCCGCTCACGTCGGCGAACAGCACAGCGGCTTGTGCGGCGGGGTCCACGAACAAATCCCGCTATGCCTTTCTCGACGCAGACAGCGCCTTTCTGACAAAGGCCTTTCTTTCGTCCTTGTCTTCTATCTGGTCGGCGAGGAGCAGGTAGAGCTCGGACTCATCGCGCGCTTTTCCTGCGGCGCGCCTGACCACCACTCTGGCGACTGCGCCGATGTATTTCGCCAGCGCAGCCTCCGCCGCGGCAAGCGTGGCCGCGTCAAAGCGCAGCGGTGCTGAATTTGCCTGGGCCATCGGGCTACCGCTCGGAGCGCCGGTTGGAACGGATTTTTCTGCGGCAGCGAATTTCCTCATGAATGCTGTCCGGGCCTTGTCGTCCGCAATCTCGGCAGCAAGCAGTTCGATCAGCCGGGAAAGCGTGAAAGCTTTTTTCGCTGCCGATCTGACCACCATTGGCGCGATCGGGCCGATATGCGCCGCCAGCTCCGTCTCGAGCTTCTTGAGCGTTTCGCGGTCGTACGCGGCCGCGGCGGGTAGGCTGGTTGGGCGCGAGCTCGCTTCAGGGGCGGGCCGGGGTTCAATGAGGATTGTGGGCTGCTCGGATGCCGGAACCGCAACAAGGCGTCGCAGCACATTGCGCAATTCGGCCACGGATTGCGGCCGCGCCTCTTCCAGCGGCGCAAGCGCCCAGTCGATCGCCTTGAGCAACTCCG
>JBGOTT010000146.1:0-9706 GCA_041476585.1 Gammaproteobacteria bacterium | reverse complement strand
CACCGACGAAGCCGCGGCCGTCGAATTCGACCAGCCGAGCGAGCCCCAGCTCGAACGGATCCGTCCGGCCGTCGATTTCACAACCGAACCGCACGTAGCCCGACTCGATGCGCAGGCTGTCCGCGGCTTCGAAGCCGCATTCGCACAAGCCGTACGCCTGCCCCGCATCGAGCAGGCACTGCCACGCGTCCGGCGCCGCATGCGCCGGAACCACCAGCTCGTAACCGAGCTCGCCGCTGTAGCCAAGCCGGCCCAACAACACATCCGTTCCGGCCAGCCGCGCCTCGACAAAGCGAAAGTAGCGTAGCGCGCCGACCGTACCGGCGCCTGCAAGCCGCGCCAGCAGAGCGGCGCTGCGCGGCCCCTGCAGCGCCATCACCGCAAAATCAGCCGCACGTTCGGCGAGCTTCACGTCGGGGCTCTCCGCATGGTTTCGCACCCAGGCGGCATCGCTGCGCCGGCCGCAGAACAGCCAGTACCGGTCCGGCGCAAGCCGCCACACGGTGGCGTCGTTGAGGACGCTGCCATCCTCGCGCAGCAGCAGCGAATAAGCGAGCCGGCCCGCTTGCATTCGCGCGATATTGCGCGTCTGCAGCCGCAGCAGTGCCCGTTCGGCTCCCGGGTCGGCGATTTCAATCAGCGCCATGAACGAGAAATCGAACAGTCCCGCGGCGCGCCGCGTCGCGAAGTGCTCCTTGCTCGCGTCGGAGAACCGCAGCGGGACGCAAATGCCCGGCTCGAGTTCGGCGAGCGCAACGCCACGGCCGCGGAAACGGGCTTCGAGCGGGGTCACAGCGAGCGCGCGAGCAGCAGCCCGCCGACCGCGAGGCACAGCGCGCCAGCCAGCCGGCGCAGCGCAAGCTGGCTCACCGCGTGTGCGACGCGCACGCCAAGCAGCACGCCGGCGAGCTCGAACGCGGTAACGAGCATTGCGATTCGCCAGTCGATGAAGCCGTGCTCGAGGTTGCCGAGCGAGCCGGAGCTTGCCGCGATGATCTGCAGCACCTGGCTGGTTCCCACCGCGGTGAGCGGCACGTAACGCAGGATGACCATGAACGGCACCGAAAACAGCGGCCCGCCCGCACCCGAGAGGCCGGAGCCGAACCCCGATGCTGCGCCGACGCCGGCGAGCAGCACCTGCTCGCGCCAGCCGCGTCCATCGCGATGCTGGTGCGAGGTGCGCAGCGGCACCAGGATGTAGACGCCGGCAGAGGCGATGATGAGCGCGATCACCACAGCGAGCGGCCTTGCCCCGATGTGCGCCGCAGCCACGGCGCCGAGGTAGCCGAACAGCAGCGCGCCAGCGCATACCGGCAGCGCCATGCGCCAGTCGATCGAACCGCGGCGCTGGAACAGCCAAGTGCCGAGGATGCCGGTAAACAGGAACGTGAACAGCGACGTCGCAGCCGCCTGGTGGATCCCCATGCCGCCGAACAGCGCAAGGTAGGAAACCATCAGCACCCCACCGACGCCAACGGTGCCGATGAACAGCCCGACCGCCGTCGCTACCGCGGCAAGCAGGACGTCGGAGGCGAGCGCCGGGTCCAATCCGCTCAGGACCGGTCCTATCGCGCTGCGAGCGCCGGCAACGGCGCTAGTTCTTCTTCCAGCCGACCATCTCCTTGAAGCGCGCGAGCTCCTCGGACTTCATGAAGACGGTGTGCTCGGGACCGGGATAGCGACGCGCGCGCACGTCATCGCGGTAATCACCAAGCCCCTTTTCGAGAATCGGGACCAGATCGGCGTACATCTTCGAATGCCGCGGCGTGTGCTTCTCGTAGAGATGGAACAGGTCCGAGCCGATGATATGCACGCCGTGCGCCCGGTTGCCCGCGCCGAGCGAAATCACCGGCACCGGCAGTGTTTCGGCCAGGTACTCGCACACCTCGGAGGTCGTCACCTCGCACATAATCGAGAAGCAGCCGGCGTCCACCATCGCCAGCGCATCGTCGATCAGCTCCTTGGCGCGGTCCGCGGTCTTGCCCTGCGCGAAGAACCCGCCCAGCTGCGGCATGCGCATCGGCGTGATGCCGATGTGGCCCTGCACCGGGATGCCGGCCTTGACGATCGCCTCGATGTTCCTTGCGTGGTGAATGTTGCCTTCGCACTTCATCACCTCGGCGCCCCCCTGCGACACATACCTGGCGGCGTTTTCCACCGCCTGCTGCGGCGAAAGGTGGAAACTCATGTAGGGCATATCCACCATGCGCAGCCCGTATTTCGAGCCCCGCTTGACGGCCTGCGCCATGAACATCACCTCCTCGAACGACACCGAAGTCGTATCTTCGTGCCCGAACAGCACCATGCCGCCAGTGTCGGACACGCACAGGATGTCGATGCCGACCCGGTCGGCCACGATCGCCGTCTCGTAGTCGTACACCGCGAGCTGCACGATCGGTTCGCCTTTCTTCATTTTTTCCACCAGCATCGGGATGGTGATCTTCTTGCGCGCGGCTTGCTGCGCCGCCGGCTTGGGATCTTTCTCCGCCATGGCTGTGCTCCTCCTGTTTGGATTCAAATATTACGATACAACAGTTCCTGGCACCGCTCATGCCCGTTTCGCGCGCGGCAGTTGCAAGGATGCCTCGTCGATCGGCAGGCAGATCAGTGCAGCGATCAGGCCGAGCGCAGCCGCCGCGATCCACACCACGGCGTAGGACCCGGTAGCGTCGTACACTGCGCCGCCCGCCCAGACGCCGAGGAAGCTGCCGATCTGGTGGCCGAGGAAGACGATGGAGAACAGCGTTGCGATGTATCGCACGCCGAACACCTGCGCGACCAGCGCGTTGCTGAGCGGAATGGTCCCGAGCCACGCGATTCCCATACCCGCGGCGAATATCCAGAGCGTCCACGCCGAGATCGGCAGAACCACGAAGACCGCGATGCCTGCCGCGCGCAGCGCGTAGATCGAGGCAAGCACCAGCCGTTTCGGGAAGATCCCGCCCAGCCAACCGGCCGCCGCGCTGCCGATGACATTGAACGCGCCGATCAGCGCGAGCGCGGTCATGCCTTCGCGCGCGCCGAGGCCCTTGTCGATCAGGTAGGCCGGCAGGTGGTTCATGATGAATGCGGTCTGGAAGCCGCACACGAATACGCTCGCCGTGAGCATCCAGAAACCGGGATGCGTAGCCGCGCTCCCGAGCGCCGCGCCGAGCGACTCGCGCGCGTCGGCCGGCCGGGCCGGGGTCTGTGCAACGGCAGCGGCCCCCAGTGCCGCGCCGAGCGGCACGACTGCAAGGGCGAGCGCCGCGAAGCCGAACAACGCGCCCGCCCAGCCCCATGCATTGATCAGGGCCTGTGCGCCGGGAAGCATCGCGAACTGGCCGAACGAACCCAATGCGCCGGCCACGCCGAGCGCGAAGCTGCGCTTGTCCTCCGGGAAGGCGCGGCCGACGACACCGAGCACGACACCGAAGCCCGCGCCGCTCTGCGCGAGGCCGATCAGCAGGCCGGCGCCGAGGCCGAATTCGACCGGCGACTGCGCGAGCGCCATGACGAGGAGGCCGGCGAAGTAGAGCAGCCCTCCCGCCACCAGCACGCCGGTGGCCCCGTAGCGGTCGGCGAGCGCTCCGGCGAACGGCTGCGCGATGCCCCACACCAGGTTCTGCAGCGCGAGCGCGAATGCTACCACCTCGCGGCCCCAGCCGCGATCCATGCTGATCGGCAACAGGAACAGCCCGAAGCTCTGGCGGATGCCGAGCACGAGCAGCAGAATCGTGCCGCCGCAGGCGAGCACCATCGCCGGTGTGCGCCAACCCGCCGGCTTGGAAGGGTCACTGGGGCGCGGACTGGTCGGGCGGGGACTGAGCGGGCTCACCTTTCAGCCCATCATGACATCCTTGAGCACCCTCGCCAAGCTGTTCAGGCCCGCTTCTTCCTGCGCAACCCGCGGCGCTTGCGCACCGCCTCCGCGAACTCGTCGAGCAGCCTCACGCTGTCGTCCCAGCCCAGGCACGGATCGGTGATGCTTTGGCCATAGGCGAGCGGCTTGCGCAGTTCCTGGCGGCCTTCCACGAGGTTGCTTTCCACCATCACCCCGACGATGCGCTGCTCGCCTGCGGCGATCTGCTCGCCAACTGCGCGCGCGACTTCGGCCTGGCGCTTGAACTGCTTGGCGGCATTGGCGTGGGAGCAGTCAATCATCAACCGCGCGGGCAGCTTCTCCTTTTCGAGCTCCGCAGCCGCTGCCGCCACGCTTTGCGCATCGTAATTCGGCTTGCGGCCCCCGCGCAGGATGATGTGGCAGTCGTCGTTGCCGCGGGTGGTTACGATGGCCACCTGCCCGTTCTTGTGAACCGACAGAAAATGGTGGCGCTGCTGCGCGGCGAGAATCGCCTCCACCGCGATGCGGACGTTACCGTCGGTGCCGTTCTTGAAGCCGATCGGCGCCGACAGGCCCGAGGCCAGCTCGCGGTGCACCTGCGACTCGGTGGTGCGCGCGCCGATCGCGCCCCAGCTGATCAGGTCGCCGATGTACTGCGGCGAGATAACGTCGAGAAACTCGGAGCCCGCCGGTACGCCCTGCTCGTTGACCTTCACCAGCAGGTCGCGCGCGATGCGCAAGCCCTCGTTGATACGGTAGCTGCCATCGAGGTACGGATCGTTGATCAGCCCCTTCCAGCCCACGGTGGTGCGCGGCTTTTCGAAGTACACGCGCATCACGATCTCGAGTTCGGCGGCCAGCCGGGTCCTCTCGGCGGCGAGGCGGCGCGCGTAGTCGACCGCTGCAGCCGGATCGTGGATCGAGCACGGGCCCATCACCACCAGCAGCCGGTCGGATTGGCCATGCAGGATCTTCTTCAGTTCGCGGCGCGTTTGCGCGATCAGGGTCTCAACCATCGTGCCCTGGATCGGAAAAAAGCGGATCAGGTTTTCCGGTGGTGGCAGCGGCACGATGTCCTGGATTCTTTGGTCATCGGTCAGCGATGTACGGTCGAGCGGCGCTTGCGCGGGGAAGCTGTCAGCGGTCTTGGTCATGAAACTCTCCGGATCGGGGTAAAAAAAAACCGCCAGGCATTGCAGCGCTGGCGGTCTTTTCGGGTGTCCTTTGCGGCGTGCCTAGACGATCCCCTCCGCCAGTGGGCGCGGGAAGAAGAAGAAAAACAACCGGCCGGACGTGCGGGACATCAATCGCTCCAGTGTTGATTGAAGCACGCTTCTGGTGCGGTGCGCAAGCCCGGGCACCGAATTCAGGCCTTCGGCCATGGAATCAGCCGAGTGCAGCGGAAATGCGCGACCTTCCGCCGCTGGGATCGTCCGTCACGATGGCGTCCCAGACGTGGGTGGTGCGCCCCAGATGCACCGGAGTAGCACGGCAGAAGATCGCGCCGTCGCGCAGCGTGCCGGGGAAATTGGCCTTCAGCTCGATGGTGGTAACGCCGGCTGTGTCGTGTGGGAGATTCGCCACCGTGCCACATCCGCAACCGGTGTCCGCGAGCGCGATCACCGTCGCAGCGTGTAAAAAAACGTTCGGCGCCATCAGGTCCTTGCGCACTTCGAGCCGGCTTTCGAGGCCCTCGGATGCGACCGCCAGGGCCCGAATCCCCACCAGACCCGGCAGGTGGTCGCGGCTGCGGCCGTTGAATACCTCCGTCGTGATTTCCGGCCGGAAAATCGTCGAGCCCATAGCCTCACGAGATAGCTGCAATGGCCCGCGACATGCGTTCGATCAGCACTCGGGCAACGCGACTGCCAGCGGCAGGCGGGCTCAAGGTCAACGCGAGCGCGCCGATGCTCGTTGGTATGAGTGTTGCTTGAAGGAAGGCGTCGTGCTAGCTTTTACATGGCTGGCTCGAACAAGGAGGCAACAAATGTCAGCATCCGTCACAGCGCCACTTGCGATTCCGATCGCCGGATTTCGCGACGTCTATGCAGTTGCCGGAGTCGAGAAGGCTCTCGCCGAGCTTGCCCCCGGTGGCAACGAAGCCCTGCGCGCAGTCTACGAGAAGATGCTGCGCATCGGCGGCCAGCGCTTCACGGTCAAGCCCTCGGCGATGCCCGACATGGCGGAACTTGCGGTCGATCTGCCCAACTTCGCCGAGGCGATAGAAGACATTCGCAGGCACCTGGCGCTTTGCATCGACTCGAACGATGGCATCGAGCTGCCGCCGATGCTCCTGCTGGGCGAGCCGGGGATCGGCAAGACTCATTTCGTGCGCCGCATCGCCGAGCTGATCGGCACCGGATATGGCTTCGTGCCGATGAGCTCGCTCACCGCGGGCTGGATCCTGTCGGGGGCATCGTCGCAGTGGAAGAACGCCAAGCCGGGCAAGGTGTTCGACACCTTCCTCAACGGCGACTACGCCAACCCGGTGATGGTGGTGGACGAGATCGACAAGGCTTCGGCGGAGGGTCATTACGATCCGCTCGGCGCGCTATACGCGCTGCTCGAAGGCGACACCGCCACGCGCTTCGTGGACGAATTCGTCGAACTGCCGATCGACACCTCGGGAGCCGTCTGGTTCGCCACTGCGAACGACGCCGCACGCATCCCCGAGCCGATCCTCAACCGCATGAACGTGTACGAAATCGAGGCGCCCGATGCCGAAGGCGCGGCGCGCATCGCGCAGAACATCTACGCCGAGATCCGGCAGGCGCACGATTGGGGCCGGCGCTTTCCGGACGCACCGGGCGGGCCGGTGCTCGAAAAGCTTGCGAGCCTGTCGCCGCGCGAAATGCGCCGCGCACTGCAGTCGGGGTTCGGCAACGCCAAGCTTGCCGGGCGCAGCCAGCTCAGCCCGGAGGATATCGTCGATCCGCGTAACTCGCGGCGGCAGCGAATCGGGTTCTAGGCAGGCGCTGCGCGCAGCGCGGGCAGAACCTAAACTCGCTGGCCAACCCAGTCCTTGACCGTTGCCAGCGCGGCCGCGAGCTTCGCCGGCTCGGTGCCGCCCGCTTGCGCCATGTCCGGGCGCCCGCCGCCCTTGCCTCCCACCTGCTGGGCGACGAAATTGACCAGTTCGCCCGCCTTGACCCTAGCCGTCAGATCGGCGGTGACCCCGGCGATCAGCGCGACCTTGCCGCCGTCCACCGCACCGAGCACGATGGCTGCGCTTTTCAGCCGGTCCTTCAGCTTGTCCATGGTCTCGCGCAATGCCTTTGCATCGGCACCCTCAAGCGTGGCGGCGAGGACTTTCGCGCCCTTCACGTCCACCGCCTGCGACGCGAGGTCGTCGCCCTGCGAGCCGGCGAGTTTCGACTTGAGGCGCGAGATTTCCTTTTCCAGCGCCTTCACGTGGTCGAGCACCTGCGCGATTTTTTGCGAAACTTCCTGCGGCTGCGTCTTCAACACATCCGCAGCCTCGGCGAGCCTCGCTTCGTTGTCCTGCACCCATGCAACGGCGCCGGCGGCGGTCACCGCCTCGACGCGCCGGATGCCCGCCGCAACGCCGCCTTCCGAGACGATCTTGAACAAGCCGATGTCACCGGTGCGGCGCACGTGCGTGCCGCCGCAAAGCTCGGTCGAGAAATCGCCCATGCCGATCACGCGCACCTCATCGCCATACTTCTCGCCGAACAGGGCCATCGCGCCTGCCTTGATCGCATCGTTGTACTTCATGATGCGCGCCGAAACCTCGTGGTTGCGCCGGATCGCATCGTTCACCAGCGTCTCGACACGGCGAATCTCTTCGCCGCTCATTGCAGCGTTGTGCGAGAAGTCGAAGCGCGTGCGCTGGGAATCGACCAGCGATCCCTTTTGCTGCACGTGCTTGCCGAGCACCGAACGCAGCGCGGCATGCATCAGATGCGTGGCCGAGTGGTTCCACGCGGCGCGTGCGCGCGACACAGTGTCCACCTGTGAAGTCACTTCGTCGCCAGCCCGGATCGCGCCGGCCTTGACCCTGCCGTGGTGGCCGAATACGTCGGCTTGGATTTTCTGCGTGTCCTCGACGGTGAAGGTTCCGCCCGCGGCGGAAATTTCGCCGCGATCGCCGACCTGGCCGCCGGACTCGGCATAGAACGGGGTCTTGTCGAGCACCACCACGCCCGACTCCCCCGCATTCAGCGCTTGCACCTGCGCGCCTTCGCGATACAGCGCAATGACCCTGCTCTTCAGCGCGAGCGTATCGTAGCCGCGGAACTCGGTCGGCGCGAAACCGATGGACACGGTCGGTGCATGACCGGTGAGTGTGAGCGCGCCCGTACCCGGAGTAATGAATTTAGACGCCGCGCGCGCGCGTTCCCGCTGCTGCCCCATCGCCTCTTCGAAGCCGGCTAAATCAACCGTAATGCCGCGCTCGCGCGCGATGTCGGCAGTCAGGTCGAGTGGAAAGCCATAAGTATCGTAAAGGCGAAACACGGTGTCGCCGTCGAGCATCTTGTCCTCCGACTGCAGCGCCCCTTCGAGCACCGCCATGCCGTTCTCGAGTGTTCCGGCGAAACGCTCTTCTTCCTGCTTGATCACTTGCGCGACGCGGTCGCGCGCACCGGCGAGCTCCGGGTAAGCCTCGCCCATCGCTTGCACGAGGTCGGGCACGATCTTGTAAAAGAACGGCTGTTTCTGCCCGAGCTTGTAGCCGTGGCGGATGGCGCGGCGAATGATGCGCCTGAGCACGTAGCCGCGGCCTTCGTTATCCGGGATCACGTCGTCGACGATCAAGAAAGAACTCGCGCGAATGTGATCGGCGATGACATTGAGAGAACTTCGACTAAATAGCTTTTGTTTCTCAGAGTCAATCTTGCCCCCCGCATCGAGAATTTTCGGGAATTTCGTTTCGCGCTCAGCGGCGCGTATCAGGTCCCGAAATATGTCGATGTCGTAGTTGCTGTGCACTCCCTGCAGCACCGCAGCGATGCGCTCCAGGCCCATGCCCGTGTCCACCGAAGGCTTGGGCAGCGGATGCATCACGCCCTTGTCATCGCGGTTGAACTGCATGAAGACCAGGTTCCAGATCTCGATGTAGCGATCGCCGTCCGCGTCCACCGAGCCCGGGCGGCCGCCGGCGATGCCGGGTCCGTGGTCGTAGAAGATTTCGGTGCACGGGCCGCAGGGACCGGTGTCGGCCATCTGCCAGAAGTTGTCCGACTGGTACTTCTGCACGCCCGGTTTGTCGCCGATGCGCACGATCCGCTCGGGCGGCACGCCGATGTCCTCGGCCCACAGGTCATAGGCCTCGTCGTCGGTCCGGTACACCGTCACCCAGAGCTTGTCGGCCGGCAGCTTGTACACGTGGGTGAGCAATTCCCAGGCATAGCGGATCGCATCCTTCTTGAAGTAATCGCCGAACGAGAAATTGCCCAGCATCTCGAAGAACGTGTGGTGACGCGCCGTGTAGCCGACGTTCTCCAGGTCGTTGTGCTTGCCGCCCGCGCGCACGCAACGCTGCGAGGTCGTGGCGCGATCATAGGATCGCTTGTCCTTACCGAGGAACACGTCCTTGAACTGCACCATCCCCGAATTGACGAACAGCAGCGTCGGATCGTTGTTAGGCACCAGCGGGCTCGAGGCAACGACGGCGTGCCCCTTGGACTTGAAGTACTCGAGAAAACTGCTGCGGATGTCGGCGCTTTTCATAGGTCCGTTATTCTAAAGGGGAAGGGCGCGCGGCGTCCGGACGCCGCATGCCCTTCCGCCTTCAGGCCGCGAGGCGGCCATACTTCACCAGCCGGGCGCGAATCCCCGTCTGCGTGCGCTGGTGCGCGGTTGCGAGTTCCGCGAGCGCGCCGCCCGCGTCGAATGCGGCGAGCAACCTGCGGTCTTCTTCCT
>JBGOTT010000145.1:0-9710 GCA_041476585.1 Gammaproteobacteria bacterium | reverse complement strand
GGCGGACGCGGGCATCCTCGCGACCATGGGGTTGCCGATGGCGCTGTGGCCCGACAACCAGTCGCACCAGCTCTTCCTCGGCGGCAACTACTCGATTACGCCGAAGACGCGCGTGAACTTCAAGTATTCGTATACGCACGCGACACAGAACGAGAGTTTCACCGGCATGGGGCTGACCGGTGCGCCCGCTGGAAGGGGCGACCTCGACGGCGTCATCAACACGACCAAAGCCCAGGTAGGCTTCTCGGCGCATCCGCTGGACAAACTCCACCTGTACGGCGATTGGCGCTACGTATCGAAGCACAACGATACGCCGCTCGCTAATTACAACCTCTTTTCCTTCACGAGCGTCGTTCCCCCCACCACCCGGTTCACCACCTACACCAACGGCAATCAATCGTCCAAGAAGTACGATGCCAAGCTGGAGGCGGCCTACACCCTGCCGGCAAACTATATCCTGACCGGCGGGGTCAACTACGAGCATGAGGATTTCGGAGCGTTTACGCCGACCGACCTCGCCGGCGGCATCAGCGGGCTCAGGCAAGAATTGAAGGAGACGGGCTACCGGGTGGAATTGAGGAAGACGATGTCGGAGACGCTCACCGGAGCCATCAGCTATGTTTCCAGCCGCCGAAAAGGCGATTCGAGCTGGCTGAAGCCGAACAGCCTCCCGCTTACGGGAGTGTTCGATGCGAGCCCCGACTGCCAGTCGGTGGGTACTAACGCTTGCATCTATAACCGTACTGCGATCTTCCCGTTCATGTACATGGATCGCAACCGGGACAAGATCAGGTTGAATGGGAACTGGACGCCGATGGATCGCTTGTCGTTTCAGGTCTTCTGGGACGACGGCGTGGACGAGTTCCACGGCCCGACCGAACACGGCCTGCGCAAGACCAAGATGGGCACCGTTTCGCTCGACGCGGCCTACACGCTGTCCGACGCTTGGAAACTGAATGCCTACGTGTCCCAGGGGACGCAGAATGTCAACTCCGGCCACTCGACCGGCTACGACGCAGATTACAAGGATACGAACACGACCTTCGGTGC
Source organism: Gammaproteobacteria bacterium (assembly GCA_041476585.1). Classification (GTDB taxonomy): domain Bacteria; phylum Pseudomonadota; class Gammaproteobacteria; order Burkholderiales; family SG8-39; genus JADGRQ01. The sequence goes on along the minus strand of JBGOTT010000145.1, from coordinate 8,660 downwards.
GGGCATCACCGGCATGCCGATGTCGCGGTTGCGGCTCGGCGCGGACCTGATATGGGAAAACGACAAGCTGGCTTACGTCCAGACTCTGGATGCCTCTAACACCAGCGCAGCCAACGCAGCGCTGATCGCGGGCGGAGGACTGCCGGATGTCACCTACAAGCTGCTTCGGCTGAGGCTGTATGGCGAGTATGCGGTGCAGAAGAACGCCTACGTCCGCCTCGACTACATATACAATCGCACGTTTTTCAACGAATGGACGTATGGCAACAACGGCATTCCGTTCTTGTTCAGTGACAATACGACCATTACCGCCCAGCAGACGCAGAGCGTGAGCTTCATCGGGGCGAGCTACGTCTACAAGTTCCAGTGATCAGCTAGGTTCGTCGCAAGCCGTTTGCTGAAAGGCCTTGCGGGGCAACCCGCAAGGCCTTTCAATTTGCGGTCGCGGTATCCTTCGCACCTTTGCCCAGCCCCGCGTTCAATCCTACGATGCTCGAAGCCCGCGATCTTGCCTGCGAACGGGGCGATGTCCGCCTGTTTGCCGGCGTGAGTTTCTCGCTCAATGCGGGCGAACTGCTGCTCGTGCAGGGGCCGAACGGCAGCGGCAAGACGAGCCTGTTGCGGCTGGTGGCGGGGCTGTCGCGCCCGGCAGCGGGGGACATTCGCTGGAGCGGGGAGGACATCCGCAAACTGCGCGAGAACTATGCGCGCGAACTGCTGTTCGTAGGGCACGCCAACGCGGTAAAAGACGAATTCAGCGCGGACGAAAACCTTGCGGTCGCGCGTGAACTGGCCGGCCGGAAATCCACGCCGCATGAGCGCGCCGATGCGCTCGAGCGCATCGGCCTCGCCGCGCGGGCGCGGCTGCCGGCGCGCTACCTTTCGCAAGGCCAGAAGCGGCGCGTGGCGCTGGCGCGCCTGTGCCTCGCCGCCGATACCCCGCTGTGGATCCTCGATGAGCCGTTTGCAGCGCTCGACGCGCGCGCGCTCGCTACCGTCGTCGCGCTGGTGGACGAGCACCTCGCGCGCGGCGGCATGGCGATCCTGACGACCCACCAGGAAGTTGCGATCGCGACGCGCCTGCGTCACGTGATCGCGCTGGGCTGAGGGCGAGAGGCATGTTCGAAGGACTGCGCTCGATCATCGCCCGCGACCTGCGCCTGTCGATGCGCCGGCGCGGCGACGTGCTCAATCACCTGGTGTTCTTCGTCATCGTGGTGACGTTGTTTCCGCTCGGCGTAGGTCCCGAGCCGAACCTGATGCGCATCATGGCTCCGGGCATCGTCTGGGTCGCCGCGCTGCTCGCGGCCATGCTTTCGCTGCAACGGCTGTTCGCATCCGATTACGCGGACGGCACGCTCGAGCAGATGCTGATATCCGCACATCCTCTGGGGTTAATCGTGGTCGGCAAGATCGTCGCGCACTGGCTGATGTCGGGCCTGCCGCTGACGCTGCTCGCGCCGGTGCTGGGGCTGCAATTTGATCTGCCTCAACAGGCGCTTGGGGTGCTGACGTTATCGTTACTCATCGGGACGCCCGTGCTGAGCCTGATCGGGGCGGTCGGCGCGGCGCTCACGCTTGGGGTGCGGGGCGGGGGCGTGTTGCTGGCCCTGCTGGTGCTGCCGCTCTATATTCCGGTGCTGATTTTCGGCGCCGGAGGCGTGGCGGCAATGGCGAATGGCTTGGGTGCGGGGCCGCACCTTTCACTGCTTGGTGCGTTCCTTGCAATATCATGCGTGGTTGCGCCTTGGGCCGCCTGCGTGGCCCTGAGGGTGGCATACGACTGACGGAACACGAATACGACATTGACGATGAAGGCAACGACGCTCGAAGCACACGCGGACGGCCGCGGCAATCCGCTATTGCGGTTCGCCGCGCCGCAGGCGTTTTTCCCGTTGGCGGGGAAGATGATTCCGTGGTTTGCGGCGCTGGCCGTGGTGTTCGCCGTGGGCGGCCTGTACGTGAGCTTTTTCGTGGCGCCGACCGATTTCCAGCAGGGCGAGTCCTACCGGGTCATCTTCATCCACGTGCCTTCTGCGTGGATGTCGATGTTCCTGTACGTGGTGATGGCCGCGTGGGCGGCGTTCGGGCTGATCCTGAACACGCGGCTCTCGGGCATGATGGCCTCTGCGATTGCGCCGACCGGCGCGATGTTCACGTTTATCGCGCTGTGGACCGGTGCGCTGTGGGGCAAGCCGACCTGGGGCACCTGGTGGGTGTGGGATGCGCGGCTCACCTCGGAATTGATCCTGCTGTTCCTGTACCTGGGCTTCATCGCGCTCACCACGGCGATCGACGATCCGCGCCGCGCCGAGCGCGCCGGTGCGGTGCTGGCCATCGTCGGCGTGATCAACGTGCCGATCATCTATTTCTCCGTGAAATGGTGGAACACGCTGCACCAGGGCGCTTCGGTGAGCCTCACCAAGGCGCCGAGCATGGCCGCCACGATGCTCGCCGGCATGTTCCTGATGGCGCTTGCGGCGTGGATGTACAGCTTTGCGGCCGCCCTCTGGCGGGTGCGCTCGATCATCCTCGAGCGCGAGCGTGATGCGCTGTGGGTGCGCGAACGCGGAGGCGAGGCATGAACTGGGGCAGCCTCGAGAACTTCCTCGCCATGGGCGGCTACGGCCTGTACGTGTGGGGTTCCTACGGCGTGACGCTGCTGTGCATCGCGGTCGAACTGTGGGCGCTCGCGCGGCGCTCGCGCCGCGCGCAGCCGGGGGAGCGCGCATGAAGCCGCGCCACCGCAGGCTCGCGCTGGTCGTTGCCGGCGTCGCCGCGCTCGGCATCGCCGCTGCGCTGGTGCTGAACGCATTCCAGAGCAACCTGGTGTTTTTCTTCAGTCCCAGCCAGGTGGCAGCGAACGAGGCGCCGGTCAACAGGACCTTCCGCCTGGGGGGCATGGTTGAAAAGGGCAGCATGAAACGCCTGCCCGACGGTCTCACCGTGCAGTTCGTCGTGACCGACACCGCCAAGACCATCCCGGTGCAGTACAAGGGCATCCTTCCCGACCTGTTCCGGGAAGGCAATGGTGTGATCGCACAGGGCAAGCTCGAGCCCGACGGTGTGTTCCGCGCGCAGGAAGTGCTTGCCAAGCACGACGAGAATTACATGCCGCCCGAAGCCGCCGACGCGATCGCCAAGGCACAGAAAGGGGAGTTGCCCAAGAAATGATTCCTGAGATCGGTCACTTCGCGCTGGTGGTCGCGCTGACGCTGGCGCTGGTGCAGGGCACGCTGCCGATCATCGGTGCGGCCAAACGCATCCCCGCGCTCGTCGCGGTCGCGCGCCCGGCGGCGCAGGGCCAGTTCGTGTTCGTCGCGATCGCGTTCGGCTGTCTCACTGCGGCTTTCGTGAACAACGACTTTTCGGTGCTGTACGTCGCGAGCCACTCCAACTCGGCGCTGCCGCTCCATTACCGCATCGCCGCGGTGTGGGGCGGCCACGAGGGCTCGCTGCTGCTCTGGGTGCAGATGCTGACGGTCTGGATGGTTGCGGTGAGCGTGTTCAGCCGCAACATTCCCGACGAGATGGTGGCGCGCGTGCTCGGCGTGATGGGGCTGGTGAGCGTCGGATTCCTGCTGTTCATGCTGATCACGTCCAACCCGTTCGAGCGGTTGCTGCCGGCGGCGGCGGACGGACGCGACCTCAATCCGCTGCTGCAGGATCCGGGCATGGTGTTCCACCCGCCGATGCTCTACATGGGCTACGTCGGGTTCTCCGTGGCGTTCGCGTTCTCGATTGCAGCGCTGCTCGACGGGCGTCTGGATGCGACCTGGGCGCGCTGGTCGCGGCCGTGGACCACGGCGGCATGGATTTTCCTGACCCTCGGCATCGCGCTCGGCAGCTTCTGGGCCTACTACGAACTGGGCTGGGGCGGCTGGTGGTTCTGGGACCCGGTGGAAAACGCCTCTTTCATGCCCTGGCTGGTGGGCACTGCGCTGATCCATTCGCTCGCGGTCACCGAAAAGCGCGGCGGCTTCAAGGTCTGGACCGTGTTTCTCGCGATATTCGCATTCTCGCTGTCGCTGCTCGGAACCTTTCTGGTGCGCTCCGGGGTGCTCACGTCGGTACATGCGTTCGCCACCGACCCGAAGCGCGGCATCTTCATCCTGGCGTTCCTCGCCGTGGTGATCGGTGGTTCGCTGATGCTGTTCGCATGGCGAGCGCCCAAGGTCGGTCTGGGCGGGCGCTTCGCGCTGGTTTCCCGCGAGGCGCTGCTGCTCACCAACAACGCGATCCTGCTCGCGGCGGCGGGCGCGGTGATGCTGGGCACGCTTTACCCGCTGGTGCTCGACGCGCTGGGGCTCGGCAAGATCTCGGTCGGCCCGCCGTACTTCGAGACGGTGTTCGTGCCGCTGATGGCGCCTGCGCTGTTTCTGATGGGCGTCGGGCCGATCGCGCGCTGGCGCGAAGCAAGCGTCCCCGAGCTCGCGCAAAGGCTGAAATGGGCGTTCGTGGTGAGCGTGGTCGCGGCGCTGATTGCGCCGCTCGTCCTCGGGCAGTGGACGCCGATGAAGAGCTTCGGCCTGTTGCTCGCGTTCTGGATCTTTGCCACGGCGTTGCTGAACCTGGCGGGCAAGCTGCGCGCGCAGCCGCCCGGCACCGGTGTTGTCGCGCGCCTGCGTGCGGTGCCGCGCGCCCAGCTGGGGATGCTGGTCGCGCACGCCGGAATCGGCGTCTTCGTCGTCGGCGTGGCGATGGTCAAGGGCTATGAAGTCGATAAGGACCTCAAGATGGAGCCGACCGATACCGCGAGCATCGGCGGCTACACCTTCCGCTTCGACGGCGTCGGCGAAACGACCGGGCCAAATTATGTCTCCTCGCGTGGCACGGTCACCGTGTTGCGAAACGGCGCGACGGTCGCCACGCTGCATCCGGAGAAGCGCTTCTACCAGGTGCAGAACACGACGATGACCGAAGCGGCGATCGACAGCGGGTTCACGCGCGACCTCTACGTTGCGCTGGGTGAGCAGGTCGGCGCAACGGCCTGGACGGTGCGCATCTACCACAAGCCCTTCGTGTCCTGGATCTGGATCGGCTGTGTGGTGATGGCGCTCGGCGGCCTGCTCGCCGCGGGCGACCGGCGCTACCGCGCGGCCACGCGCAGGCGCGAAGCGGCGCATGCGATCGCGGGCGCCGCGGCTCCACTGGGTGGGCGGGGATGAAACGCTTCCTGATCCCGCTCGGGATATTCATCGTCCTGGTGGGTTTTCTGGCCGTCGGACTGCAGCTCAATCCGCGCGAAGTGCCTTCGCCGCTGATCGACAAGCCTGCGCCGCCGTTCACGCTGCCGCAGCTCGCCGACCCGCAGCGCCAGCTCTCGCACAAGGACCTGCTGGGCCAGGTCTGGGTGCTCAACGTCTGGGCCTCGTGGTGCGTGTCCTGCCGCGAGGAGCATCCGGTGCTGGTCGACCTGGCGAAGTCGAAGGTGGTCCCGCTGTACGGCCTGAACTACAAGGACAAGCGCGACGAGGCGCTCGCGTGGCTGACGAAATTCGGCGATCCCTACGCGCTTTCCGTCATGGATACGGACGGGCGCATCGGCATCGATTACGGCGTCTACGGTGTGCCTGAAACTTACGTGATCGACAAGCAGGGCGTGATCCGCTACAAGCGCATCGGGCCGGTGGATCGCGAGGTGCTCGACGCGAAGATCCTGCCGCTGGTGCGCAAGCTGCAGGGATGAGGCGCGCTTTGCATTCGGTCTGCGCGGCGCTGCTGGTCGTGTTTGTGGCGGCGGCTATCGGCAAGGAGGCCGTCCCGACCGCTGCCGATCCGGCAATCGAGCAGCGCTCGATGCAGCTCGCCGAGGAGTTGCGCTGCCTGGTGTGCCAGAACCAGTCGCTCGCGGACTCGCACGCAGAGCTCGCGCTTGATCTCAAGCAGCAGATCCGTGAGCAGCTGAAAGCGGGCAAGTCCGACGCGCAGGTGATCGACTTCATGGTCGAGCGCTACGGCGATTTCGTGCTGTACCGGCCGCCGTTCAAGGCCACCACGGCGCTGCTCTGGCTCGGACCGTTCCTGCTGCTGCTCGCCACGGTCGCCGGCTTGTTCATCTACCTCGGGCGGCGTCGCAGCGCGCTCGCGCAAGGCGAATTGAGCGCCGAGCAGAGCGCGCGCGCGCAAGCCTTGCTCGCGGGCGGCGCCGAGCACCAGAAATGACGGTTTTCTGGATCGTCGCCGCTCTGCTGGTTTGCGCTGCGCTTCTGTTCCTGTTGCCGCCGCTCGTGCGCGGACATGCGCCGTTGCGCCCTGACCGCGATGACGAGAATGCGCGCCTGTACCGTGACGAACTCGGGGAACTGGACCGGGAACTGGCGGCCGGGAACCTGCGCGAGGAGCAGCATCGCGAGGCGAAGCTCGAGATCGAGCGGCGCCTGCTGGAGGACATCGGCGCGCCCGCCGATGCGCCGCTGGCGACCCCGGCGCGCGCGCCCCGCTGGGTGCCTGTCGCGGTAGCTGCGGCGATTCCCGTCGTAGCCGTGTCGTTTTACCTTTGGGTCGGCAATCCCGCGGCGCTCGATCCCCAGGCGCGCGCGGCGCCCGACGCTGCGCACTCAGTCACGCCGGAACAGATTGCCGCCATGGTCGAGCGACTCGCGGAGCGTCTCAAGCAAACGCCCGATGACGTCGAGGGCTGGGTGATGCTCGCGCGCTCGTACAACATGCTTGGCCGCTTCGACCAGTCCGCGCAGGCCTACGCGCACCTGGTCAAGCGGATGCCGGACGATGCGGGCCTGCTCGCCGACTACGCCGACGCGCTCGGCATGGCGCGCGGCCGCAGGCTGGAGGGCGAGCCCTACGAGATCGTCAAGCGGGCGCTCAAGGCCGACCCGAATCACATCAAGTCGCTGGCGCTCGCGGGAAGCGCCGAATTCGAACTCAAGAATTATGCAGCGGCGGCCGCCTACTGGGAGCGCATCGTTCCGCTGGTCGGCGCGGATTCGGATTACGCGCGCTCGATCCAGGCGAGCATCGAGGATGCGCACAGTCTGGGCAAGATCCCTGCCGGCAGCGTCGCGAAAGAGTTGCCGGCAGCCCGCATTGCGAAAGCGCCCGCGGCAGCGGAGGCGGCGCCTGCAGCGGCGGCGGCAGCCGCCATCACGGGAACCGTCAAGCTCGCCCCCGCGCTCGCTTCACAAGTCGCTCCGGGCGATACCTTGTTCGTGTTCGCGCGCGCGGCGGAGGGAGGGCGCATGCCTCTCGCGATCGTTCGTGCGAAGGCGGGCGATCTGCCGTACACGTTCCGCCTCGACGACACCCAGGCGATGTCGCCGGAGGCGCGCCTCTCCGGACAGGCGCGCGTGGTGGTCAGCGCCCGCGTTTCAAAATCCGGCAATGCGACGCCCCAGCCCGGGGACCTTCAGGGCGCCAGCGCCCCGGTCGCGCCGGGCGCGAGCGGGCTCGCTCTGATCATCGATCAGGTGACGAAGTAAACGCGGCGATCAGCGAGTCCTCCGGCGCCGCCTGTAGAGCCGCGCCGTCAGCCGTGCCAGTCAATGACTTTCAGTTCGGGGATCCGGCTGAAACAAGGAATTGCTCGTACTGGACTTGGCGGCGCTCGGCATTCCGGGAGCCGAGATATTCGAGGACCGTGTTGGTATCCCGGGCATACGTTGCTACACGCGCTGCCGGGTGACGTCCTTTGCCCTCGAATCGCGAATCGACTCGGCCGTCGGCATATCTGGCCATGCGCCGGTCAGTGCACGGACCGCTTCGGGCCAGTCGACCCGGGCGCGAGGCTGGATCCGTCCGGCGACCCACTTGCTGAGCGGGATCCCCTTGGCTCGTGCAGCAGCACGGGCGAACTCTTCTGTCTCGTCATCCAAATAAACAGTTACTTGGCCCATGCTCTTGCCTCCTCAGCAACCTATATTGCAAAGCATATTTGGTCGCTCAAGGGATCGGCAAGTCGTTTTCTGCTCCCACCGCCATTAGGCTTGAAATCTGTTCAACATTTCTATATTATTGGAAATGTGGAAACGATCCGTGCTGTCGAAGCACTCGCCGCGCTGGCGCAGGAAACGCGCTTGGCTGTATTCCGCCTGCTCGTGGAAGCCGGGCCGGAGGGCCGCTCCGCCGGCAGCATCGGTGAGGCGCTCGGGCTGGCGCCCGCGACGCTGTCGTTTCACCTCGCGCAGATGGCGCGCGCCGGGTTGGTGCAGGCGAAGCCGCAGGGGCGCTTCGTGATCTATTCGGCCGATTTCCAGAACATGAACCTGCTGGTCGACTTCCTCACCGAGAACTGCTGCGGCGGGAAGTCCTGCGCGCCGGCCGTACAGCCCGTGGTCATCGAAAGGAAATCCCATGAAACGCATTCACGTGCACGTCGCCGTTAAGGACCTCCCCGAGAGCATCCGCTTCTACTCCGCGCTATTCGCAGCGCAGCCAGGCGTGGTGAAGGACGACTACGCAAAGTGGATGCTCGATGATCCGCGCGTCAACTTCGCCATCTCCACCCGCAGCAGCAACAAACCCGGCCTCGATCACCTCGGCATCCAGGCGGAAGACGACGCGGAGCTGGAAGAAATCCACGCGCGCCTCGCGCGAGCCGATGTCTCCACCATGGCGCAAACGGGCGCGTCTTGCTGCTACGCCAAGAGCGACAAGTACTGGACGATCGACCCCCAGGGCATCGCCTGGGAGTCGTTCCATTC
>JBGOTT010000144.1:0-9720 GCA_041476585.1 Gammaproteobacteria bacterium | reverse complement strand
GCTGCTCGGCACCGGCGAGCGGCTGCGCTTTCCGCACCCGCGCCTTACGCAACCGCTCGCTGCCGCGCGCATCGGACTGGAAGTCATGGATGTAGCGGCCGCGTGCCGCACCTACAATATCCTGATGGCCGAGTCGCGCAAAGTCGCCGCTGCCCTGTTGTTCGACTGACCGGCGATGAATCGATCTGACACGCGGGCGCTGGTGCTGCTGCTCGCGGCCTTTGCCCTGACTTGGTTTTGCAACCTCGATCAACGCAAACTGGCCAAATCCGACGAAGGCCGCTACGCCGAGATACCGCGCGAGATGGTCGCGAGCCGCGACTGGCTTACGCCGCGGCTGAACGGCTACAAGTACTTCGAGAAACCCCCGCTCCAATACTGGGCGACCGCGCTGGCATACAAGGCGTTCGGGGAGAACGAATGGACCGCGCGGCTATGGACCGGTCTCACGGGATTTCTCTGCGTTCTGCTGGTCTTTTACGCCGGCAATCGAATTGCCGCGCCGCCCGCCGGTCTGTACGCCGCGGCCGTGCTCGGGAGCTCGGCACTTCACGTGTTGATGGGCCATTTCCTCACGCTCGACATGGCCCTCAGTTTCTTTCTCGCGCTGACGGTGCTCGCGTTCCTGCTGGCACAGCTGGATGGCGTCGCTGCCGCGCAATCGCGTCGCTGGATGCTGGCGGGTTGGGCGGCGATGGCGCTTGCCGTGCTTTCCAAGGGCCTCGTCGGCGCGGTCCTGCCGATGGCCGGCGTAGCCCTCTATGTGCTGGTGCAGCGCGACTGGGGAATGTTGCGCCGACTGAGCATTGTCCCGGGCGGCGCGCTGTTTCTGGCCATCGCCGCGCCGTGGTTCGTGGCGGTGTCGCTGGCAAACGAGGAATTCTTCCGCTTTTTTTTCCTGCACGAGCACTTCGAGCGCTTTCTCACGCGCGTGCACGGCCGTTATGCGCCATTCTGGTACTTCGTGCCGGTGCTCCTCGCGGGTGCAATGCCGTGGGTGATCAGCCTGTTTCCGGCCCTGGTCCGCGCATGGGCTGCCTCGCCGCAGCGCCGATTTCGTCCGGAGCGCTTTCTGCTATTGTGGTGCGCGGTAGTATTCGTGTTTTTTTCCGCCTCGAACTCGAAGCTGCAGGGATACATCCTGCCGCTGCTGCCGGCAGCGGCACTTCTAATCGGTGCTGAACTCCTCCGCACGCCGAGGGCCTTGCTCACGGTTCAGGCTTTCGCGGCGGCCACGGCGGGCGCCGCGATATTCGCCCTTGCGCCAGGCGTCGTGCAACGCGCCGGCGAGAATCTTCCGCAGTTGATGTCGCAGGCGTTTGCGCACTGGCTGGGCGTGGCCGGCGCCGTATTATGCGCCGGGGCGCTCGCCGCGGCCGTGCTCGCATGGACACGCCGGCGGACTGCATCGATCGTGGTGCTCGCGTTTTCCGGGCTTGCCTTCGTGCAGATCGCGCTCCGGGGTTACGAAGCGCTTTCACCGGTGTATTCCGCGCATCAAATCATCGAGCGCATCCGACCCCAGCTGAAACCCGGCGCATCCTTTTACTTCGTTGATACGTTCGATCACACCCTGCTGTTCTACCTCGGGCGGACGGTAACCATGGTGCGCTACCGCGACGAACTCGCGACCGCGATCGACTGGGAACCGCACAAGTTCCTCCCCGACGTCGACGCGTTCGCGCGCGCGTGGCGCAATGACCGCGAGGCCTACGCGATCTTTTCTGCGGCGCAGTACAGCGATCTCCTTCAGAAGTTGGACCTTCCGATGCTGGTAATCGCCTCCGACCCGCGCAGGATCATCGTGAGAAAACCATGAGTCTCGTCAGTTTCGCACTCATCCTTTCCGGCGTGCTGCTGAACGCCGCCGCACAGCTGCTGCTCAAGGCGGGCACCAACGCCGTCGGGCAATTCGAATTCACCGCCGCCAACATTGTCCCGATCGGGGCGCGGCTTGCGCTCGAGCCGCACATCGTCGGCGGCGTGGCCTGTTACGTCGTGAGTCTGGTGGTGTGGGTCCTCGGCCTGTCGCGCACCGAGGTGAGCATCGCCTACCCGATGCTGGCGATCGGCTACGTGGTCAACGCGCTTGCCGCCTGGTACCTGTTCGAAGAGAACCTGAGCGCGGCGCGCTGGACCGGCATCGGTTTCATCGTGCTGGGCGTGTTCCTGGTGGTGCGCAGCGCATGACCGGCGCCTTCCTGCCGTTCACTCGCCCCTCGATCGACGACGAGACGATCGAGGGCGTGACCGAGGTGCTGCGCTCCGGCTGGATCACCTCCGGCCCGAAGGTGAAGGAGTTCGAGGCCGCGCTGTCGCGCCGCTACGAAGGGCGGCCGGTGCGCGTCTACAACTCCGGCACCGCAGCGCTCGAGGTCGGGTTGCGCGTTGCAGGGATCGGACCGGGCCATGAGGTGATCACCACGCCGCTTTCCTGGGTGGCGACGGCGAACGTAATTCTGGAAGTCGGCGCAAAACCGGTGTTCGTGGACGTCGATCCGGCCACCCGCAACCTTGACCTGGAAGCCGCGCAGCGGGCCGTCACCCCCGCGACGCGCGCGATACTGCCTGTCTACCTCGCCGGCCTGCCGCTCGATCTCGACCGCCTGTACGCGATCGCCGGGCGGCACCGCCTGCGCGTGATCGAGGACGCGGCGCAGGCGATCGGCAGCCGCTGGCGCGGCACCGAGATCGGCGCACGCGGCGATCTGATCGCGCTGAGTTTCCACGCCAACAAGAACATCACCAGCGGGGAAGGCGGCGCGCTGGTATTGCCCGGCAACGCGGAGGTGCCCCTTGCCGAGCAGCTCAGGCTCCAGGGCGTGGTGCGCTCGGGCGAGGATGGCATGGAAGTCGAAATCGCCGGCGGCAAGTTCAATCTCACCGACATCGCCGCGCGCATCGGCCTCGGCCAGCTCGTACGCCTGGAGGAGTTCAACGCGCGCCGCGAACAGCTTGCCCGGCGCTACTTCGAGCGCTGGGACCGGGCGCTCGGCTGCGAACTGCCCCCGCCGGCGTTCGGCGAATCGAACTGGCACATGTTCCAGGTCGTCTTGCCGGAGCAGATCAAGCGCGCCGATTTCATCGCTCGCATGCGCGGGGAAGGCATCGGCATCGGCGTGCACTATCCGGCAATCCACCTGTTCCGGCTGTACCGCGGGCTCGGCTTCCGCGAGGGACAGTTTCCGCATGCCGAGCGCATCGGGCGCTCGATCGCAACGCTGCCGCTGTTTCCGTCGATGCAGGACACCGACGTCGATCGCGTCTGCGCGGCGGCGGGGCGTGTCCTCCGTATACTTCGGGGATGACTTCTGTTGCTCTGTCCGTGGTGATCCCCGTCTTCAACGAGGAGGACGGGCTGCCGGCGCTGTTCGAGCGGCTGTACCGCGCGCTTGACGCGCTGCAGGTGCGCTACGAAGCAGTGTTCGTGAATGACGGAAGCGGCGACCGTTCGGCAGCGCTGCTCCGGGAACAGTTCGAGCGGCGACCGGATGTCACCCGCGTCATCCTTCTGCGCAGCAACGTCGGCCAGCATGCCGCCATCATGGCCGGCTTCGCGCACTGCCGCGGCGAGCGTGTTGTCACGCTCGACGCCGACCTGCAGAATCCGCCCGAGGAGATCGCGCGGCTGCTCGCGAAGATGGACGAAGGGCACGACTACGTCGGCAGCATCCGCCGCGCGCGGCAGGACTCGGCGCTGCGCCGCGCCGCCTCGCGCGCAATGAACGCGCTGCGTGAGCGCATTACCCGCATCCGCATGACCGACCAGGGCTGCATGCTGCGTGCCTACAACCGCGCGATCGTTGATGCGATCGTGAGCTGCCGCGAGATAAATACCTTCATCCCGGCGCTCGGTTGGACCTTTGCGCGCAACCCGGTCGAGATCGAAGTGGCGCACGAGGAACGCGCGGCCGGTGCTTCCAAGTATTCGTTCCTCAAGCTGATCGAGCTCAACTTCGACCTGATCACGGCGTTTTCGGTGAAGCCGCTGCATCTGTTCTCGCTGTTCGGCATGCTGGTGGCGGTCGCCTCGGTGTTCGCTTATGTCATCGTGATCGCAAATCGCTGGATCGCCTCGGACAGTGTCATGGAAGGCGTGCGCGCGATCTGGGACCGTGACATCCTCGCGTTTTTCCTGATCGGCATGACCCTGTTCGGCCTCGGCTTGGTTGGCGAGTACGTAGGACGCATCTACGATCAAGTGCGACATCGCCCGCCGTACCTGATCGACGCCATCCTGGAGCGCAGGGATTGACCCGCGCGGTGGTTTTCGGCTACCACGACGTGGGATGCCGCTGCCTGGAGGTCCTGCTGCGCCACCGCGTCGAGATCCCGCTGGTGGTGACGCATGAAGATGAACCGGGGGAGTTCATCTGGTTCGCGAGCCTCGCCGCGCTCGCGGCGCGGCACGGACTGCCCACCGTCGCGCCCGAGGACCCGAACGCGCCGGAGCTGATCGCGCGCGTGCGCGCGCTCGCACCCGACTTTCTTTTTTCGTTCTACTGCCGCCGCATGCTCTCGATTGAACTGCTCCGGATCCCGCGCAGGGGCGCGTACAACATGCACGGCTCGCTGCTGCCCAAGTACCGTGGGCGCGTGCCCGTGAACTGGGCGGTGATCAGGGGCGAAACCGAAACTGGAGCGACGCTGCATGAGATGGTCGAAAAGCCCGACGCCGGGCGAATCGTCGATCAGCAAGCGGTGGCGATCGGGCCGGACGAGACCGCGCTCGAGGTCTTCCGCAAGGTCACCGACGCCGCTGAGCGGGTGCTGGAGCGCAGCCTGCCGCGCTTGATCGACGGCAGTGCCGAGCTTCGAGCACAAGATCTCGCGAGCGGTAGTTATTGCGGCGCGCGACGCCCCGAGGACGGCCGCATCGACTGGAACCGCACGGCGCAAAGCGTGCACAATCTAGTGCGCGGCGTCGCTCCGCCATACCCGGGCGCGTTCTGCGCGGTGCGCGGAAGAACGCTTCGCGTCCTGCGCACCGCCCGCGAACCGGGCCGCACGGGAACGTTCAGAACGCCGGTGTTGTTCATCGAGGACAATCGATGCTTCGCCCAGTGCGCGAATGGCAGTATTCTGCGCATCCTTGATTGCGAGTTCGACGGACGGGCCCTGAGGCCCGACGAAATCGCGCGATTGCTCGGACCATTGCCGATCCCTCTAACGGAACAATCTCCGGCCAACACATGAAGAAGATTCTGGTACTGGGCGTCAACGGGTTCATCGGCCATCACCTCTCGCAGCGCATCCTGCGCGACACCTCCTGGGAGGTGTACGGCATGGACACGCAGACCGACCGCGTCACCGACCTGCTCGATGAGCCGCGCTTTCGCTTTTTCGAGGGTGACATCACGATCAACAAGGAGTGGATCGAATACCACGTGCGCAAGTGCGACGTGGTGCTGCCGCTGGTCGCCATCGCGACGCCGGCCACCTACGTGAGCGACCCGCTGCGCGTGTTCGAACTCGATTTCGAGGCCAACCTGCCGATCGTGCGTTCCTGCGTCAAGCACGGCAAACGCCTGGTTTTCCCATCGACCTCGGAGGTGTACGGGATGTGCCCCGACAGGTTGTTCGACCCGGAAACCTCGACCCTCGTGTATGGGCCGATCGACAAGCCGCGCTGGATCTACGCCTGCGCCAAGCAGCTCATGGACCGCGTGATCTGGGCTTACGGCATGCAGCAGAAACTCGATTTCACGCTGTTCCGGCCATTCAACTGGATCGGTGCGGGGTTGGATTCGATCAACGCCGCGAAGGAGGGGAGCTCGCGGGTGATTACCCAGTTCCTCGGCAACATCGTGCGCGGCGAGGCGATCCAGCTGGTGGACGGCGGCCACCAAAAACGCAGCTTTACCTACGTCGACGACGGCATCGATGCGCTGATGCGCATCATCGATAACGCGCGCGGCGTCGCGAGCGGCCGTATCTACAACATAGGCAATCCAAGTAACAACTTCGCAATCCGCGAGCTGGCGGAGATGATGCACTCGCTCGCTCTCACCTACCCCGAGTACCGCGTCAATGCGCGCAAAGTGAAGCTCGTGATCACCACCGCGGCCCGTTACTACGGCAAGGGCTACCAGGACATCGAGAACCGGGTGCCGAAGATCGCCAACACGCGGCGCGACCTCGGCTGGAGGCCGCGCGTCAGCATGCACACGGCGCTGCAGCGCATCTTCGACGCCTATCGCACTAGGGTCGCCGACGCGCGCCGCCTGATCGATTGAACTCGTGTTTCTCGCCCTCAAGGTCGACGTCGACACCTTGCGCGGCACGCGGGAAGGCGTGCCCCGCCTGGTCGAGGCGCTCCGCGCACACGGGGCGGGCGCGACTTTCCTGTTCAGCCTGGGGCCCGACCACACAGGCCGCGCGATCAAGCGCGTGTTCCGCCGCGGATTCGTCGGCAAAGTCTCGCGCACTTCGGTACTCTCGCACTACGGTCTGAAGACGCTGCTGTACGGAACGCTGCTGCCCGGCCCGGATATCGGGCGAAGCTGCGGGGATGTCATGCGGAGCGTGCGCGATGCGGGCTTCGAGGCCGGCATCCATTGTTGGGACCATGTGCGCTGGCAAGACCGGGTCGCCGCGGCCGATGCCGCCTGGACCGAGCGCGAACTGTCCCTTGCGTGCGAACGGTTCGAGGAAGTCTTCGGCGTGCCCGCGAAGGTGCATGGGGCGGCAGGCTGGCAGACCAACGCCCACGCCCTGCGCAAAGCGCAGCGGCTCGGCTTCGACTACTGCTCGGACACCCGCGGCACGCACCCGTTCATCCCGGTCTGCGCGGGAGAGGCGGTCGATTGCCCGCAGCTCCCGACCACCCTGCCTACGCTCGACGAGCTCATCGGCGCCGACGGCATCGATGCATCCAATGTGGCGGAGGCAGTGCTTTCGCTCACCGCGCGAGCGCCGGCGAATGGCCATGTCTACACGCTCCACGCGGAACTGGAGGGCGGCAGACTCGCGCCGGCGTTCGAGCAGCTTCTCGCCGGTTGGAAAGCGCAGGGTTACCGATTGGTGCCAATGCGCGAAATCCGCGCGAGCCTGAACATACGCTCGCTGCCGCGCAACGAGATCGTGTCGGGCAGCGTACCGGGCCGGTCGGGCACGCTAGCACTTCAGGGACGTGCCGTCGGCTAGGCAGGAAACGCGGACGTCGCGCCCTGCAGCCAGGCGCGCCCGTGGGCGTAGAGCTGCTCGACCACCGGGCCCTTCAGTTGCGGCATGTCGAGCTTGATGCTGAAGCCGATCTTCGTCTGCAGGTACGCTAGGTGCCGGTAGCCTTCTGGAAGGCGCGCAAGCAGCGTGCGATCGAGCTTGAGGATCGCGGACGGATCGAGGGGGTCCATGCGGTCCTTCTCGTAGATCGGCTGGCGGCGCACGATGCCCCAGCGGCCGTCGCGCTTCTCGAAGAAATCGAAAAACCTGCCGGTACACACCACGTCGACCAGGACGCCATCCACCGCCGCCCGCTGGCTGATGGTCATCTTGGTCTGCGCAGTCGCCCGCCGGCCGTTCAGGTCCACGCTTGAGCCGCCAAGGAAGTGCAGGATGCTCACGCCGTTGTCGAAGCCCGCGCGGCTCACCTCGATGAATTCTTCAGCCGGCCCCTGGAACCATGTTGCCGACATCCAGCCGTCGTGGTGCCATACCGTGCGGAACCGCTCCCAGTCGCCCGCATCGCGCCACAGCGCCCAGTTCTGCACCACCTCGATGATCGCAAGCCTGTCTTGCACCGCATCGTCCACTGTCGCACCTCTGCCGATTGACGCGCCCAGCCGCGAGGCGTTAGGTTACGACGACGGCAGGGGGAGGACATGAAAAAACTGTTTCCGGACTTCGCGCAACTGCGCATCCGCACCCGCGGCGCGACGATCAATCTGGTCTGCGCGGGCAACGGCCCGCCGCTGCTGCTGTTGCACGGCTACCCCGAAACGCACGCGATGTGGCACAAGCTCGCGCCGCGGCTTGCGAGCGCGTACAGCGTCGTGTGCCCGGACCTGCGGGGTTACGGCGATTCGTCCAAGCCGAAGGGCCTGCCCGATCATTCGAACTATTCCAAGCGCGCGATGGCCGGGGACATGGTCGAAGCGATGGAAAAGCTCGGCTTCACGCGTTTTCACGTGGTGGGACACGACCGCGGAGCACGCGTCGCGCACCGGCTCGCGCGCGATCACGGCAAGCGCGTGATGACGCTCGCCGTGCTCGACATCTCGCCGACGCTGAAGATGTATGAAAGCACCGACATGGCCTTCGCGCGCGCGTACTACCACTGGTTCTTTCTGATCCAGAAGCCTCCGCTGCCGGAGCGGCTGCTCGCCGGGCAGGTTCCCGCCTACATCCTCGGCCGGATTGGCCGCGGCAGGGGCGGCTTGAAGCATTTCGACCGGCGCGCCATCGCCGAGTACGTGCGGGCATTCCAGGATCCGCGCACCATCCACGCCACCTGCGAGGACTACCGCGCTTCGGCCAGCATCGATCTCGAGCACGATCGCCGCGACCGGAACCGGAAACTGAAGATGCCGTTGCTCGTGCTGTGGGGTAAGCAGGGCGTGATCCAGGCGATGTTCGATCCGTTGAATGACTGGCGCGAGGTCGCCTCGAACGTGAGCGGCAAGGCGCTCGATTGCGGGCATTTCTTGCCCGAAGAGGCGCCGGATGCGGTGCTGCGGGAGCTGAAACGCTTCCTCGCCAGGCACCGGGGGACTTAGACGAAATCCCTTTCCATTCAGGATCCTGCGGATGTTCCGGACAAGCAGAAAAATAGCCCTTGCGCTCGCACGGAAACTTATGTTCAATGAACGTGTTGCGGCGTTAATTTGAGAAGGTGTTTTAACACTCCACGCCCTCAGGATGCTGAACAAACCCGTCAAGGACTTCTCGCTTCCCTCGACCGGCGGCATCACGTTCAAGCTCTCGGATCATCGCGGCAGCAAGCTGGTGCTGTACTTCTACCCGAAGGACAACACCCCCGGCTGCACCACCGAAGGCGCGCGGTTCCGCGACCTGCATGGCGATTTCCGCAAGGCCCGCTGCGAGGTATTCGGCATCTCGCGCGACTCGTTGCGCTCGCACGAGGGCTTCAAGGCCAAAATGGGCTTTCCGTTCGAGTTGCTGTCGGACGCGGACGAAGCCGCGTGCGGTCAGTTCGGCGTGATCAAGATGAAGAACCTGTATGGCAAGAAGGTCCGCGGTATCGAGCGCAGCACGTTCGTGATCGACGCGAACGGCGTGCTGGCGCGCGAATGGCGCGGCGTGAAGGTCCCCGGCCACGTAGAGGAGGTACTCGATTTTGTTAAGACCCTCTGATCGCCCGCTCGATTCCGACGCAGCGGGAGCAGCAGCCGCAGACGCCGTCTCCATCAGTTCCTCCTCCATTTCCGCCACCGCCTCCTCCGCGCAGATGCCCAAGCGCTCCGGCTCGAAACCGAAACGGCGCGTCACCAAGCTGTTCGTGCTCGACACCAACGTGCTGATGCACGACCCCACCAGCCTGTTCCGCTTCGAGGAGCACGACGTGTTCCTGCCGATCGGCACGCTCGAGGAGCTGGATGCGAACAAGAAAGGCCTGTCGGACGTGTCGCGCAACGCGCGCCAGGCAAGCCGCTTCCTCGACGAGATCGTCACGAGCGTGGCCGGCAGCACGGCCGCCGACATCCGCGCGGGCATCCCGCTCGCGCCGAAAGCGGGCGAAGCGCCCCACGGACGCCTGTT
>JBGOTT010000143.1:0-9789 GCA_041476585.1 Gammaproteobacteria bacterium | reverse complement strand
GCCTATCCCGGTAGCCGAGGCCAAGATCTGGCAGAAGAAGACAGCCTAGCGACCCTTCAGCATGATGCGGCGGACCGGGAAGCCAGTCTTGATCTCCATCAATTGTGAGTTTGTGCGGGTCGCCAGGCAGTCCGCTAGTCCTTGTCCATATGCCAATGCACGAGCGTTGTGAAACGCTTCCCTTGGAGACGGGAGCGGGAAGTTCTCGGTGTGGAAATGCGTTAGCCACCAAGCTCCAGTGGATCAGGGTTTAGTGACGACGCGGCGGCCCGCGTCGCGAATTGACAACCGCGTGACAGGACACCTCCGTCGCTGCCGGAACGGTGAGGCCAAGGACCTGGCGCGTGCCGGGCGCAATGCATCCGCCAGGCCCGAGCGCAGGAAGCGCAATGCCAACGGAAGCACTGGAGGTCCAGCGCGTCGCAATCGGATTCGCTCCCGCGCCCGCGGACATGGCGGCGCTTCAGGTGGCCGCCGGACTGGCGGCCGGGCCGGGGGTTTGACGCTGGTCAATAACCGCGCCTCGGACTGGCCTAGCCTCGCTTAAATGGAGACGCTTGCGGCACGCCCCGCCGTACTGCGCAAGACAGAGGCCGACCGGCGTGTCGCGCCGCATCTGCGCGATTACGCGGCCGTGCGCGCAGCCTTCAGCTGGGATGCGGTGCGGCGCGAGTTGCTGCGATCGCCGGGCGACGCGGTGAACATCGCCGGCGAAGCGCTGGACCGGCATGCGGCCGGCGCACGCAGCGCTCAGGTGGCGTTTCGCTTTCTGTCCGCGTCCGGCGGCCGGCGCGATGTGAGCTTCGCCGAGCTGGCGCGGCTCACCAACCGGTTCGCCAACGTGCTCGCCGCGCTCGGCGTGGCCAAAGGCGACCGCCTGTTCGTGCTGTGCGGCCGCATCCCGGAGCTCTACATGGCGGTACTCGGCGGCCTCAAGAGGGGCGCTGTCGTCTCGCCGCTTTTCTCCGCCTTCGGACCGGAGCCGATCGCGATGCGCATCGGCATTGGCGCAGGCAAGGTGCTCGTCACGACCGAGGCGCTCTACCGGCGCAAGGTCGAAAAGATCCGCGGCGAGCTGGCGACGCTCGAGCACGTGCTGCTGATCGGCGAGGACAGCGCGCCGACTGCAGTACCCGGCACGCGCGATTTCGGCGAAATGATGGCGAAGGCGTCGGATACATGCTCCGCCGAACCTACGAAGGGCGACGACATGGCGCTGCTGCACTTCACCAGCGGCACGACCGGCCGGCCGAAAGGCGCGATCCACGTGCATGATGCCGTGGTCACGCACTACGCCACCGGCAAGTACGCGCTTGACCTGCATCCGGAGGACATCTTCTGGTGCACAGCGGATCCGGGGTGGGTGACCGGCACTTCGTACGGCATCATCGCTCCGCTGCTGCACGGCGTGACCAGCGTCGTCGACGCGGGCGAGTTCGATGCCGAGCGCTGGTAGACCATTCTCGCCGAGCAGCGCGTCAGCGTCTGGTACACGGCGCCCACGGCCATTCGCATGCTGATGAAGGCCGGGCCCGAGTTCGCGCGCAAGCGCGCGTATCCGGCGCTGCGTTTCGTATCGAGCGTCGGAGAGCCGCTCAATCCGGAGGCGGTGTGGTGGGGCAGGGATGTGCTGGGGCTGCCGATCCACGACAACTGGTGGCAGACCGAGACCGGCGGGATCATGGTCGCGAATTTCGCGGCCCTCGACATCAAGCCCGGATCTATGGGCCTGCCGCTGCCGGGGGTGGAGGCCTGCATCGTGCAGCGCAGCGCAGCGGATGGCACGCTGCGCGTGGTCGCCGAGTCCGATGTGCAGGGCGAGCTTGCGCTGAAGGCGGGTTGGCCGTCGATGTTTCGCGGTTACCTGAATGAGGACGAGCGCTACCGCAAGTGCTTCAAGGACGGCTACTACCTGACCGGTGACCTCGCAAAACGCGACGCCGACGGCTACTACTGGTTCGTCGGCCGCGGCGACGACGTCATCAAATCGGCGGGCCATCTGATCGGTCCTTTCGAGGTGGAGAGCGTGCTGATGGAGCACCCGGCGGTGGCCGAGGCCGGCGTCATCGGCAAGCCGGATGCGGTCGTCGGAGAAATGGTGAAGGCTTTCGTGTCGCTCAAGAAAGGCTTGGAGCCTTCCGATGCGCTGAAAATGGAGTTGCTCGGCCACGCGAGAAAGCGTCTCGGCTCGGCCGTAGCTCCCAAGGAGATCGAGTTCAAGGCATCCTTGCCCAAGACCCGCAGCGGCAAGATCATGCGCCGGCTGTTGAAGGCGCGCGAGCTGGGCCTGCCCGAAGGCGATCTTTCCACCCTGGAGCCGGAAGCGTGATCGCGCCGCCGCCTTCCGGGCCGGTACCCTATGAGCGCGGGCTCGCGCTCGGCCTGCTGGAGGACATGCTGCGCATCCGGCGGCTGGAAGAAAAGTCCGCCGAACTCTACGGCGCGGGCAAGATCCGCGGATTCCTGCATCTGTATGTGGGCGAGGAAGCCGTCGCGGCTGGCGCGATCCGCGCGCTCGAGCCCGAAGACAACGTGGTCGCGACTTACCGGGAGCACGGCCACGCGCTGCTGCGCGGCATGCCGATGGAGGCGATCATGGCCGAGATGTACGGCAAACGCGAAGGCTGCTCGCGCGGCCGCGGCGGCTCGATGCACCTGTTCGATGCGCGCACGCGGCTCTATGGCGGCAATGCGATCGTCGGCGGCGGTCTGCCGCTCGCGGTGGGACTCGCATTGGCCGACGGCATGCGCGGCACCCGCCGCGTGACGGCCTGCTTCTTCGGCGACGGAGCGGTGGCGGAAGGCGCGTTCCACGAGTCGATGAATCTCGCTGCGCTGTGGAAGCTGCCGGTGCTCTTCTGCTGCGAGAACAATCTCTACGCGATGGGCACCGCGCTGTCGCGCTCCGAATCGCAGGTAGACCTGTGCGTCAAGGCCGCGTCGTACAGCATGGCGACGCTCAAGGTCGACGGGCAGGACGTTGTCGCCGTGCACGAAGCGGTGAAGCGCGCCGTGCAACAGGTGCGGGGTGGAGGCGGCCCCTTGTTCGTCGAGTTCCAGACGTACCGTTTCCGGGCGCACTCGATGTTCGATGCCGAGCTCTACCGCGACAAGCGCGAAGTGGAGGAATGGAAGACCCGCGGGCCGCTGCACACCTATTCCGCGCGGCTCAAGGCCGAGGGCAAGCTCAGCGAAGACGAGTTCCTCGCGCTCGATGCAAAGACCGGCGCGGAAGTCGAGCGCGCCGTAGCCTTCGCGGAGGCGGGCACCTGGGAACCGGTCGAGGATCTCGCGCGCGACGTGCATACCGAGGAGCCGGCGGCATGAAGCTCTCGTACCGCGAGGCGATGCGCCAGGCATTGCACGATGCGCTGTCGCGCGACCCCCGCGTCTTCCTGATGGGCGAGGACATCGGCAGGTACGGTGGCACCTACGCGGTCACCAAGGGCCTCATCGACGAGTTCGGGTCCGAGCGCATTCGCGACACTCCGCTGTCCGAACTCGGGTTCGTCGGCGCCGGCATTGGCGCCGCGCTCGGCGGCATGCGCCCGATCGTCGAGGTGATGACGGTGAACTTCAGCCTGCTTGCGCTGGACCAGATCGTAAATACCGCAGCGCTCTTTCACCACATGTCCGGCGGCCAGTTCTCGGTGCCGCTCGTGCTGCGCATGGCGACCGGCGCCGGCAGACAGGTCGCGGCGCAGCATTCGCACAGCTTCGAGAACTGGTACGCGCACGTTCCTGGCATCAAGGTTCTCGCGCCGGCCACTGTCGAGGATGCGCGCGGCATGCTTGCCGCGGCGCTGGCCGATCCGGATCCGGTGGTGATCTTCGAGCACGTGCAGCTATACAATCTGCAAGAGGAACTTGCGCACGACACGGCCGTCGACATCGCATCGGCGAAGGTGCGCCGGCCGGGCTCCGGCGTGAGCCTGATTACCTACGGCGGCTGCCTGCCCAAAACGCTGGCCGCGGCGCAACAGCTTGCCGATGAAGGCATCGACGCGGAAGTGCTCGATCTGCGGGTGCTCAGGCCGCTCGATACGCAGGCCATCGTCGCTTCGGTGCGCAAATGCCGCCGCGCAGTGGTGATTGACGAAGGCTGGCGCTCGGGCAGTCTTGCCGCGGAGATCATGGCGCGAATCGTCGAGCATGCGTTCTACGATCTCGACGCGCCGCTCGCGCGTGTTTGCAGCGAGGAGGTGCCGATGCCCTATGCCAGGCATCTCGAAGAAGCGGCGCTGCCGCAAGCACAGAAGATCGTCGCCGCGGTCAAGGCGATGCTTGGCACAGGGGCACCATGATCGAGTTCAAATTGCCGTCGCTCGGCGCCGACATGGACGAGGGCAAGCTGCTCGAATGGAAGATCGCACCGGGCGACGCCGTGAAGCGCGGCGACGTGGTAGCCATCGTCGATACGTCCAAGGCTGCAGTGGAAGTCGAGAGCTGGCAGGACGGCACGGTGTTCGAGTTGCTGGCGCAGCCCGGCGACAAGATTCCGGTAGGTACCGTCATGGCGACACTGCTCCAGGCCGGCGAGAGTGCCGAAACGGCACCGCGTCGCGGCCGGCCCGCCGCAACTACCACCCTGTCACCGGCCCCGTCGCCGGCCATGCCGGGGATGCGCAAACCCGCCTCTCCAGCCGCGCGCAAGCGCGCGCGCGAGCTCGAGGTGGATGTCGACCGGGTGGCGGGCAGCGGCCCGCACGGAGCAGTGACCCTCGACGATGTGGAGAAGGCGGCTGCCGGGCGTGCAGCGGCCCCGGTCGACCGGCATGCAGAGATGCGCAAGGCGATCGGCGCAGCCATGACGCGCTCGAAGCGCGAGATCCCCCACTACTATCTCGCCGAAACCATATCGATTCACAATGCGGCGGATTGGCTTGCGCGCGAAAACGCACGACGCCCCGTGGCAGAGCGCCTGCTGATGGGGGCACTGCAACTCAAGGCGGTGGCGCTCGCGCTGCAGAATTTTCCGCAGTTGAACGGGTTCTGGCGCGACGACGGGTTCGTGCCCGGCGGCGGCATACACGTCGGCGTCGCGATCTCCATCCGCCAGGGCGGGTTGATCGCCCCTGCGCTCCACGATGTCGACAAGAAAAGCCTCGGCGAGCTGATGGCGGCACTCACCGACCTCGTCAAGCGCGCGCGCGCCGGCTCGTTGCGCAGCTCCGAGATGTCGGATCCGACGGTCACCGTCACCAATCTCGGCGAACAGGGCGTCGAGTCGGTCTTCGGCATCATCTATCCCCCGCAGGTCGCGCTGATCGGTTTCGGGCGCATCGGTGAACGGCCGTGGGTGGAGGACGGTGCAGTGCGCGCCGTCCCGACCGTTACTGCGACGCTGTCCGCCGACCATCGCGTGACCGATGGCCACCACGGCGCGCGCTTCCTCGCCGGGCTGCGCGAGCTGCTGCAACGGCCGGAGGAACTGTGAACGAACAAGAGACCAGGCGGCAGGTACTCGCCATTCTCAAATCGATAGCGCCCGAACTCGAGGAATCCGATCTGCGTTCCGGCCGGCCTCTGCGCGACCAGGTGGACCTTGATTCGATGGACTGGCTGAATTTCCTCGTCGCGCTGCACGAGCGGCTCGGCGTGGAAATCCCCGAGTCCGACTACGCGAAACTAGTCACGCTCGAAGACCTGGTGGCCTACCTGCGCGGCAAGTCGGCCGCGTCCTGAACCGCATTGGGTCGCGCACACGCCGGCGCGCCGGATCCCATGGCCGAATACCCCGCCGATCTCGTCTGCCGGCGCTGCCTGCGAGACGGCACAATGGTCACCATCCGTCCCATCCGGCCGGAAGATGCCGCGCTGGAGCGAAAGTTCGTCGGCGCGCTGTCGGGCGAGAGTCGCTATTTTCGCTTCCAGAAGTGGGTTGCTGCGCCTTCGGACAAGCTCATTCACTTTCTCACCGACGTCGATTACGACCGTCACCTCGCGCTCGTCTGCTCGCTCGAAGGCGCAGCGGGCGAGGAACTGATCGGCGAAGCGCGCTATGTGAAAAGCGCGGACGGCGGGGATTGCGAATTCGGCATCATGATCGCAGACGCGTGGCGCAGGAGCGGCATCGCCGGTCTGCTGATGGACGCGCTCATCCACGCCGCCCGGACACGCGGGTTGACGCGCATGGAAGGGCTGGTGGTGCGCACCAACGCGGCAATGGTGCGCTTTGCGCGCGCGCTTGGATTCGAGCTGCAGGCGCTCCCGGGGGATGCGACCACGCTGCGCATCGTCAAGAATCTTTGACGAGCGCCGCGAAGCGCATCAACTGTACCCGCGCAGGTCTCGTACAAATCACGTAATCTTCAATCCAACTCGAACAGAAGACCCATGAGACTCGCGACCTTTGCCCTCAAATCGAATCCGCACTACCCGCGCCTCGGCGCGCTCTCGGGCACCAAGATGCTCGACCTGGCCCAATGCGCGCTGCCCGCGCAGACGATGAAGGAACTGCTCGCCGACGGCCCGCAGCGGCTCGATGCGGTGCGCCGCCTGCTCGAAAAGCCCAGGGCCGATGCGCTGCGCGAATTTGCGGACATCATTTTCCTGCCGCCGATTCCGGACTCGGACAAGTTCCTCTGCGTGGGCAAGAACTACCGCGCCCACCTGGAGGAGCTCAAACGCACCGATCTCATCAAGGAGATGCCCGGCGAGCCGACCGGCTTCGTGAAGCTGAATTCCTGCCTCGCAGGCCATGACGCCGACGTCGAGAGGCCGGCTTCCGTGACGCACCTCGATTACGAACCTGAACTCGTCTTCGTGATCGGCAAGCACGTGCATGGCGCGAAGAAGAAGGACGCCTTCGACTGCGTCGCCGGGATCACGATCCTCAACGACCTCACCTGCCGCGACACGCAGAAGCGCGAAGTGGCCTCTGGTTCGCGCTTCTGGACGGCGAAGAACGCGCCGGGCTTCGGGCCGCTGGGGCCGTACATCATCACGATGGACGAAGTCCCGGATCCCTACGACATCTGGGTCACCTGCAGCGTCAATGGCGAGCAGAGGATGCGCGTCAACACCAGCGACCAGATCTGGAAGCTGCCCGACATCATCGAGCATTTCTCGCGCCTCGTGCCGCTCGAGCCGGGCGACATGTTCTCGACCGGCGCGCCGGGTGGCGTTGCGGTAGGCAAGCCGAACGCCGAGGCGCTGTTCCTCAATCCCGGCGACGTGGTCGAGTGCGCGTTCGAGAAACCGGCGATGGTGCTGCGCACGCGCATCGTCGCGCCGAAAACACCGGAGAACGCATGAGCAAGATCACCCGCGGCGATCCGCCGAACCTGAAGAACGTAAGGAAGAGCGTCTACCACCACTACATCCGCGTCGACAACCCGAAGTCGCTGATCTTCCTGTCGGGGCAGCTCGCGCGCGATGCCGACGGCAAGCTGGTCGGCGCGGGCGACATGGCCGAGCAGACGCGCCAGTGCATCCGCAATATGCGGACCGTGCTGGAAGCCGCCGGCGGCAGGTTGGACGACATCGTGTCCATCGTCGTCTACACCACTGACATGCGCGCATTCAAGGAGATCGTCGCGGCGCGCGAGGAGTTTTTCGTCGCGAAGCTGCCGACCAGCACCATCGTCGAGGTCAATCACCTTGCCGATCCGGGACTGATGATCGAGTTCCAGGCGACGGCGGCGCTATGAGCCGGATCATTCGATTCGTCTTTGCGGCTGGCTTGGTGCTTGCAACTGCTGCTGCGCTCGCCCAGCCCTATCCGGCAAAGCCCATCCGCGTCGTGGTGCCGTATCCGCCGGGCGGCGGCACCGATGTGTTGACGCGGCTGGTGGGCAAATATCTCACCGACTCGACGAAGCAACCAGTCGTGATCGAGAACCGCTCGGGGGCGAACGCGCAGATCGGCATGGACCTCGTCGCCAACGCGCCGGCCGACGGCTATACGCTGCTGGCGATCGCGGCGGGGCCGCTGAACGACGACAACCTCAGGCTCTTCTCGGCTGTAACGCTGTTCGCCGCGCCTTCGTACATCCTCGTGGTGCATCCGTCGGTGAACGCGACGAATGTGAAGGAACTCGTGGCGCTAGCCAAGGCGCAGCCCGGCAAGCTCGCCTATGGCTCCACGGGTGGCGGGGCGGCCTCGCATCTTTCGACCGAACTGTTCAAGGCGATGGCCGGCATCGATCTGCTGCACGTGCCGTACAGGGGCGTCGGCAATGCGGTCACCGACCTGCTCGGCGGGCAGGTGCAGGTGATGGTCGCACCCTCGCAATCGGTGATGTCGCACGTGAAGTCCGGCAAGCTGCGCGCGCTCGGGGTGACCGGCGCGAAGCGTTCGCCCTCGGTGCCGGACCTGCCCACGCTCTCCGAGGCGGGCGTGCCGGGCTACGAGTCGGTCGGCTGGTTCGGCCTGATGGCGCCGGCCGCGACGCCGAAGGAGATCGTGGGCCAGCTCAACCGCGAGGTGAACCGGATCCTGCAGTTGGCGGACGTCAAGGCGCGTTTGCTGGAGCTCGGCGCCGAACCGGCGGCGACCACGCCCGAGACGTTTCTCGAGTTCATCCGCAATGACAACGCCAAGTGGGCGAAGCTCATCAAGGAGCGAGGCATCGTCATCGAGAAGGCGCAGTAAGGCCCTCTTAGGCTCGAGAGAATTTGCGGTCAATCCACACGGCTACTTTGCGGCCTCGTCTGCCCGTTCCGCGCTCTGCTGTGTCTGGTCCATCGCCTTCCCGATATTCTGCTGCATCCGCTCCATGGTCTTCTTGCCTTGCTCGATTTCCTGTTTCTTGGCAGCGGCGGCAGTCGCGGCGGTAGTCGCAGTTTCTGCGCCGCAGCCAGCAAGCGCAGCGACTGCGACAACGGCGATGATCTTTCTCATGGATATCCTCTCCCATACAAAGCTGCAGAAAAGTCCGCTTGTTCCAAAATAATTCAGCTCTCTGGATGGCACGGGGCAAGTTTGATTCTGCGCCGTGCCTAGATTGAATTCAAAGCTGAAGCCCTCAGGACCGCATTGCAGCCCGTCAGTTGCGTCAACAGGTTCTAGCCTAGCTCTTCCCCTTCCCGCCGCATGGCCCCTCCATGATTTGTTGTCGTTCGCCCTCCCTTGCTCCCACGGCAGCACGGGTTCATTGTCCGCCCATAGCCCACTCCTCGCTGTCCGATGCCGGATTGACTGCGGTTGTGGCCGCGACCACGATTCTAGCCTCGCCGCGGGGATGTATCAGGAGGCGCCAATGGGCAAGCCGATCAATCGAGGCGCGCGTCACACGCGCGTGAAGCTGGAAGCGTCCGTCGCCGCGTGGCGGTCTCACGCACAGCCACAAGGGATTAGCGAAGTGAACAGTCAGCCCGCCCAACCTGAATTGATCAGTAATTCACCGAACAAGGTAGTTCTACCGCTTTTGGGCTCTTCGTCAACCTGGCATCGAATCACGCCGCCGTCAGCCCAGTGGCCTTGTCCTTCAGGCCCAGGATCTGCCCAACGTCCAGCACACCGGCCGCGCCCCACCCCCTCGCGCCCGCAGGAACGTCGGGGCGAAACTCCTCATATAGCTTGTAGCCGCATTCGGCGATCTCCGAGGGCGAATACGAATTCGCAAGCGCGGCCATGGCACGCAAGACCGGACCGTATCCCTCGCCAAACTTCTGCCGGCGTATCATCGATGCTGGAGGTGCCGCATGAAGCCGAAACAGTTTGTCATATGGGGCGCGATCTTCCTGCTTGCGGGCTGCGCCTCGTACGACGGCCGCGGGCTCGTGCCCGGACAATCGACGGCAAACGATGTGCAGGCGCTGATGGGCGCCCCCGCGGAGCGCCTG
>JBGOTT010000142.1:0-9796 GCA_041476585.1 Gammaproteobacteria bacterium | reverse complement strand
GGCCTTCGAAGGACTCGAGGAAAACCTCGAGCGCATCGGGCGGGATATAGAGGTCCAGCGGCAGCTCGATCAGCGGCTCACCGTAAATGCGCGCAACCCGCACGGAGGCTTCGGGGACGACCGGTGCGCTCACCGGCGGACCCGCGTTTCCCGCGCTCACCTGCGCAACCGTGTTTCTATTGGGCATGCGACAGGCCCATCGCCTCGCGCACGTCGCGCATCGTTTCGAGCGCGAGCTTGCGGGCCTTTTCGTTGCCGTCGGCGACGATGTTTTTCACCAGGGTCGGGTCATCGAGGTAGGCCTGCGCGCGCTTGCGCATCGGCGCGAGTTCCGCCAGCACCGCTTCGATGACCGGTTGCTTGCAATCGAGGCAGCCGATGCCGGCGGAGGTGCAGCCTGTGACGACCCATTGCTTGCGCGCTTCGTCCGAATACACCTGGTGCAGAGACCACACCGGACACTTCTCGGGATTGCCGGGGTCGGTTCGCTTCACCCGCGCCGGATCGGTCGGCATGGTGCGGATCTTCTTTTCGACCGAACCGGCGTCTTCGCGCAGCGAAATCGAATTGCCGTAGGATTTCGACATCTTCTGCCCGTCGAGTCCAACCATGCGCGCTGCTTCCGTGAGCAGCGCCTCCGGTTCGGCCAGGATCTTCTTGCCGCCGCCCTCGAGGTGGCCGTACAGCCGTTCGCGATCGCCGCGCGACAGGTTCTGCTGCTCATCGAGCATGGCGCGCGCCTTCTCGAGCGCCTGTTGCTCGCCCTTTTCGAGAAAGCGCGTTCGCAGCTCGTTGAACAGGCGTGCCTTTTTCGAACCCATTTTCTTTACTGCCGCCTTGGCCTTGTCCTCGAACCCAGGCTCGCGGCCGTACAGGTGGTTGAAACGGCGCGCCACCTCGCGCGTGAATTCCACGTGCGGCACCTGGTCTTCGCCGACCGGCACGAACTTGGCGCGGTACATCAGGATGTCCGCGCTCTGCAGCAGCGGATAGCCGAGAAAGCCGTAGGTCGAGAGGTCCTTGTCGGTGAGTTTTTCCTGCTGATCCTTGTAGGTCGGCACGCGCTCGAGCCAGCCGACCGGCACGATCATCGACAGCAGCAGGTGCAGCTCGGCATGCTCCGGGATCTGCGACTGGATGAACAGGATGGCCTGCTGCGGGTCGATGCCGGCCGCCAGCCAGTCGATCACCATGTCCCAGGTATTTTTCTCGATTGCCTCCGGCGCATCGTAATCGGTGGTGAGGGCGTGCCAGTCGGCGACGAAGAACAGGCACGGGTATTCGGACTGCAGGCGCGCCCAGTTCTTCAGCACCCCGTGGTAATGGCCCAGGTGCAGGCTGCCCGTGGGGCGCATGCCTGAAAGTACGCGGGTTTCGAACATCGCGGCCGGCTCA
The DNA here is from genome assembly GCA_041476585.1 of Gammaproteobacteria bacterium. GTDB lineage: Bacteria > Pseudomonadota > Gammaproteobacteria > Burkholderiales > SG8-39 > JADGRQ01. The sequence goes on along the minus strand of JBGOTT010000142.1, from coordinate 8,401 downwards.
GAGCAGAACGAAAGCCCGGATCAGCGACGACGACAGGTCGATGAGCGGATTGAGAACCACATCGAGCAGGTTGGTGACCAGCAGAATGAGCAGGATCGGCAGGCCCCAGGGCTCAAGCTTCGAGTACTGCCACGCCATGCGGTTGGGCAGCAGGCTGGCAGTGATGCGCCCGCCGTCGAGCGGCAGGATCGGCAGCAGGTTGAGAAACATGAAGACCAGATTCACCAGGATCCCCGCCTTCGCCATCTCGGCCATCGGCGCGCTGAAAAAATTGGCTGGCAGCAGCAGCGCAAGCCTGAGCATTACCGCCCAGCCGAGCGCCATCGCAAGGTTCGAAAGCGGACCGGCCGCCGCGACCCACATCATGTCGCGCTTGGGCTGCCGCAGCGCAGAGTAATTGACCGGCACCGGCTTTGCCCAGCCGAACAGGAACCGCCCGCCCGACAGCAGCAATATCACCAGCGGCACCAAGATCGTTCCGACCGGATCGATGTGGCGCACCGGATTCAGGCTGACGCGACCCTGCGCGAACGCCGTCATGTCACCGAAGTGACGCGCGACGTAGCCGTGTGCCGCCTCGTGTAGCGTAATTGCGAACAACACGGGAAGTGCATAGACGGCAAAAGTCTGGATCAGGTGGGAAACGTCCATCGCCGCAGTCTGGCAAAGCGCTGAATCTTATCAGAACGACGCGATCAGCCCGCCGTGTCCTCGACCGAAAATGGCGCGAGCGGCCCTTTGCCTTTGCGCAGCACGCGCGGCGCGGCGCCGGAGATGTCGATCACCGTCGTCGGCTCGATGCCGCAGACCCCGCCGTCGATCACCAGCTCGACCTGATGCTCGAGGCGAAAACGGATTTCCTGTGCTTCGGACAGCGGCGCGGCATCGCCGGGCAGCGCCAGCGTGGTGGACAACATCGGCTCGGCGAGTTCCTCGAGCAGCGCGTGCGCGACCGGATGCGAGGTCACTCTCACGCCGATGGTCCTGCGTCGCGGATGCATCAGCCCGCGCGGGACTTCGCGGGTCGCGCGCAGGATGAACACGTAGCTGCCCGGCGTCGCCGCGCGAAGCAGGCGGTACTGCGCGTTGTCGACGAGAGCATAAACGGAGATCTCCGACAGGTCGCGGCACATCAGCGTCAGCTGGTGCTTCTCGTCGATGCCGCGCACGCGACGCAGGCGTTCCATCGCCGTCTTGTCGCCGATCCGGCAGCCGAGCGCGTAGCAGGAATCCGTCGGATAGGCGATCAACCCGCCGCCACGCAGGATCTCCGCCGCCTGGCGGACCAGGCGGCGCTGGGGATGCGTCGGATGGATCGCGAAGAATTGCGCCAAGGTCTAGAACGCGAGTTCGCGCCAGACCGGATCGAGTTGCGGCGCCAGTGCGGGCAGCGCGCCGAGCTCCACGCCACTTTCTTCCGGTGCATGGAAATCCGATCCGCGCGAGGCCAGCAGCCCGTGCTGCCGCGACAGCGCACCGAACAGCCGGAACTGATCGGTCGAGTGATTTCCCGTCACTACCTCGATCCCGACGCCGCCCGCGGCACGGAACTCCGCGATCAGTTCCGCGAGGGCGGCGGCGGACAGCGAATAGCGCCCTGGATGCGCGATCACCGCGGCGCCGCCCGCGCCACGGATCCAGCCCACCGCGTTTGCCAGTGTCGTCCAGTCGTAAGGCGAATAACCAGGTTTGCCCGGGACCAGGTAGCGGCGAAACGCGGCGCGGCTGTCCTCCACCACGCCCGACTCGACGAGAAAACGCGCGAAGTGCGTGCGGCTGATCATGACGGGGTTCTGCGCGAAGCGCATCGCGCCTTCGAAGCTCGCCTCGATCCCGGCCGATTTCAGGCTTGCCGCCATCGCTCGCGCGCGCTCGACACGGCCGCTACGCACCGACTCGAGCCCCGCATCCAGCTCGCGGTTGGCCGGATCGATTCCCAACCCGACGATATGAACCGTCGCGCCGCGCCAGCTCACCGAAACTTCGACGCCATTGATGAACCCGATGCCGGCCTCGTCCGCTGCGGCCCGCGCCTCGTCAAGCCCGCCCAGATTGTCGTGGTCCGTCAACGCCAGCACGTCAACGCCCTTTTCGGCCGCGCGCAGAACAAGACTGCGCGGCGCGAGCGCCCCGTCCGACATCGTCGAATGGCAATGCAGATCGATGTTCATGCCCCGGGACCTTGCAGAAACTCCTCGATCAACCGCGCCACGCGTTCGGGCTGGTCATGATGCAGCATATGGCCTGCATCCTTCACCGTCACGTAGCGAAGATTGCGATGCGCATTGCGCCGGTCTGCGTAATCCTCGGCGCCGAGCTTCATGCGCTTCGCAATCTCCGACCCGTCGGCATCCACCCAGAGCACCGGCGCGGTGATCGATTGCCAGCACGCGCGCGCTTCCTCATATTGGTAGAGCACCGGATTGATGATCTTGTGGGCCGGATCGCCGCGCAGAACGACCTGCCCGTCCTCCGCCAGCCGGCCCCAGTGCCGAGCGAGGAACTCCGCACGATCGCGCTGCAGACGGGGATTGTTCTTCTGCAAGCGGTTCGCCAGCTCTGAAAAACCGGCGTAGGGCTTCAGCTGCGGCGGATCGCGCAACTCGTCGAGCCACAACGCATAGCGCTTTGGCGCCTGATCGGGACGCGTACGCTGCATGCCGAACCCCTCGAGATTGACCAGCCGCGCGATGCGCTCCGGCCGGACCCCGGAATACAGCGCCGCGACGTTGCCGCCAAGGCTGTGGCCGACGAGATTGACCGGCGCTTCGGGCTGGACGCGATCAAGCAATGCGTCGAGATCGGCGACGTAATCCGGAAACCAGTAGCAATCCGAGCGCCCCCAGTCGGTGAGCCCGTAGCCGCGCCAGTCCGGGGCGAACACCTCCCATGCGTCGCCCAGCGCGTCGACCAGGAACTGGAACGACGCCGACACGTCCATCCAGCCGTGCAGCAGCACCAGCCTGCGCGAAGCGCCGGAGGCGGCCGTCGCAGCGCTCCAGTGGCGAACGTGGTATTTCAGGCCGCGTATGTCGAAGTACAACGATTCAGCCGGACGCATCGATCCCCCAATGCGCGAGGATATCAGCCCGCAAAGGCGTAACTCACCTGCGGTTCCCGTCCGGAGACCATGTCCGCGAGTGCCTGGGCGGAGCCACAGGCGAGCGTCCAGCCGAGCGTTCCATGCCCGGTGTTCAGGTACAGATTGCGATAGCGGGTGCGGCCGATCAGCGGCGCGTTGGTCGGCGTTGCCGGACGCAATCCCGCCCAGTATTGCGCGGGGTCTGCATGCGCCAGCGCCGGAAACAGTTGCCGCGCGCGGGACAGGATCGCCTCGCAGCGCACCGTATTGATGCTGGTGTCGTATCCGGTGAGCTCCGCGGTACCGGCACCCCGCAAGCGATCCCCGAGGCGCGAATAGACCAATTTGGCTGCATCGTCGCTGAGGCTGACGGTTGGCGCTGATTCGCCGGGCTGCAATGGAACAGTGATCGAATAGCCCTTGAGCGGGTAGACCGGAATACGCACGCCGATGCGCCCGAGCAGCAGCGGACTCCATGCGCCGAGCGAGACGACATACGCGTCCGCAGTGAAGCGCTCCGCCGGACGCTCCCCCTGCCGCAGCCACAACGCATCGACCTGCCCGCCCGATGCGTCGATGCTTGCGACCTCGGTGTCCATGCGCAGGGCCGCTCCCTGCTCGACGCAAAGCCCGGCGAGCTGCCGCGTGAATCGGTACGCATCGCCGGATTCGTCCTGCGGCGCGTAGATTCCGCCGACGATGCGCACGCTCGCGCCGGCGAGCGCCGGTTCAATCACCAGACACTCGGCTGCACTCTTGACTTCTCGCAGAATCCCGTACGAGCGCGCTGCATGGGCATGTGCAGCCGTCGCCTGGAAATCCTTGTCATTGGTGAAAAACTGCAGGATGCCGCGCGCAAGGCTGTCGTATTCGATGCCGGTTTCAGCCCGCAACGCCTTGTGGCAATCGCGGCTGTAGAGCGCCAGCGCGGCCAGGTTGCGCGCATTGCGCTCGAAGCGGCCGGGAAGGCATTCGCGCAGAAAACGCAGGCCCCATTCCCACTGGGCCCAGCTTGCGCGCGGTCGGAACAGCAACGGCGCGTCCTCGCGCCCGAGCCACTCGAGCATTTTCGGAATCACCGACGGCTTCGCCCAGGGCTCGGCGTGTCCCGCCGAGATCTGGCCGCCGTTGGCGAACGAAGTCTCCAGGCCGGGGCCCTCGCGCCGCTCGATCAGAACCACCTCATGGCCGGCGCGGATGAGATACCACGCGGTGGTCACGCCGACCACTCCGGCGCCGAGAATCGCGATTTTCATGTGCAAGCTATGATAACGGCTCCGAAAACCTGCGCCGCGCCGATTCGATGCCGCTCTTCTCTCTGCCCGATCGCCGCGTCGAACTGCACGGCGAACATCACTTCATCGCGTACAACGCCACGCTGGCCGGCTCCATCGTTCTCGAGACCGATGTAAGCGTCTGGTTCAATGTCGTGATTCGCGCGGATAACGATCAGGTGCGTGTCGGTGAAGCGACGAACATTCAGGACAGTTCGGTGCTGCACGTGGATCCCGGGTTCCCGCTGAACCTCGGCCGGCACGTCACCATCGGTCACAAGGTGATGCTTCACGGCTGCACCGTCGGCGACGGCTCGCTGATCGGCATCAACAGCGTAGTCATGAACGGCGCGAAGATCGGGCCCGGTTCGCTGGTCGGTGCGAACGCCTTGATCCCGGAAGGCAAGGAGATTCCGGAAGGGGTGCTGGTGCTCGGATCTCCGGGCAAGATCGTGCGCGACCTAAGGCCCGAGGAGCGCGAAAACCTGCTCACGATTGCGCGCGGCTACGTTGAACGCTCTAGGCTCTTCAAGACGCAGTTGCGCGAGCAGCCCCTGCCAGATTCGGCTCGATAGGTAGGGTTGTCATCCCCGCGCGCGGGGAACACCTCGTATCGCCCTGAAGCGTTCGCGCCGGGAGGCGCGAATGCGAAGCAAACAAAAGCCGCACCCGGTCCTGAATCTGCCCGGCGAAGTTCCCATCACCTCGTCGGAGGTTGCAGCCTGGACGCGCGCGGTCGCCGGGATCCCTGCCGATTCTTGGCGCTGGGGCTACTACGTGCGAGGTTGAAACGCGCCTGAGAAAGTCCGCCAGGCGAAGCTCGCCGGCACCTTCGACGCGATCACTGCCCAGGCGTACTAGGCCTGCGGCGCGAACAACTTCACGCCGTGCGACTTCGCTGCTGTGCGCAGGCCTGTGTCGCCTACAGATCGAGCCAAAAGCGCAGCGCCATGTTCACCGCCGCCAACTGCGCGCCGTTCACCCGGCCAAAGGCATTCTCCGACAGCGCCGATTTGGGCAGCGTGAGGATCTTGTCCACCATCACGTCCGAGGTCTTGACCAGGCGGTTCACGCCGCTTTTGCGCAACCGCACCCGGAAGAGCGGTGCATCGATCAGATCCCCGGTCAGCAGACACACGGTCACGCTGTCGCGCGCGGCGAGCGTCGCCGAGGCCTGCACAACGAGCGCGGGCCGCGGCTTCGACGTGTAGGGACCCTTCGCGGCGACCCAAACCAGATCGCCACGCGCGAGGCTCATTCCGGCAAAACGATGAACGCGCGCCAGTTATCGCGCTTGTCGGCTGCGTTCGCGAGCCGGCACTGGCGCCGGATCTCCGCGGCCGAGGGGTGGCGCCTCAGAGGGGCCTGCTTGACGACGATGGACCGCTTCGTGCGGCGGATGGACCCGCCATGCCCCGGATCCGGGAGATGGAAAATAAACGTGCGCCCGTGCTCGCGCTTCGCGTCGCTGGTGCTCATGATCCTCATCCGTTTGCAAAGAGGTTCATTCTACCGCCAGGGCATGCGATTGGCGACCCAGTTGCGCAAGGCGGGGATTTGGGAGAACACCACCGCGGCGGCGATCGCGCCGGTCATCACGGCCAGCGGTTCATCCCCCGCCGGCGCGAGGAACACACGAGCACCCGGTCGTCGGCGCGGTGTGGGGACGGTTTATCCCCGCGTGCGCGGGGAACACGCATCAAGCGATTCTCCATAGAGGCCAAGGGCCATCGCCACCGCCTCTCCTTCTCCCAGCTCTGCATCGGGCGGCAAGCGCGTCAAGTCGGGCGACGAATCCTCCACGGCGAACAAACCTGACTCCCGGGTGGACTCGATCGCCTGCGCGTCCGGCAGATCAGGATGGAACTGCGTTTCCTCGTACACCGCGCGAGGGACCACCACCTTTTCGTACACACGGGCGAGTACTTCGATCCTGCGCAGCCGTCCGAACGCAATCAGCGGTCCCGCGTCCGCGACGACGATCTCTGCCAAACGCGGCGAGCTCCCGCTCGAGCTCCTCGGCGGAGTAGCGAATGACGGGAATCTGCAGCGCGCCGAGCTGGTCGATGAATTCGCTCGTCGAAAACCCCGCGATTCTCGCGGCCCTGCCGAGGCTCACGGCGTCGCTCTCGTACAGACGCACCGCGACGGCGACGTGCACATCCTCGCCCGCCAGGCGCTCGTCGTAAGGCACGGCGAGAAACAGCGGGCGGCCCGCCTTGGTGACTACCGCAAGCCGGCCGTTCTCGGCATCCTCGATCAGTTTGCCCGGACTCCTGATGAGCTGTTCCACCGAAATCGCATGCATCGAGCCGCCACGGATTGGCCATGCGCCAATGTCCCGTATTTACCGATTCGGTGCGGGCCTCGGATCAATGCGGTCAAGCGGGCTCAATACCCCGCGCCCGCCGCGATTGAGGACGTGCGTATAGATCATCGTGGTGGACACGTCCTTGTGTCCGAGCAGTTCCTGCACCGTGCGGATGTCATAGCCCGCGATGAGCAGATGGGTTGCGAAACTGTGGCGCAGCACATGGGGCGAGACCGGTTTCGCGAGCCCTGCCGCGCGCGCGGCGGCGGCGACCGCGCGCTGCACGATCTTCTCGTCCAGATGATGCCGGCGGATCACGCCGTCGGCCGGATCGACGGAGCGGCTGCCTGACGGAAAAACGTACTGCCAGATCCAGCTGCGCCCGGCCTTCGGATACTTGCGCGCCAGCGCGAACGGCATATGCACCTCGCCAAAACCTTCGGTGAGGTCGCGCTCGTGCAACGCCCGCACCCTGGCCAGGTGCGAGCGCAACGGCTCGACCAGGCGCTCGGGGAGCATCGTCACGCGGTCGCGCGCGCCCTTGCCGTCGCGCACCATGATCTCGTGGCGCTCGAAATCGACATCCTTGACGCGCAAGCGCAAACCCTCCAGCAGACGCGCGCCGGAGCTATACAGGAGACTGACGACCAGCCAACGCGTGCCCTCGATCTGCGCAAGAAGCGCGCGCACCTCGTTCTCCGTGAGCACCACCGGAACATGCTTCGGCCGCTTGGCGCGCACCACGCCGTCCATCCACGGCAGCTCGATCTGCAACACCTCGCGGTACAGAAACAGCAACGCGGACAATGCCTGGTTCTGCGTCGAAGGCGCAACACGACCGATCGTGGCGAGGTGCGACAGGAACGCTTCGACCTGCGGGCCGCCCATCTCACGCGGATGCTTCTTGCCGTGGAAGAAAATGAAGCGGCGAATCCAGTACAAGTACGCATCCTCCGTGCGCAGGCTGTAGTGTTTTACGCGTATGCGGTCGCGTACCTGGTCGAGCAAGCGTGGTGGCTGCATGACGTCCTCCGATGAGGCCTATACTGAATGAACGTACAGGTGCCTATCCCGGTTGACGCGGTTGAGGGATCAAGGACTTAGGCGTAATCTTGCCGGGATCGACCCCGGTGTTGGGGTCTTATAAAGCCCCACGTAAGGGGCCGACTTCTTGTTAGACCCCTCATGCCCGTCTTGCGCGTAATGAAGAACGGAAAGCATCTTTGCACGGTCGGCTCCGACGACGTGTGGATGTTCTCGGCTAGCGTCTGGGGAGAAATCTGGGGACCCGAAGTTTCTTTCTTGGATGTTTCTGGTGGTAGCAAGCGCCGCCCCGATGGAGAAAGCGACTTCCTGATTTGGGAAATGCCTCACGAGCTAACCAAGCTTGATCGCATCACGTTCTTCTTCGAAGCGGGCTCAGATTCCGCTCCGAAGGGAAACAAGTTCGACCCAGATGCCTATCCACCAGAAGAACCGAAAATCGAAATGTCGTTCCCGCCAACTGAAGAAGATCTTGCAAAGCTTGAGGCTAGGCCTGCTCTCAATAGCGGGCTTTCGTGGTCGTTCTCGGTCAGTCGTGGCCAAAGCATTGAAGTAGCGCCCGACCTCGCTCAACAACACCTGGGCTTACACCTGCTTTGGAATGAAGACCGACCGGAGCAACTCCGAGTCAATCTCTCAAAAACATCGCTACGCGAGATCGTGAGCCGCAGTGGGGGGGAAAAACTCTTT
>JBGOTT010000141.1:0-9832 GCA_041476585.1 Gammaproteobacteria bacterium | reverse complement strand
AGCGTCTCGGGCAGGCCGTCGCTCACCCGCTGGTTCTGGTCCGCCGCGGTGATCGGGTCGAGCAGCCCGACAGTGTGGCGCGCAGCGATCGATGCCGCGGGCTCGAGCGAGCCGAGGAAACCCCCGACATCGAATCCGCCGAGATCAGGGGTCAGCGAAACATCCACGCCGGGCAGGTTGGCGCGCGCCGCCGCATAGAACGAGACGCCGAGCGCGCGGCACAGCGCATCGAGCAGCGCGCGATCGACCAGCGCCGGGCCGTAGCAGGCGATGAGCGAATTCAGCCCCTCGCCAGCGCAGAGCTCGATCTGCGAGCGGTAGTGCGCGCTGAAATGCCCGAAGGCGGAATCCGCGCCGCCCGACAGGTAAGCCGCGCGGGCGATTGCCAGCGAGCGGCGCAGCTGCTCGAAATTGTCCTCGTTCGTGAGCGCCAGGTTCTTGTCGAACCACTTCGGCGCAAGCAGCTCGGCCGCTCCGCCGAGCGCTTCGCGCCCGCGCATTTCCCCGTCCTCCAGGCGGATGCGCGCCCGCACGAAGGCCTGCGGCGATTCGGTGAGGGTGACGACGCCGAAACGGAACGGCAGGCGCAACCGCACCTCGCGCTCGAACAGATCGAGCGAGCGGATCGAAAATCGCGGCGCTGCACTTCGAGTTGACGGCCCTTGACTTGTCGACACGCGCGTTCCTATGATTTAACCGTTTCGTTACATTTGAACGGATGGCGCATGTCCCGTCAAGAAATGAGCGGCGCACCCGGCTTCGCGCAGCGCACCGGCGCGGCGCTCGGCTACTATTTCCCGAGCGCGCTGATGATCTTCGGGTTGCTGGTCGCCTGGCAGCTTGCGGTGGACCTGCTCCACGTCAAGGAGTACATCCTGCCTTCGCCGGTTTCGGCGCTGAAAGCGCTCGGCCGGGCGAACTATCAATGGAGCAACAATTTTCTCGCCACGCTGTACGCGGTGCTGGGCGCGTTCGTGCTGTCAGCCGTCCTGGGCGTGGTGCTGGCGGTGGCAATCGTCTGGAACAGCATGCTGATGCGTACCATCATGCCGGTGCTGGTGCTGTTCAACACGCTGCCGAAGATCGCACTGGCGCCGCTGTTCGTGATCTGGCTGGGCTACGGGGTGTGGCCGAACATCGTGATCGGCACCACCATCGCGTTTTTCCCGATGGTCGTCAACACCGCCGTCGGTCTGTCCACCGCGGAACCCGAGATGCTGGACCTGGTGCGCACGCTGCGCGCGAGCCGCTGGCAGGTGTTCGCCAAGATCCGCTTTCCCAATGCGCTGCCCTACATCTTCACCGGCCTCAAGCTGAACGCCACCATGAGCGTGATCGGCGCGATCGTCGGCGAGTTCGTCGCCAGCGAGCGTGGCCTCGGCGCGCTGATCATCACCGGCGGCGTGACGCTCGAAACGCCGTCGATCTTCGCGTCCCTCATCCTCATTTCCGCGCTCGGCCTGGTGCTGTACGGCATCGTGGTCGCGATCGAGCATGTGGTCGCGCCATGGGCGCACCGCGAGGATGCCGCGAACTGATCTAAACTGCGCTACGCGCACAACGACACCAAGGAGGCTGCCATGCGATTTTCACGATTGATGCTCGCCGCGCTCGCCGCGCTCGCGCTCCCTGCGCAGGCGCAGGCGCAAGCGCAGGACAAGGTCACGCTGCAACTGAACTGGTTCCACCTCGCCGACCATTCGCCGATCTACATCGCGCTGAAAAAAGGCTACTACAAGGAGGAAAATCTCGATCTCACGGTGCTGCGCGGCTCGGGCTCGGCCGACAGCGCGAAGAAAATCGACCTCAAGCAGAGCGACATCGGCATCTCGGACGCGCCGACCGTGCTCACCGCGATCAGCAAGGGCGCGGACTTGAAGATGGTGGCGGTGGTGTTCGACAAGGCCGGCAACAACGCGTTTTTCAAGAAGACCGCCAACATCCGCGAACCGAAAGACCTGGTCGGCAAGAAAGTTGCGGTGCCGCCGGGCGATTCGCATCGCGTGCTGTGGCCGGCGTTCGCCGCGATCAACAAATTCGATGGCGAAAAGGTGACGCTGGTCAACATCAAGCCCGAGGGCAAGCAGGCGATCGTCGCCGCGGGCGAGGTGGACGCCTCGTTCGACCTGTACACCAGCTACGCGATCTGGGAGAAAGTGCTCGGCAAGGGCAACGTCGGGCACCTGCTTTGGGCGGACTACGGCCTGCCGATCTACGGCCACACCTACTTCGTCAACAACGAATTGGTCGCCAGGAACCCGAAACTGATCGAGCGCTTCCTGCGCGCCACGCACAAGGGCTGGCGCGATGCACAGGCCAATCCCGCCGAAGCGATCGACGCGATGGCGGCCGCGGTACCGGGTCTCGACCGCGACGCGCTGCTCGCCACCATGCCGCAAATCATGGACCTGTGCATCACCGAGCGCTCGCGCGCGAACGGCATCGGCTGGATCGAAAAGGACCGGATGCAAAAGACCATCGACATCACGTTCGCGAAAGCGCCGCCGGACAAGCCGCTGAAGGTCGACGATGTCTTCACCAACGCCTACAACAGCAGGATCAAGCCGGTGAAGTAGGGCCTCTCTGGAAAGGAGAACAGCATGACACGAAAGGTAAAGTCAATTCCCGCAGGGTATCGAAGCGTGACGCCGTACCTGTGCGTGAAAGGTGCGGCGGAGGCGATCAGGTTCTACAAGAAGGCGTTTGGCGCCAAAGAGGTGATGCGCATGGCTGCCCCGGGGGGAACCATCGGTCACGCGGAGCTCGTGCTGGGCGATTCCAAGATCATGCTGGCTGACGAGTTCCCGCAGATGGGTTTCCAGAGCCCCGGGGTCTATGGCGGCTCGGCGGTTCAGATCCATCTCTATGTCGAGAACGTGGACAAGGTTTTCAAGCGCGCTCTCCAAGCCGGCGCGAAGGAACGCAGGCCCGTCATGGACCAGTTTTACGGGGACCGCAGCGGCCAGCTCGAGGATCCCTACGGCCATCTGTGGCACCTGGCCACGCACATCGAGGACATGTCGGTGAAAGAGATGAAGCGTCGCGGCCGGGAGTTCATGAAAAAGAACCCGACGTAGGAAACGGGCACATGTTCAGCCGCCCCAGAGTATGCGAAACCGCTTGCGGCCGCGGATGCGATACACCGAGAAGTCCCGTTGGTCGATGGTTGCAATCGAAGCAACCCCGGTGCGTGCCGCGAGCGCGATGAGCGTCGCGTCGGCGTAGTCACAAGGAAGACTTGCGTAGCGGGCGATTATCGCGGCCAGCTCAGCATGGTCAGTCACAGGTTCAACGGCGAGCAGACCCGTGGAACGGGTGCGTTCGAACCAGACAAGCGCGGCGCGCTGGTGGGCCGGGCTGGCGGCGAGCACGTAGGCAACCTCCGTAATCACGGCCTCGGTTGTCAGCAACTCCCCGCGAAAGCTGCGGAACCAGTCGACCGCCGCCTGGTGATGGCGATCCGCGCGGTTGACGAGTGCAACTACGGCACCGGTGTCAACGAGTACGCGTGCCACGAAACGCCTTGCGCGCGATTTCGCGGGCATTCGCCGACTGTATCTTTTCGACGCCCTCGGCAGGGATGAGGTCCGCGGCGAGCGAGTACGCGCTCGATCCTGCGCTCGATCGGTCGAGATACTCGTCCAGCGCGCGGATCACCGCTGCGGACCGGGTGATCCCCTTGTTCGCGCAGTACTCGGCGAGCTTCTGCTCGATCCGGGGCGGAATTCGCGCGTTGATGGTGTCGCTCATGGTTCATCCCTGATGGCGTAATACAACTGCTTGCCATTGTATCACACCGCACGTGAGCAACCTGATCAGAACCGCAGCGTGAGCGACACGCGCAGCGTGCGCGGCTCGGCCGGGTGGACATGCCGGTCCGCCGCGCCGTCGACTGGCTCGCTCTGCAGCCGCGAGGTGTAAAAGTATTCGATGTCGTTCACTTTGTTGTTCGTCAGGTTGAGCACTTCGACATTCACGCGGACCTGCTTGTTGAACGCATAGCCCAGCTTCGCGTTCACCAGGGTCGAGGATTGCGAACGCTGCGAGTTGTCCTCGATCAGCGCGCGCGGCCCGAAGTAGCGCAGCCGCAGGCCGCCGGTCCAGCCGCGCTCGCCGCCGAGCGTGATCCCGCCCGACGCCGTGCGGTTGGTCGCACCCGGAATGTAGTTGCCGACGACCGGGTCATCGTCCTTGAAGCGCGCCTTCGACAGCGTCAGATCGAAGTCGGCGGTCACCATCGGGTACGGCTTGTAGTAGCTGGCCCACTCGATGCCATGCCGCGTGCTCGGGCGGCTTGCCTCGGTACTGCCGGCATCGCCTACGAACAGCAGTTCGGAAGCGATGTCCAGCCGCCACAGCGCGAGCGAGGTCTGGAAACCCTTGAACGGCGCGGCGCGAACGCCGAGTTCGCCGCCCTTGGCGCGCACCAGCGGCGTGACGCGATCGACCGGAGCCCCGGACACGGGGTCGACCGTGATAGTCGCGCCGCGCGCATCGTTGCTGTGGAAACCATGGCCGTAGTTGACGAAGAACTCCGTCTCGGACCACGGCCCCAGCACCAAACCGAACTTCGGACTGACCACCGAGTCGCGCGCCCGCCCGGAGTTGAGCGGGTTGTCGCTAGCGACGCGAAATCGGTAGAAATCGCCGCGCAGGCCGATCTGCGTGCGCAGCTTGTCCGCCCACGGAATCGAATTCTGGTAGAACAGTCCGGTGCTCGTCTGGTTGACGCTGTCGTCGCGCACCGCGCCGATGCGCTCGCGCGCGACGGTGTTGAACAGGCCGACCTGGCCGATGTTGTCGTTACGCAGGCGAAAGCCCACCACGTGCTCGATCTCGCGGCCATTGAATTGCTGCTTCCAGGTGCGCGACACGTCGCCGCCGCTCACGTTGCGGCGATCCACCTGCTGGAACTGGTCGCCGTTCACCGGGTCGCTGAGGAAGAATGTGAAGTTCGAAAACAGGCTGAGCGTCGAGCGGATCACGTAGGCGCTGGTGCGGGTCGCGCCCGCAGCATCCGATTTCGCCCAGGCCCCCGAGAGGCTGGCGCGCGAACTCTTCCCCCCGTCGGTCGGGTCGATCGCTCCGAATCGGCCGATCAACCCGGAGTCGAGCGCGCGCTGCGGCACCTGGTCGGTCGAGTTCCAGCGGTTGCCGTAGGCCATCGCGCTGACCGTAAAGCCGTTCTTCTCGTCGCCCGAGGCGTAACGCAGCACCGCATTCAGCTTCTTCAGGCGCTCGGGACTGTCCCAGGGACCGTTGTCGCCGACGGCCTCGAATGCGCCCAGCAGCGTGCCTGCGCCGAGCTTCATGTCGCCGAGGAACAAACCACGCTTGTAATTGAAGCTGCCGAGCGAGAGATCGGCAGTGTTTCCGCCGAACGCGCGCTTGTAGTGAATGTGCGCCGCGCCGGCTGCGGAGAAATCGCCTTCGTCGGCGTAGTACGGCCCCTTGCGGTAGTGGATATGCTCGACCAGCTCGGGGATCAGGAAATTCAGGTCGGCGTAGCCCTGGCCGTGCCCGTGACTGGGCAGGTTCACCGGCATGCCGTCGACGTGCACCGCGAAGTCGGTGCCGTGGTCGAGGTTGAAACCGCGCAGGAAGTACTGGTTGGCCTTACCCGTACCGCTATGCTGCGTCACCACCACGCCTGGGATGACTTCGAGCACTTCGGCCGGGCGCAGCAGCGGCCGATGCTCGAGTTGCTCGTCGTCGATGGTGCCCTGGCTCGCCGCGTCAGCATCGCCGACGAGCCCTTCCTGGCCGGGCGTCACGACAATCACATCGCGTCCGGGCAGCCCGGCAGCACAGACCAGCCCGGATTGAACGAGAAGCGCGAACAGCGGTGCGAGCAGGTGCTTGTTCGTCATCGCTCCCCGAATCGATACAGCTGCACCGCATTCTTCGCAAACAGCGGCGCGCGCACGGATTCATCCGGCAACCAGGATTCGAGCAGGTCGAGCAGGTCCGCGTCGTTCGGCATGTCGCGCGAAATTCCCGGGTGCGGCCAGTTGGTCCCCCACACGCAGCGGTCCGGACGCTCCGCGAGCAGCGTCCGCACGATTGGCCGCATGTCCTCAAAATGCGGCGGACCCGAATCCGAGAGACGGTAGAAGCTCGAAATCTTGGTCCAGCAGTCATCGCGCTCCGCGAGCAGCCGGCGGACCACAGCGAATCCCGGCGCGTTGACGCCTTCACCGCCGCGCACGCGGCCCATATGGTCAAACACCAGCGGTACCGGGCAGCGGCGCAAGCGCGGCTCAAGCTCCACCCAGTCGCTCGCACGGGCGATGTTGATCTCGATGTGCCAGCCGAGCGGTGCAACGCGGCGTGCGATGGCTTCCAGCATCGCGATGGTCGCGCCGGTGGCGAACTGATCCATCAGCCGCGCGGCGCGAAACCCCGCCGCGTCCAGGCGCTTCAGTTCCGCATCGGTCGCGTCCGGCGCCACGACTGCGACACCGAGGAAGCGCCTCGGGTGCTCACGCAGGAAGTCTTCCGTGATCGAATTGTCGAATCCATACGGGCTGCCGTGCACCTGCACACCGCGCGCGATGCCGAGCGACGCGTGCAGCGCGAGCCAGGCTTCGCGCGTGCAGAGCGGCGGCGAGTACTTGCGCCCGCCGGCCAGACGATAGCGCTCGAAACGGTCGAAGATATGCGCGTGGCAATCGATCGTTCCGGAGGGAAGCGGCCGTCGCGGCGCGCGCAGCCGCGCATCCGGCGCCAGAACGTCGGGAGACTCGGCCATGTTCACTCGATCACGATGTTGGCCTCGCGCGCGAGGCTGCGCCACTTCTCGAAATCGGCGCGCACATAGGCGGCGAACTCGGGCTGGCCCATGTCCATGATCTCCACGCCCATCGAGCGGTAGCGCTCACGCACCGCCTCGTTCGCCATCGCTTTCTTCAGCGCGGCATGCAGCTTCTCGGCCACCGCGGGCGGCACGCCGGCCGGCGCGAAGATGCCGGTAAATGTCGCCGCCTCGTAGCCCTTGACCCCGAGTTCGTCCAGTGTCGGTACGTTCGGCAGCTGCGCGGAGCGCTGTTTCGAAGATATCGCCAGCGCCTTGAGCCGTCCGTTGCGGATGTGCTCGATCGAGGCGGTGAGCTGATCCATCATGCTCTCCACCTGGCTGCCGAGCAGGTCCGTGATCGCCGGGCCGCTGCCCTTGTAGGGCACGTGCAGCAGGCGCAGATTCGCCTGGCGCATCAGCAGTTCGATCGCGAGGTGGTTGGACGAACCGTTGCCGGCCGATGCCACGCTCACCTGCCCGGGGTTGGCCCGTGCGCGGGCCGCGTACTCGGCGAAATTCTGTACCGGCGACTTCGGCGCCGCGGTGAGCACGATCGCGACCGACTGGATCGGGCCGATCGGCACGAAATCCTTGAGCGGATCGTAGGGCAGATTCTTGAACACCGCGGGGCCCGAGGTCACGGTGCCGCTCGATCCGAGCAGAAGGGTGTAGCCATCGGGTGCGGACTTCGCCACCGCCGCGGTGCCTATGGTGCCGCCCGCGCCGGCGCGGTTGTCGACGATCACCTGCTGGCCGAGGGCCTCGGCGAACGCCGCTTGCAGGGTGCGCGCAGTAATGTCCACGTTGCCGCCGGGCGGCCAGGGCACCACGATTCGCACCGGGCGGTTGGGAAACTCCTGAGCGGGCGAAAAACTGCCGTGCGCGGCAAGCAGCAGGATCGCAACAATTCGGACAATCACCGTCATGGCAGTTTCCTCGCTTTGCGTTGTTCAACCAGCGCCTTCATCCGGTCGGGCCGGTCGCTGATGATTCCATCCACCCCGAGCTCGAGCATGCGTTCTGCGGTTTCGGCATCGTTGACTGTCCACACCACGACTTTCAGCCCGAGCGATCTTGCGAGGTGCATCTTCGCCGCGTCCAGATCGCCGTAGTACGGCGACCATACGGCCCCGCCCGCGGCCTTCACCATCGCCGGTACCGAGCCGTAGGCCTTGAACTGGAAGCCCGCGGTCCAGGCCGAACCTTCCGCAGCGGCAGCCTGGATGTTATCGAGCCAGCTTTGTTGCGCGGACAGATAGACCGTGGGAATTTCCGGCGCGATGCGCTGCGCCGCCTGCAGCGAACGCCAGTCGAACGACTGGATGGTGGTGCGCCCGCCCATTCCCGCCCTGCGGATCTCCGCGATCAGCGCCTGCGCGAACGGCTCGGGCGCGAGCGTCTCGTCGGCAAACGCCGGATGGGTCTTGATCTCGATGTTGAAGCGCACGCGTTGGTCGCCCTTCTCCCGCACCATCGCAAACAGGTCCGCAAGCCGCGCAATGCGTGTGCCGTCCACCGGCTGTTGGTCCGGATTGCGCTTGGCGTAGTTCGTGCCGGGCTTCAGGCGTCCGACGTCGTACTGCTGGAGTTCCGCGAACGTCAGCGCATGGATCGGCGGGCCCTTCTTCTCCAACCATCTTCCGTCCCGGTCGCGCGCGATCTCGGGGTTGAGCGCCAGATCGTGATGAATCACGACGACGCCGTCGCGGGTCACAGCGGTATCGAGTTCGAGCGTGTCGACACCGAGCGCCAGCGCGCGCGCAAAGGCCGGGAGCGTATTCTCCGGCGCCAGACCGCGCGCGCCTCGGTGACCCTGCAGGTCGGCCGCGGTTGCGACCGATGCGAACAGCGTGAACGCCACGCCGAATACAGCGTGACTCATCGTGATGCGTCGCTCGATGCGCACGTCACGGCCGCAGATAGCCGAGCACCACGTCCACCATATGCGCGGCGCGCCGCTCCAGTTCGCGTTTCGCGGTCAGATTGCGCCCGAAGATCGCCGACAGCGTGTGGGCATTGCCCAGGTAGAAGTAGCCGAGCGCCGCGATGGTGATGTAGAGCTGCACCGGGTCCACCCCGCGGCGAAACAGCTTTTCCCGCCCGCCGCGCTCGAGGATCGTCCCGATCAGCGCGATCAGCGGCGAGTTGAGCGCGCGCGCGCGCTTCGAACCCTTGATGTGGCGCGCACGGTGCAAATTGGCGCTGTTCAGCAGCGTGACGAATTCCGGGTGCTCGATGTAGTAGCGAAACGTGAAGCGCACCAGCGCAGCGATGGCTTCCTCGGGCGGCGCGTCGAGCAGCTTCAACGCCTGCTCCGCCTCGCGGATTTCGGCATACGCGGTCTCGAGCACCGCGCGGAACAGCGCGTCCTTGTCGCCGAAATAGTAGTACAGCATGCGCTTGTTGGCCCCGGCGCGCACCGCGATGCGGTCGACGCGCGCACCGCCGAGGCCGTAGCGCGCGAATTCGGCGGTCGCCGCGTCGAGGATCGCGGCGCGCGAGCGCTCGGGGTCGCGGGCGCCATTACTTCTTCGAACGGTCCTGCGCAGCGCCCCGGCCATGCTCACTCCATGCCGAGCAGCTTGTAGATGCGTCGCGTGTAGTCGCCGAAGCGCGCGTGAGTCTTCATGTCGAGCGTGCGCGGGTACGGCAGCGCGATCTCGAAGTTGTCCGCCATTTTCGCCGGCCCCGCGGTCATTACCACCACCCGCGTGCCGAGGAACACCGCCTCCGAGATTCCATGGGTGACGAACACGATGGTCTTGCCCGATTCCTTCCAGATCCGCAGCAGCTCGAGGTTCATTTTCTCGCGCGTCAGCGCATCGAGCGCGCCGAAAGGTTCATCCATCAGCACCAGCTTCGGGTCATGGATCAGCGCCCGCGCGATCGCCGCGCGCTGCTGCATGCCGCCGGACAGTTCGTATGGGTACTTGTCCTCATAGCCGGTGAGGCCGACCAGCGCGAGCAGGCCTTTCGCGCGGTCGCGCGCCGCGGCCATCGACAACCCGAGGATTTCGGCCGGCAGCAGCACGTTTT
>JBGOTT010000140.1:0-9843 GCA_041476585.1 Gammaproteobacteria bacterium | reverse complement strand
ATGGTGCCATGGGCATTGGTGTCGGCCGGCATTGGGACGATGCGAAGGACGGGCATCTCGCCTTGCGGAAGGGTCGTCATTCGTGCGGGGAAGGAAGGGATTCAAACGAGCGTTTGAATACTACTCCCGATCAGGAATCGCCGCTTGCGACCTTGAGCACCAGCTTGCCGAAGTTCTCGCCCTTGAAGAGCTTCAGCAGCGTCTCTGGAAACGCACCGATGCCGCCCTCCACGATGTCCTCGCGCGACACGAGCTTGCCTTCCTTCATCCACCCCGCCATCTCCCGCGCCGCCTCGGCGTAGCGCTCCGCGTAGTCGAAAACGACCATACCCGTCATGCTCGCGCGGTTCACCAGCAGCGCGAGGTAATTCGAGGGGCCCTTCACGCCCTCCGTGGCGTTGTACTGCGAGATCGCGCCGCAGATGACGATGCGCGCGCTGCGGTTGATGCGCGTCAGCACGGTATCGAGGATTTCGCCGCCGACGTTGTCGAAGTAGACGTCGACGCCGTTCGGGCAGTGTTCCTTCAACCCGTCCCTGACGTTGCCGCCCTTGTAATCGATGCACGCGTCGAAGTGCAGGTCGCGCACCACGAAATCGCACTTGGCCTTGCCGCCGGCGATGCCTACTGCCCTGCAGCCCTTGATCTTCGCGACCTGGCCCACCGTCTGCCCGACTGCGCCGGCGGCACCCGAGACCACCACGGTGTCGCCGGCCTTCGGCTTGCCGACTTCGAGCAGCCCGAAATAACCCGTCATGCCGGGCATGCCAAGCGCATTCAGCCACTGCGACAGCGTTCCGAGGCGCAGGTCGATCCTGTTGACGCCTACGCGCGCGAGATCCTTGCCGTCGATCAGGCAGTACTCCTGGATGCCGAAGCCGCCGCTGACATGGTCTCCCACCGCAAACTTCGGATTCTTCGAAGCGACGACCTTGCCTACGCCGCCCGCGCGCATCACTTCGCCGATGCCAACCGGCGGGATGTAGCTCTTGCCTTCATTCATCCAGCCGCGCATCGCCGGATCGAGCGAGAGCTGCAGCACTTTGACCAGTAACTGGCCGTCGGCGGGATCGGCGACGGGCTCGGTGGTGAGTTTCCAGTCGCTGTGCTTGGGCAGTCCGACCGGGCGGGCGGCGAGGCGGTATTGGCGGTTGGATTGAGTCATGGCAGCGTAGCGCCTAACCGACGTGTTTGCGGAAGAACTCCAGGGTACGTTCGCGCGCGAGCTTCGCGGCCGCGGCGTTGTACGAGCCGCGGTGGTCGCAGTTGAACCCGTGTTCGGCGGCGTAGATGTGCACGATCTGCTTCGGATGCGCCGCTTTCAGTTTTTCCACGCCTGCGAGCGGGATGTGCTGGTCCTTGTCGCCGAAATGCAGCATCACGGGGCACTTGGGCTGTTCATTGATGTTGTCGGTGACACCGCCGCCATAGTACGGCACCGAGCAGGCGAGGCCACTGGCGCGCGCGGCCGCCATCCACGCGACGTAACCGCCCCAGCAATAGCCGACGATGCCGACCTTGCCGGCCTCGGATGCCGCCTTGATTGCCGGCGCAACGTCCATCAAAGCCATGTCGATGCTGACCTTGCTTTTCAGGCCAAAGCCAGTCTGGATGTCCTCTGGTGTATATCCGATGTCGACGCCGCGCTGGACGCGGTCGAACAGTGCCGGCGCGATCGCAAGATAGCCGTCCGCCGCGTAGCCATCAGTTACCTCGCGGATATGCTTGTTCACACCGAAGATCTCCTGAATGACAACGATGCCGCCGCGCGGCTTCCCGGCCGGGTCGGCGCGATACGCCGAGAAGGAATGCCCGTCGGATGCTTTAAGCGTGATTGATTTGCCCATGATTTCTCCGTGGTTCGTTGGGGCGGCTATTCTAGCCGCGCCGGGTAGAATTCCGGCGCAATGAGAAAAACCGCCGACAAACTGTTTCACCTGGCCGCTCGGGCGCTGACCGGCGCCGGCGCGCACGAAAAGATGGCGCAGGCAGCCGCGCGCCACCTGGTGCGCGCCGAAGAGCAAGGCCTCGCCACCCACGGGATGTCGCGCGTTCCGTTCTACGTCGCGATGCTGGAGAACGGCCGCGCGGACGGTGCCGCCCGGCCGCGCATCGTCAACCAGCGCCCCGGCGCCTGCCTGATCGACAACGCCGACGGCCTGCCCTACGAGTCCTGCGAGCTGGCCGTCGCCGAGATCATCGCCCGCGCGAAGGTCAACGGCGTCGGCCTCGCGTCGATTACGAACAGCAACCACGTAGGCGTGCTCGGCATCCATCTCGCGGCGGTGACCGGGGCCGGCATGGCGGGACTCGCGTTCACCAATTCCCCGGCGGCGATTCCCGCGTGGGGCGGCAAGCGGGCGCTGTTCGGCACCAATCCGGTTGCAGCCGCATTTGCGCGCGAAGGCGGCGATCCACTGGTGATCGACCTTGCGCTGAGCACTGTGGTGCGCGGCAAGATCATGATGGCGGCGCAAAAGGGCGAACGCATCCCGCAAGGCTGGGCGCTCGACCGCGACGGCAAGCCGACCACCGACCCGATGGAAGCGCTGGAGAAAGGCAGCCTGTTCCCGATCGGCGGAGCCAAGGGTGCGATGCTCGCGCTCGCGTTCGAGTTGCTGTGCAGCGCGCTCGCCGGCGCGCACATCGGCCGTGAGGCCGATTCGTTTTTCGCCGAACGCGGCAACAAGCCGCGCGTCGGTCAGCTGTTCTTGGCGATCGACCCCGGCGCCCTCGCGGGACGCGACGTGTATGCTGCTCGCATGGAGGCGCTGATCGCGGCGATGCTCGAAGATCCGGAAGTGCGATTGCCGGGCGCGCGCCGCTTTGCCGCCGAGCGCCGCGCACGCGCCGAAGGGATCGAAGTGGCGGACGACCTGTTGTTGAAGCTCGAGAAGCTGGCGCTGCGATGAGTGCGGAGCGCTTCGACGCGGTGATCGCGTTTCCTGCAATGCACGTCGGCGTGCGCACCGATGCCGGCGTGCTGGCGGAGATCGCCTTCCTGCCGAAGTCGGTCGCAACGCTTGCGCCGGGCACCAGGCTCGCCGAGCGCGCAACGCGCCAGCTCGAAAGATACGTCGATGATCCCGATGTGAAGTTCGACCTGCCGCTCGCCGAGGTGGGTTCGCCGTTCCAGCGCCGCATCTGGGGCGCGATACGTGCGATCCCGCGCGGCGAGGTGCTCACCTACGGACAGATCGCCAAAGCGTTGCGCAGCGCACCGCGCGCGGTCGGCCAGGCCTGCGGTTCGAACTGGTTTCCGCTGGTGATTCCATGCCACCGCGTGGTGGCGGCCAACGGCCTGGGCGGGTTCGGGCACCACGGCGAGGGTTTTCATCTCCAAATCAAGCGATGGTTGCTCGAGCACGAACGGGCGCTGTAAGACCGGGCGACGCCGATGCGTCGCTGCTGGATTCGTTCTGCGACGCACTGTGGCTGGAAGACGGTTTGTCGAAGAACACGCTCGAAGCCTACCGGCGCGACCTCGCGCAGTTCGCCGCCTGGCTTGCGCGCGACGCGGCGCGCACGCTCGCGCAGGCAACCGAAGCCGATCTGCACGGTTTCCTCGCGGCGCGGCACCGCGGCGTGAAAAGCCCGAAGGCCTCGTCGGATGCGCGGCTGCTCTCCAGCCTCAAGCGTTTCTACCAGTACGGCGTACGTGAAAAAATTGTGGACACGGATCCGACATTGAAGCTCGATCCGCCCAAGCGCGCGCCGCGCTTTCCGAAAAGCCTGTCGGAGTCGGATGTGGAGGCGCTGCTCGCCGCGCCGGAGGTGGCCAAACCGCTCGGGCTGCGCGACCGGGCGATGCTCGAAACGCTGTATGCCTCGGGCCTGCGTGTCTCCGAACTGGTCGGGCTCAAGACCTTCGAGATCAATCTCGAGGCCGGCGTGGTGCGCATCCTCGGCAAGGGGTCGAAGGAACGCCTGGTGCCGCTTGGCGAGGAGGCGGTGGATTGGGTGCGCCGCTACATTGCCGACGCGCGGCCGCTGCTATTGAAAAAGACGGCGAGCGATGCGCTGTTCGTCACCGGGCGCGGCGCCGGCATGACGCGCCACGCGTTCTGGCACCTGATCAGGCGCCACGCGGCGCGCGCAGTTCCCGGCAAGGCACTGTCGCCCCACACGCTGCGCCACGCGTTCGCCACCCACCTCATTAACCATGGCGCCGACCTGCGCGTGGTGCAGATGCTGCTCGGCCATGCCGACATTTCGACCACCCAGATCTACATCCATGTGGCGCGGGAGCGATTGAAGCAGTTGCACGCCAAGCACCACCCGAGAGGATGATCGGAACAGGGGAACCCTACAGTTCCCCCGTGCCCCTAGACTAAGAACGGGGGAACCCAAGTTCCCCCGTGCCCCTTCCTAGCCCTTGTTTCGCTCGATCGCGACGCCGACCAGCCCGGTGTTCTTGAGGATGCCCAGCTTGGCCACGGAAATCTTCGCCGAGGACGCGCCGAATTCGTCGATCAGCGCGCGCGCGACGCGCTCGGCGAACGCCTCGACCAGGTTGTAATGCCGCTCGGCGGCGAGCTCGCCGATGCGCGTGGTCACTTTTTCGTAATCGATGCAGTCGGCGACGCGGTCCGACGCGAACACGGCCGGATTCGCAATGCCGATTTCCAGGTCCATCTGGAGGGTCTGCGGCACGTGGCGTTCGCGCTTGTGAAAGCCGATCAGCGTCTCGACGCGCAGTTCGCGGATGAAGATCACGTCCATGGCCGGACATTGTACGCGGTAGAATTCCAGCGCCATGCAGACTGCGCTGATCGTCGTCGGTGCATACCTCCTCGGCTCGATCTCGTTCGCCGTGGTGCTGAGCCGCGTGTTCGCGCTGCCGGATCCGCACACCTACGGATCGGGAAACCCCGGCGCAACCAATGTGCTGCGCACCGGAAACAAGGCGGCCGCGGTGCTCACTCTGCTCGGCGACGCGGGGAAGGGCTGGGTCGCGGTGTTCCTCGCGCAACTCCTGTCTGGCGAAACCGGGATCGGGACCATCGCCGTTCCGCTCGCAGGCGCGGCGGCATATCTCGGGCATCTGTTCCCGGTGTTTCATCGCTTTCAGGGCGGCAAGGGCGTTGCGACGGCCTGCGGCGTGCTGCTCGGATTCGATCTGTGGCTCGGACTGGGCACGCTCGTCACGTGGATCGTGATCGCAGCATTTTTTCGCCTCTCATCGCTCGCCGCGCTGGTCGCGGCGCTGTTTGCGCCCGCGTACGCGTTCTGGCTGTTCGGGTTCGCCAATGTTCTGTGGGCGGCGGTGCTGATCTCGCTGCTGCTCATCTGGCGGCATCGCGCCAACATCGCGCGGCTGGTCGCAGGCGAAGAATCGCGCATCGGCGCGAAATCCTAGGCGGAGCGCTCGAACTCCGCCAGTTCCCAGCGCGGCCGCACCGAGAAGCTGCTGGTCGATGCACCTTCCCCGCGCGCGAAGCGCAGCGCTCCCGCATACGCGATCATCGCGCCGTTGTCGGTGCACAGTTCGGGCTCCGGGTAATAGACCCCGAATCCGCCGCGCGCGGCCTTCGCATCGAGCGCCTCGCGCAGTTGCCTGTTGGCTCCGACGCCGCCCCCCACCACCAGGCGCTGCAGGCCGGTGGCTTCGAGCGCCGCGAGCGATTTCGCCACCAGCACTTCGACCATCGCCGCCTGGAATTCGTGCGCGATGTCGGCGCGCGCGTTGTCGTCTTGCGGCGCGGCGCGCACTGCGGTGAGCACGGCGGTCTTCAGGCCGCTGAAACTGAAATCGAGATCGCCGCTGTGCAGCATCGGGCGCGGCAGCGAAAAACGGCCGGCGCGGCCGCGTTCGGCGAGCCGCGATACCGCAGGCCCACCCGGATAGCCCAGGCCCAGCAGCTTTGCAGTCTTGTCGAAGGCTTCGCCCGCCGCGTCGTCGAGCGTCTCTCCCAGCAGCGCATAACGGCCGACGCCGTCCACGCGCATCAGCTGCGTGTGGCCGCCGGAGACGAGCAGCGCGACGAACGGAAACTGCGGCGCGCCGTGCGCGAGCAACGGCGAGAGCAGATGGCCCTCGAGGTGGTGGATTCCGATCGAGGGTATGCCGAGCGCGAGGGCGAGCCCCTTCGCGAAGGCGGCGCCGACCAGCAACGCGCCTGCAAGGCCCGGCCCTTCGGTGTATGCGATCGCGTCCAGGTCTGCCGGTACCCGTCCACTGCGCGCGAACACCGCGCGGGTTAGCGGCAGGATGCGCCGGATGTGATCGCGCGAGGCCAGTTCGGGCACCACGCCGCCGTAGGCTTCGTGCATCGCCACCTGCGAGTGCAGTTCGTGGGCGAGCAGCCCATCCTCGCTGTGATACAGCGCGAGACCGGTTTCATCGCACGAGGTTTCGATCCCGAGGATCAGCATCTCTTTGTTTGGCAAGGGTTTTGTGTCTTGGGCGCGGCGCAGTGTGCACTGCGCGGCCACGGGTGTCCAGCGCGCGCACCGCAGGCTGCGCCGCGCCGCTGGCGGGAAGCCCGGGGATTACATTAGAATTCAGGCCTTTTCGCGGTCGCGAAAAGATATTTTTGAGATTTTTTGGAGAAACATGCCTACCGTACGCATCAAGGAAAACGAGCCGTTCGAAGTGGCGTTGCGCCGATTCAAGCGCACCGTGGAAAAAACCGGGCTGCTCACCGAATTGCGCGCCCGCGAACACTTCGAGAAACCCACCACCGAGCGCAAGCGCAAGGCTGCGGCGGCGGTAAAGCGACTGCACAAGCGCCTGCGCAGCCAGCTCCTGCCGAAGAAAATGTACTGAAGCGCAACGCCGCGGCAGCGTCGTTCCCGCCGTTGTCCCTCAAGCAACAGATCACCGATGACATGAAGGCCGCCATGCGCGCGAGGGACTCGGCGCGCCTGGGGGCCATCCGCCTGCTGCTTGCCGCGCTTAAGCAGAAGGAGGTCGACGAGCGCGTCGAATTGTCCGACGCCGACGTGCTCTCGATCATCGAGAAGATGATGAAGCAGCGCCGCGAGTCGGTGGCGCAGTACCAGGCGGCGGGCCGCCAGGACCTTGCCGACGCGGAGAACTTCGAGATGGGCGTGCTCACCGCGTACCTGCCGCAGCAGATGGGCGAAGCCGAGATCGCCGCCGCGATCGCCGCCGCGGTCACCGAATCCGGCGCCGCAAGCGTCAAGGACATGGGCAAGGCGATGGCGCTGCTCAAATCCCGCCTTGCCGGCCGCGCCGACATGGCGAAGGTCTCCGCGCTGGTGAAGGCCAGACTCGGCGGCTGAAGGACTAGACTATCGCCGTGCCGCAGCTTGGTTCCGCGCAGTGATACCCGAATCATTCAAGCAGGACCTCCTCAACCGCGTCGACATCGTCGACGTCGTGTCGCGCTACGTCCAGTTGAAGAAGGGCGGGGCGAACTTCCTCGGCCTGTGCCCGTTCCACACCGAGAAATCGCCGTCGTTCACGGTCAGCCCGGCCAAGCAGTTCTACCATTGCTTCGGTTGCGGCCAGCATGGGAACGCAATCGGCTTCTTGATGGCCTACGCCGGCATGGGCTACGTCGAGGCGGTGAAGGACCTCGCCGCGAGCGCCGGGCTCACGGTGCCCGAGGACGCTACGCGCCAGCGACCGAAGGAGCAGACGGACCGCGAGCAGGACCTGTATGCGCTGATCGAGCGCGCGATGGAGTTCTACCGCGCAGAGCTGAAGAAATCCGAGCGCGCGATCGCCTACCTCAAGGGGCGCGGGCTTACCGGCGAGATCGCAGCGCGCTTTCGCATCGGTTACGCGCCGGACGACTGGCAGGGGCTGAAGGCCGCGTTTCCCGAGTACGAAGACAAGGCGCTGGTCGACGCGGGCCTGGTGATTGCGGGCGAAGGCAAGCGCTACGACCGTTTCCGCGACCGCGTCATGTTCCCGATCTTCAATGCGCGCGGCGCGGCGATCGGCTTCGGCGGCCGCGTGATGGGCGAAGACGAGCCCAAATACCTCAACTCGCCCGAGACCGTGCTGTTCGAGAAGGGCCGCGAACTGTATGGTCTCGTGCAGGCGCGCGAGGCGATGCGCACCTCGAGCCGCGTGCTGGTGGTCGAGGGCTATATGGACGTGGTGTCGCTTGCCCAATTCGGGGTGGGCTACGCGGTGGCCACGCTCGGTACGGCGACCACCCCGACGCACGTCGGCAAGCTGCTGCGCCTGGCCGACGAGATCGTGTTCTGCTTCGACGGCGACGCGGCCGGACGCAAGGCTGCGTGGCGTGCGCTCGAAGTCAGCCTGCCGCTCGCGCTCGATCACAAGCCGCTCCGGTTCCTGTTCCTGCCCGAAGGCGATGACCCGGACACCTACGTGCGCAACCATGGCAGGGATGCATTCGAGCGCCTTGCGGGCGAAGCGCAGACGCTCTCGGGGTTCCTGCTCGGCGAACTGCGCGCCGGCAACGATCTCGCGACACCGGAAGGCCGTTCGCGTTTTCTGTCCGCGGCCAGGCCGCACCTGCAGAAGATCGCGGCGCCCGGATTGAGGCTGCAAATGGTGAAGGAAGTGGCGCAGCTCGCGCGCGTGTCGCAGGAGGAGGCCGAGCGGCTGCTGGAGATGCGTAGCACGTCCATGTACAAGCACGCGGCGCCCGCGCGTGTGCAGGCATTGCCGCCGCTTTCACTAGAATCGCAATTGCTGAGAGTGCTGTTGACCCAGCCGAACCTTGCCACCGAACTGGATCTCGAACTGTTCGACCCGGATATGCCCGAGGGCAAGGCGATCGTCGCGCTCGCCGAACACTGCGGTCGGGTCGGGTCGGTCACGCAGGCACTCCTGATCGACGCCTTTGCGGGCAGTCCGCACGCCGAGTTGTTCGAAGGCGCGCGAGCCTCGATGTTCGATATCGAGGCGAGCGAAGAAGTCGCCGCGCAGGAGTTCCGCCAGATCCAACTGGCCCTGAGCATCAAGCGCAAGAAGGACGAACTGGCCAAATTCTCGGGCGTGGAGCTCGCGCGGCGTCTCCAAGAGCTCGCCGAACTGAAGCGCCAGCGCGCCTGAACCTGCGTGGTTTAAAAAAGCGGCAGCGTCCCCATCTGCTTTGCTATAATTTCCGGTTTCCCTTTTTCTCCCGGTGAGGCACTGATGGCCCAAGCCAAGCGCAAGCTCAAAAAGGCCCATGCGGCGAAGAAAAAACCCAAGGCGATCAAGGCGTTGAAAAAACACCCGGTGAAGGCGCGCACGGCGGCGAAGAAAAAGGTCATTGCCGCCAGGAAACCCAAGTCCGTTCGCGTGATTGCGCGGCCTGCGCCCAAGGCCCTGCGCAAGCACGCGGCCGCCCCGGCTGCGGTGCGCGCGAAAGACAAGAAGCCGGGCAAGAAACCCTTGGCCAAGGAAACGCCGGTCGCGAAGGCGCTTCCGGCCAAGCCCGTCAAACCGGCCAAGCCGACCATCAAGAGCACCCGGCATGCGCTCGACCTGCTCGAGGCCAAGGTCAATGCGGGGCTGAAGAAAAAGGGGCGCGGCCGCCGCCCGGGGCGCCGCAGCAAGCGCGAGGAGTGGCTCGCGGCCACCGCCGAACTGCCCAAGGAGGATGCCGAGGCGCGCCGTGCGCGGCTGAAGAACCTGATCAAGCTCGGCAAGGAGCGCGGCTTTCTCACCTACGCGGAGGTCAACGACCATCTGCCCGACGACCTGGTCGATGCCGAGCAGATCGAGTCGATCATTTCGACCTTCAGCGACATGGGCATCCAGGTGTTCGACCAGGCGCCCGACGCAGAGACGCTGATCATCAGCGAGGCCACGCCCGCGCAGGTCGCCGACGAGGACGTCGAGGAGCAGGCCGAGGCAGCGCTCTCGACGGTCGATGCCGAATTCGGCCGCACCACCGATCCGGTGCGCAT
>JBGOTT010000139.1:0-9853 GCA_041476585.1 Gammaproteobacteria bacterium | reverse complement strand
GATCTTCTTGCCGCGCACCTCCACCCAGGCGTCGCCGTTGTCCGCCTTGACGATCGCATAGGGCATCAGGTTGATGTCCTTCTGCACTTCCTTTTCCTCGAAGCGCCGGCCGATCAGGCGCTTCACCGCGTACACCGTGTTTTTCGCGTTGGTGACCGCCTGGCGCTTGGCCGGCGCGCCGACCAGGATTTCGTCGTCGGTATAGGCGACGACCGAAGGCGTGGTGCGGGCGCCCTCGGAGTTCTCGATCACTTTGGGCTTGCCGCCCTCCATGATCGCGACGCACGAATTGGTCGTGCCCAGGTCGATGCCGATGATTTTTGCCATGTTGCTTCCCCTCAATGAGCCAAGTTCATGTCAGACATGGGGTTTCCGATGGGCCTTTTCAAGCGCCGCGCGTTACCCGCCGCGCGCCTTCGCGACGCTGACGAGGGCCGGACGCAGCACCCGATCGTGCAGGGCGTAGCCCTTTTGCATCACGGCGACGACCGTATTGGGGTCCGCATCGGCTTCCACGGCCGCCATGGCCTGGTGGCGGTAGGGGTCGAATTTTTCACCGCTGGACGGGTTGATCTCGGTGACGCTGGCTTTCTCGAACACGCCCTTCAACTGCTTGAGCGTCAGTTCGACGCCGCTGCGCAGCGACTCTGCGCTCGCGACCTGGGAGGCCAGCGCGGCTTCGAGGCTGTCCATCACCGGCAGCAGCATCCCGACCAGCCGCTCGGCGCCGAACCGGTGCGCGCTGGCGACGTCGCTTTCGGCGCGCTTGCGCATGTTCTCGGTGTCGGCCAGCGCACGCAGCCAGGCGTCGCGCTGAGCCTGGACCCGGCCTTGCGCCTCGGCGAGCAACTGCTCGGTCGTCGGCGTGCCCGGGTCCGCGGCCGCCGGCGCGGTTTCGGGGCTGCCTGGGGGCGCCTCGGCGGGTGTCTCGGTGGGCGCCCCGGCAGGTGTGCGGGGCTCGGCGGTTTCGCTCATTTCATGACCACGTATCAATGCCGGGCAATTGGGGATGGTTTTTCCCGATTCAAGCCCGTCGTGCCAGAATGCGCTCCCATGGGATACGCATCGACGATCACCTGCCGGGTTCTGTGGGGCCTGCTGTTTGCGTTTGCGCAGCAGGCGGCGCTTGCCGGTTGCGGGGATCCGCCGCGGCCCGGCGTGGACTGGAACAAGTGCGAAAAGCGGCGCCTGATCATGAAGGAGATCGATTTGAGCAAGGGGAAGTTTGCCGGCACCGATTTCGGCCGCAGCGACCTGTCCGGCACGAAGCTCGTCGAGGCCGATATGATCGAAGCGAGCATCGACCGCACCGCGCTGCGCACCGCCGACCTGAGCCGCGCGAAGCTCGCCCGCAGCAACGCCTATCGCGCCGACTTCACCGGAGCAAAACTGATCGGCGCGGACCTGAGCAAGGCGGAATTGGCGCGCACGGTCTTCAGGTGGGCCGACCTTTCGGGTGCGATCCTCGAGAAGGCGGAACTGCCGCGGGCGCTCCTGCAGGGCGCGGTGTTGTCGCGCGCAAAACTGGTCGGTGCGGACCTGTCCCGCGCGGTCCTCGGCGACGCCGTCCTGAGCGGCGCCGATTTCACCGGCACGGAGATGTACCGGACGCGCATCGAAGGCGTCGACCTGTCCAGCGTGGTCGGCCTGACCCAGCCCCAGCTCGATTCGGCCTGCGGAAATCCGGGCACCAAGCTGCCAAAAGGCCTCAATCATCCCGCCGCATGGCCGTGCCGCAAGGACGAATAGGCTGATTGCGTAGCGTACCGGGCAGCGTAGACTAGGCTTTTCGTTCCGGCCCTTCCAGGAGGCGACATGCCGGTAGTTGCGATCACGCGCGAAATGGGCTCGCTCGGCAAGGACGTCGCCGCGGGGCTCGGCGAAGCACTCGGCGTGCCCGTGCTCTACCATGAGGTGATCGAGCACCTTGCCGACCGCATGCGGATGCGCAAGAGCCACGTTGTCAGACTGCTCGACGGCACGGCAGGCTTGCTCGAGCGCCTCAGCGCGGACCAGACCAGCATGTCGATCTATACGGCCGATGAGATCATCGGCCTCGCGCTGCAAGAAAAGGGCGCGGTCATCCGGGGCTGGGGCGCCACCCACCTGCTGCGCGACGTTGCGCATGTGGTCTGTGTGCGTGTCTGTGCGCCTCTCGAGGTGCGCAAGCAGCGCATGATGGAGCGGCTCGACACCGAGGACGCCGCACTGGTGAGCGAGGAGATCCGCATCAACGACGAGGCGCATACCGCGATCATGCGGCGGCACTTCGGGGTGCAATGGACCGAGCCGGAGCACTACGATCTGGTGCTCAACACCAAACGCGTGCGGACCGAGGAGTGCATCGACGAAATTCTCGGCCTGGTGCGCTCGCCGAAATTCGCCGAGACCGAAGAGTCCCGGCAGCGGGTCAGGGACCTCGCGACCTCCGCGCGCGTGCGGGCCGCATTGCGGGCTGCGGCGGAAACCCGCGAAATGAAGGTATCCGTAGCCACTGAATCCGGCCGCCTGACCGTAGACGGCGGCCGGCGCAGCGCCGACGAACGCATTTCGATCGTCGCCATTGCCGGCGCCGTGCCCGGGGTGCTTCATGTCGAGTATCGCTCGCAGGATCCGGAGGCCGGGCCGGGCGGAATCCGCACGTGAAACCGACGGTGGCGGCGCTCGCGCGGTGCGGGCTCGCAGTGGACTGCGCCTCGATCAAGGCCAGACGACGTTAGCGCCGGAAATGGAAGACCCCGTGCTCGGCCGCTACCTGATCGAGTCCGAACTGGGGCGCGGTGCGATGGGCGTCGTCTACAAGGCGACCGACCCGATGCTCGAGCGCGCGTTGGCCATCAAGACGATCAACATGGACTCCGCCGGCGAGGGGAGCAAGCACTATGAAGCCCGTTTCTACCAGGAAGCGCGGGCCGCCGCGGGCCTGAACCATCCGAACATCGTCACCATCTACGACGTTGGCAAGAGCGGCGAAGTTGCCTACATGGCGATGGAGTTCATCGCGGGCGTGGAGTTGCGCGTGATGCTGGCATTCGGCCACCCGCTGTCTCCGGCCCGGGCATTGTCGATCGCTGTCCAGGTCGCCGAAGGACTCGCATACGCGCACGAGCATGGCGTCGTGCACCGTGACATCAAGCCCGCGAACATCATGGTCGTGGCCGACGGCCCCGTGAAGATCACCGATTTCGGCCTTGCGCGCAAGCGCGTTTCGCCCGATGTGACGTTGTCCGGAAGCGCGCTGGGCTCCCCGAGGTACATGTCGCCCGAGCAGGCGCTCGGGAAGCGTGCCGACCATCGCTCCGACATCTTCTCGCTCGGCGTCGTGCTCTACGAGATGCTGACGGGGGTTGCGCCGTTCGGCGGCGAAAACGAATTCGCGCTGGCCCAACAGATCATCAGCTTCGTGCCGCCCGCGCCCAGCGCCGTGGTCTCCGAAGTGCCGAAAGGCGTCGACCACGTGGTTGCGAGGATGATCGCGAAGCCGCCCGACGAGCGCTACCAGAGCGCGCGGGAGGTCGCGCGCGACCTGGCGAAATGCGTGCAGCAGACGCACCTGCCGGAAGCCGCGACGACGACGCAGCCGCCACTTGCTCCGAGCGGCGAGCGCACGCGGCGTTCCGACGAATAGAATGCCGGGGACCGCGATGATCAGGCTGCATCATCTCAACAACTCGCGCTCGCAGCGCATCCTGTGGCTGCTGGAAGAGCTCGGGCTCGAGTACGAGATCGTCCGCTACCAGCGCGACCCGGTGACCCGTTTCGCGCCGCCGCAATTGAAGGCGGTGCACCCGCTGGGCAAGTCGCCGGTGATCGAGGACGGCAAGCGCGTCGTCGCCGAATCGGGCGCGATCATCGAATACCTCGCAAAGAAGCACGGCAACGGCAGGTTCTGGCCTGCCGAAGATGCGCCGAACTGGACCGAACACCTGCACTGGATGCATTTCGCCGAAGGCTCGGCGATGCTGCCGCTGCTGCTCGCGCTCTACGTCGGCCGGCTGGGCGAGGCCGGGGCGCCGCTCAAGCCGCGCATCGAGAGCGAGATCGCCAACCATCTCCTCTACATGGAGCAGGCGCTCGGGTCGCGGGAGTACTTCGCGGGGCCGCAGTTCACTGCCTGCGACGTGCAGCTCACCTTCGTGCTGGAAGTCGCCGCCGCGCGCGGCCGTCTCGCCGATTACCCGAAGCTCACGCAATACCTCGCGCGCGTGCAGGCGCGCTCTGCGTACAAGCGCGCGCTCGAGCGCGGCGGACCCTATCAGCTTGGCGGGCGCTGACCCGCTGATTGTCCGAACCCGGCAAGGCCCGCCAACGCCTCGATCCACTCCGGTGATTCGTTCAGGCAGGGCATCAGTCGCAGCTCGCGTCCGCCGGAGGCGACAAACGCCTCGCGCGCGCCGATGCCGATTTCCTCCAGTGTTTCCAGGCAGTCCGAGACGAATCCCGGACAGATCACGTCGACACGCCCGATCCCCTGTTTGGCGAGTTCGATCAACGTGGGCTCGGTGTATGGTTGCAGCCACTTGGCCGCGCCGAAGCGCGACTGGAACGTGACGACGTAATCCGCCTGGTTGATTTGAAGACGCTGCGCGAGGGCTTGTGCGGTGGCATGGCACTGCCGCAGGTACGGGTCGCCGCGATCCACGGCGCGCTGCGGCAAACCGTGAAAGCTCATCACCAGCATTGCGCCCCGGTCGTGTGTTTTCCAGAAGCGGCGCACCAGAGCTTCGAGGGCCCCGAGGTAACCAGCATTCTGGTGAAACTGCTCGATGACATGCAGTTCCAGACCACGGCGGGTTCGCCAAGCATCAACGGCGTCCTTCACGCTTGCCGTAGCGCTCGCTGCGTACTGCGGATAGAGCGGCAGAACCGTGATCTGTTTGCATCCGGCTTTTTCCAATTGATCCAGCGCTTGGCCGACCGAGGGCCTGCCGTAGCGCATCGCGAACTCGACCGGCGGGGCGGATTTGCGGTGCTCGCCGAGAAATCCGCGCAACAGCTTCGCCTGGCGCGCAGTGTGCACCATCAGCGGAGAGCCTTCACCGGTCCAGATCTTCGCGTACTTCTCGGCGGATTTCCTTGGCCGCACATTGAGGATCACGCCGTGGAGCAGCGGCAGCCAGAGCAGGTGCGGCAGTTCCACGACGCGCGGATCGGAAAGGAACTCCGCCAGGTAGCTGCGCACCGCCGCAGGCGTCGGCGCTTCGGGCGTGCCGAGGTTGACCAGCAGCACGCCGACGCGCGGCGGCCCCTCGGCCATCCCGGCGGTCATGCCGGGTTCAGCGAGAGCGCCGATGAAAGCAGCTTGGCCGTGACGTCGACGATCGGAATCACCTGGTCGTAGGCCATGCGCGTAGGACCGATGACGCCCACCGTGCCCACGACTTCTCCGTCGACCTTGTACGGCGCGGTGACCACCGCCACGTCATCGGGGGCGGATACGCCCGATTCGCCGCCGATGAAGATCTGCACCCCCTGGCCGCGCAGGCTGAAATCCAGGATCTGGATCAGCGAGGTCTTGCGCTCGAACAGCTCGAACAGCTGGCGCAGGCGGGTCATGTCCGAGGACAGGTCGCGCACCGACAGGAGGTTTCGCTCGCCGGTGATCACGTACTGCTCGCCGGTCTCCGCGACTGCGCGGGTGCCGACCTCGAGCGCGGTGCTCATCAGCCCGATCATGTCCTGGCGGATGTCGTGCAGCTCGGCGTGCAGGCGGCCGCGCACTTCCTCGATGCTCTGGCCGGAGTAGTTCTGGTTGATGTAGTTCGCCGCCTCGACCAGTTCCGCCGGAGAATATTCACGTTCGGTGAACAGGATGCGGTTCTGCACGTCGCCGTCGGGGGTCACCACGATCAACAGCACGCGCCGCTCGGAGAGCTTGAGGAATTCGATCGCGCGGAAGGCGAGCGAGCGCCGCCGCGGCGCCATCACCACGCCGGCGAAGCGCGTCAGGTCCGCCAGCAGCGTGGAGGCGGCCTGCACTGCGCGCTGCGGGTTGTCCGGCTGCAGGCTGTCCTCGAGATGGTGGATCTGCGCGCTGCCGAGCGGCTTGACCACCAGCAGGGAATCGACGAAGAAACGGTAGCCGGCGGGGGTCGGGACCCTGCCCGCGGAGGTGTGCGGGCTGGCGATGAATCCCATGTCCTCCAGATCGGACATCACGTTGCGGATGGTCGCGGGCGAGAGGTCCAGCCCGGAGGACTTCGACAGCGTGCGCGAGCCGACCGGTTCCCCGTCCGCGATGTAGCGCTCGATCAGGGTCTTCAGCAGCATCCGGGCGCGCTTGTCGAGCATGCGGGTCATTCTACACAAGCCGCTGCCGGCCGATCAGAGCGCCGCGCGAGCGTGGCGGGACCTCTCTGCGCGCGGCGGCGCCTTGTTTGGCGCGCCGCGGCGCGTGTGTTTTAATTGGCCGATGCCCACCGCTTTCCGCCGGGTCGTCCTGATCGGCAAGTCCCCCAGTTCCGAAATCGCGGATTCGATCGTTGCGCTGGCCGGGTTTGTGCGCGGGGAGGGCTGCGAAGTACTTGCGGAAGCCGACAGCGCGCAGGCCGATCTCGCGGTGGTGATCGGCGGCGACGGCACCATGCTGGCTGCAGCGCGCAATCTGGTGCGCCACAAGGTGCCGGTGGTCGGCATCAACCAGGGGCGGCTGGGGTTCATGACGGACATCGCGCTGAAAGACATGCGCGCGTCGATCGGCGCCATCCTGGCCGGGCGCTATTCCACCGAGGAGCGCACGCTGATCGACGCCGAAATCGTGCGCGACGGCAAGACGCTGCTCGCGACGCTCGCGCTCAACGACGCGGTGGTCAACAAGGGCGCCCAGGGCCGCCTGATCGAATTCGAGGTCTACGTCGACGGCGAGTTCGTGTATCGGCTGCGCTCCGACGGCGTGATCGTCGCCACGCCGACCGGCTCGACCGCGTACGCGCTGTCGGCGCAGGGGCCGATCCTGCACCCGAGCCTGCCGGCGTTCACGCTGGTGCCGCTCAATCCGCACACGCTCACCGCGCGCCCGGTGAGTATCAGCGACCGCAGCACCATCGAAATCGTCGTGCGGCATTCGGGCGACGCGCGCGCGCATTTCGATGGCCAGGCGCTTGCCGATCTCGCCGAGGGCGACCGGCTGCGGCTCAAGCGCTCGAGCGACCCGATCCGCTTCATCCATCCGCCCGGCTACAGCTATTTCGTGATGCTGCGCGAGAAGCTGCGATGGTCCGAGGCGGTGGAGCGAAACTGAAAACGCACTGCAGGCCGTGCTTCGCCAACTGAGCATCCGCGATTTCGTCATCGTCGAGGCCCTCGAACTCGAGATCCATCCGGGGTTCACGGTGCTCACCGGGGAAACCGGCGCTGGCAAGTCGATCCTGGTCGATGCGCTCGAACTGGCTGTGGGCGGGCGCGCCGATGCGTCGGTGATCCGTGATGGCGCGGAGCGCGCGGAAGTCGCCGCGGAATTCGATGTCCCCGCGCGCGGAGCGCTTGCAGCGTGGGTGGATGAGCACGCGTTGGGCGGCGATCCGGGCGTGCTGCTGCTGCGCCGCACGCTCGATCGCAGCGGTCGCGGGCGCGCGCTCGTCAACGGGCATGCCGCGACGGTTGCGCAACTGCGCGAAGCGGGCGAATTCCTTCTCGACATCCACGGGCAACACGCGCACCAGTCGCTGCTGCGCGGCGCGGCGCAGCGCGCATTGCTCGACGCGCATGCCGGGCTGGAGCCGCTCGCGCAAGACGTGGCCGACGCGTTCCGCGGCTGGCGGCGGCTCGAGCAGCTCGCGGCCGAGGCGGAAACCCGGTTCGCGCAGCGCGAGGCCGAGCGCGCGGATCTCGAGGACCGGGTGAAGGAGCTGAACAAGCTTGCGCCGGCCGAAGGCGAGTGGGACGCGCTCGCCGCGGAGCATTCGCGCCTCGCGCACGGCTCGAGCCTGCTCGCCGGCGCGCAGTCGTCGCTCGAAGCGCTCTCGGAATCCGAGGGCGCGTTTGTCGCGCGACTTGCCGCAGTGGCGCAGCGGTTGCGCGAGTTGTCGGAACACGACCAGGCGCTCGCGCCGATCGTCGAGATGCTGGCCGGCGCAGAAATCCAGGCGGGAGAGGCGGTGCGCGAACTGCGCCGCTACGCCGCGCGCATCGAGCTCGATCCGGAGACGCTGCGCTCCACGGAGGCGCGCATCGAGGCGCTGCACGCGGCTGCGCGCAAGCACCGCGTGCGGCCGGAGCAGCTTTGGCAGCTGGCGAGAGACCTCGCTACGCGGCTTGCCGAGCTTGAGTTGGCCGGAAATCCGGAAGCGTTGCGCAAGCAGGTCGAGGCGGCGAGGGCGCTCTATGACAGCAATGCGTCTGCGCTTTCGCAGAAGCGGCGCGCCGCGGCACAGGCGTTGGGCAAGGCGGTGAGCGCGAAGATGCAGCAGCTGGCGATGGCTGGAGGGAAGTTCGCTGTGGCAATTGAGACACTTGAAGAGCCGTCGGCTTATGGCCGCGAGGACGTCGCATTCCAGGTTGCTTCGCATCCAAGTTTGCCGCTGCGGCCACTCGCCAAGGTCGCCTCGGGGGGCGAGTTGTCCCGGATCAGTCTCGCGATCCAGATGGTCGCGGCAAAATCATCACCCGTGGGCACGCTGATTTTCGACGAAGTGGATGCGGGGATCGGCGGTGCGGTAGCGGAAGTGGTCGGTCGCTCGCTGCAGGCCTTGGGTACCGAGCGCCAAGTGTTGTGCGTCACGCATTTGCCGCAGGTGGCGGCGCAGGGCGATGAGCAGTGGTCTGTGACGAAGACCGGCGGCACGAAGAAAGGCGCGCGGATTTCGACCGGCGTGACGCGGCTCGACCGCGCCGCGCGCATCGAGGAGTTGGCGCGGATGCTGGGCGGGACTGAAATTACTGCTACTACGCGCAAACACGCGACGGAGTTGCTGGGGCGGTATCCGTAGGCCCTCGTGTTGCATGAACGGGGGACATAACGGAACGAGAGCAACGCATGCTTGCGACGTGCGCCGTGCAAAGGCGGCGCTTTCCAGTGGGTGCAAGGCCCACCTGGCAACGGCTCCAGCCGGAAGCAACCGGAGATGTAATGGACGCCTCCTTTCTACTGCGCGTGCGTGAGGGCGAATAGGAAGCGAGGAGCCCTCGCCCTGATTGTGCCGTTCGCGGCGGGTGGCACCGGCGACGTGGTGGGCGGCCACGCGCCCATGCTGATGGACAACATTCCATCGGTGCAGGTCAACGTCGCCGCCGGGCGGCTCAAGGTCATCGGGGTGACGAGCGCGAAGCGTTCGGCCTCCATGCCCAATGCGCCGACGTTCATCGAATCCGGGGTTCCGGGCCTGGAAGCCAACTCGTGGTGGGCGTTCCTCGTGCCCGCCGCCACGCCGCGCGAGATTGTCGCCCGCCTGAATGCCGAGATGCTGAAGGTGCGCAAGAACGCGGAGACGCGCGAGCGCTTCCTCCGCGCGGGCGATGAACCCGCGGCGAGCACGCCGGACGAGGCAAACGCGCAGATCCGCGGGGAGGTGGTGAAGTGGGCCGGGATCGTCAAGACCTCGGGCGCGCGCGTCGATTGACCTGAAATCAGTCCGGCATCCGCAAGGGCGCGTCTGCAGTGAATCGGTCGCGCATTTGTGCGAGGACGCGGCCACCGGCACGGTGATCTACCGCTCGAAGATGCACCTGGGGCTTAAGAGAAACTTTCAGGTGATGCCGGGCGCCCAGTGGCTGGAACTACTGTGCAAACACATCCCCGATCGGCACGAGCATCTGGTGCGCTACGTGGGCTGGTACTCGAACCGCGCGGTGAATGCGCGAAGGCGCTCAAGGCGCAACAACCCTCGAAGACGCCCCGGCAGCCGAGGCATCGGTG